>JBBRMQ010000053.1:0-20541 GCA_038230775.1 Thermoanaerobaculia bacterium
GGCACCCCGGAGGTCGCCGAAGAGCTGCGGCGATTGTTCGCCAGCGACCGGCTCTTCGTTGCACACGACGCGAAGATGCAGATGCGCCGATTGACCGCGAACGGCTGGCCGTTGCCGAAGCGTTTCGCCGACACGATGATCATCTCGTACGTGATCAATCCCGGTCTGCCGAGCCATAGTCTGCCGAACGTCGCGCGCGATCGCCTCAGACTCGACGTGATCACTCGCAAGGATGTGACGAAGACCGCGCCGCTCTTTGCACTCGACCACGAGCTCGGTGCGTCGGCAGTCGGTCCGTACCACCAATACCTGGGCGAGAAGTCCGACGTCACGATGGCGCTGAAAGACGTGCTCGAGCCCGAGCTGCACCGCGACGCGGAGCTCGTGAAGATCTACGACTCGATCGAGGTGCCGTTGATCCCGGTCCTCGCGCGCATGGAACAGCGCGGGATCCGCATCGACGTTCCGCTGCTGCGGCAGATGTCGAACGCCATGGGGACCGAGCTCGCCGCGCTGGAAAAGAACATCTACGCGGAAGCGGGAATGGAGTTCAACATCAACTCTCCGCAACAGCTCGCGCAGATCCTGTTCGAGAAGCTGCAATACCCCGTCATCAAGAAGACGAAAGGGACGAAGGCCTCATCGACCTCCGTCGATGTGCTCGAGGAGCTGGCCGGTCATGGGTTTGCAGTCCCGCAGCTCATTCTTCGTCACCGTGAGCTTCACAAGCTGAAGTCCACGTACATCGATGCGCTGCCGCAGCTCGTCGCCGGCGACGGCCGCGTGCATACGTCGTTCAACCAGGCGGGGGCGGCGACCGGGCGTCTCTCGTCCTCCGATCCAAACCTGCAGAACATTCCGATTCGCACCGAGCAGGGCCGCCAGATCCGACGGGCATTCGTCGCGGACCAGGGCAACGTGTTGTTTGCCGCGGACTACTCGCAAGTGGAGTTGCGCATCCTCGCGCACATCTCGCAGGACGCGTCTCTCATCGAGGCCTTCGCCCGCGGTGCAGACATCCATCGTGCGACCGCGTCGAAGATGTTCAACATTCCGGAAGATCAGCTGACCGTCGAGCAGCGGCGGGCGGCGAAGACGATCAACTTCGGCGTGCTGTACGGGATGTCGGCCTTTCGACTGTCGAATGAGCTGAACATCCCGACCGGGCAGGCGAAGGATTTCATCGAGGCGTACTTCGGCCGCTATCCGAAAATTCAGGAGTATCTCGATCGCACGCTGGAGGAAGCGCGAAGCAGCGGCAAGGTCACGACGCTTTTCGGACGCGTCCGTTACATCCCCGAGATCCACAACAAATCGTTCACCGTGCGCGGCAACGCGGAACGGATGGCTACGAATGCGCCGATTCAGGGCACCGCCGCGGACATCCTCAAACTGGCCATGATCGCGCTCGACGAGAACCTGGGGACCGACGCGGCGATGCTCCTCACGGTCCACGACGAGATCGTCATCGAGACACCGGAGGCAAAGGTGGACAAGGTGGCCGGAATCGTGAAGGAGACCATGGAGAACATCTTTCCGCTCGCGGTCCCGCTGGCGGTCGATACGGGGTGGGGACGTTCGTGGTACGACGCAAAGGAATAGCGGCTCTCGCCGCGCTCCTGGTTTGCATTGCCTGCAACAAGCCCGCACAGCGCGCGAAGGTCATCGCCCGCGGTGAGCCGCAGATTCGCGCCACCGTCATCACGATGCAGACCGCGCTGCAGCCAGCCAACAAGACGTACACACACCAGATCGTGATCGCCGACGGCCGCGCGCGCAGCATGAACGAGGTCGATGGCTGGCGTCTCTTCGACTTCAAGCATAACAACGTGATGTTCGTCGACGAGATCGCGAAGACATACCGGACCGAATCGATCGTCTCTCTGGTGCAGAAACGGCGGGCCGCCGATCGGGGCGAGCTTCCGGATCACACGCCGCGTGCGCAGATCGTTGCGACGGGCGCACATCGCGTCCTGCAGGGGATCAACACTTCACAGTCGCTGATCCGCGCCGGTGCGTACCAACGCGAGCTGTGGATCGGCGAACATCCTTCGATCCCGTCCAATCTGTTCGCGGTGATGCAGGTGAGCGACGGGTCGGCGTCATCCTTCGCGCCGATGATGAAGGCGATCGACGACGCGTTCATCGACATGAAAGGATTCCCTCTCGTTGATCGCGCCGAGTTGCCGTACGGGAAGACGAAGATGATGGTCGACCGGACGGTCGTCAGCGTGCAGGAGAAAGATGTACCGCAGTCGTGGCTCAACGTCGGCGTTGACTACAGAGAAATCAAAGCACCTGCCGCTGGTCGCCCACCCGCTTCGTCACGCCCGCCGAGTCAAAGAACTCCAGCAGCGGGATCGCAATCTTCCTCGACAGTCCAAAAAACTCCTTGAACTGACCGACGTCGATCGTCGTTCCCTTGCGCTCGGCCATGCGCTGGCGCGCCGCATCGATGGCGGTCTGGTGCAGGTACACGCCGTCCGCCAGGCGGACGAGCGTCCCGCGTTTCACGAGAAAGCTGATGACGCCTTCGATCACGCGGGGCTTCTGGGGAATGGCCTTGATCAGTTCGGAGACGGGCGGCGGCTGCAGGCCGGCGTCGGCGAACCGCATTTCGATCATTCTCGCCAACTCTCCCTCCGCTCCGCCTAACTTCTTCGATCGTCCCGGAATGTCGAGCGCGTCGCCTTCGACCGTGATGATTTTCTCGGCGCTGAGATCGCGGAGCAGAAAATCGATGATGGCGGCGTCCGCGCGCGGAACGAGTTTCTGGACGAACTCCCCTTTCGGGACATTCGTCGCCATCCTGTTTTCCTTGAAATAGGCGTCGAGAAACTCCATCGCGCGGCGCCTGAAGTCGGTGACCAGGTCCGGATGGATCCATCGATCGGGTGCAATCCGGATCAGATTGAAGTCGCGCGGGAGGGCGCTGACCTTGATGCCGGTCCGCGCCTGAATCTCCCGGATGGTGACCCCGCGCAGACCCTCCAGCTTCGCCATCAGTTCGACGCGCTGCGCGAGCGTTCCCGCGGCCAGGGTGTGCAACAGCTCGGGGCGCGTCTTGCGACTCAGCTTCGGAAGATGAGCGTCGACGATCACGCCGCCGCCGATCGTCAGCGAGGGCGAATAGCGCCGGATGACAAAGCGGTCGCCGGCGACGGCGACGACGGGCGACTCGAGACGTACCTGCACGAACGCCTCCCGCCCCGGCTTCAGCTCCTCGGTCTCGTCCACGAAGCGGACGTTGCCTAACAACTCGCTGGCGAGATGATGGAAGCGAATGCGCGTCTGATCCTTCAGCGGCTTCGCATCGCTGAGCAGGGTGAGCTTCGCCGTCACGATCTGCGATGTGCGGAGCGTGCCCGGCGCAACGATCTGATGTCCGCGATGCAGCTTCTCGAGCGGGATGTCCGCCAGGTTCATCGACGTCCGTTCGCCGGCGGAGGCGACGTCCCGCGGTTCGCCATGAACCTGAATCGCACGTGCACGACTGCGATCGCCGCTCGGCAGCACCTCGACCTCACTGTCGATGGCGGCGCTGCCGGAGAAGGTGGTGCCGGTGATCACGGAACCGAACCCTTTCATGGTGAACACGCGATCGATCGGTAGCCGGAATGTGCGCGTGGTGGCGTCGCGATCACCGACTTCGGCGACCGATCGCAGAATCGCGGCGCGGAGATCATCGAGGCCCTGCCCGGTCACGCTGCTGACCGGCACGATCGGTTTGCCCTCGAGAAAACTTCCGGCGGCCAGCTCCTCGACTTCGAGCCGCACGAGGTCGAGGATGTCGCTCTCCACGAGGTCGCTCTTCGTCAACGCCACCAGGCCGGTGCGGATGCCGAGGAGTTTGCAGATGGCGAAATGTTCGCGTGTCTGAGGCTTGATCGATTCGTCCGCAGCGATGACGAGAAGAACGCTGTCGATGCCGCCGATGCCTGCGAGCATGTTCTTCACGAAGCGCTCGTGACCCGGCACGTCGACGAAGCCGATCTGGTATTCGTCGTTCATCCAGCTCGCGAAGCCGAGGTCGATCGTGATGCCGCGCCGTTTTTCTTCAGGGAGGCGGTCGGTGTCGATGCCCGTCAGCGCGCGAACCAACGCGGTTTTTCCGTGATCGATGTGGCCGGCCGTTCCGACCATGCGCTTCTTGCGTTGTTGTGTCATGCCGAGGTGAGAAGAGCTCGCTGTCATCCTGAGCGCCAGTGTGGGGCCAGCCCTCCGGCTGGCCGGCCAGTCAGAGGATGGCCCCACACTGGCTACGCTCGGGATGACATAACACGATCGCCGTAAATTTCGCGGAGCTGCGGCGGAACTTCCGGCGATTGCCCCAACGCATCCTGCAGATCGACCGCATTGACGATCGCCTGCCCGCGAAAGTGGTTGTTGGTGATGATGTACGCCTCCTTCTCCCTCGCCATCGCACGCGCGCGATCGACCCACGGCTTCAGCTCCTCTTTCGAGTAAAGATAGTTGTAGCGCTCCCACGACTCGTCGTGTGCGAACCACTTCTCGTAGTTGCGGCCGTGCAATCGCGCGTACGCTACCGACCCCGTCACGGTGTCGGAAGGCTTCACGCTGTCGGCGAACATCGGCTGATCGACGTTTACCCACGAGACGTTGCGATCGGCGAGAAAGGCGACGAACTCGTCGTTCTGAAACGACGAGTGCCGCACTTCAAGAGCCAGCGGGTAGCCGCTGAAGTTGCGAAAGAGCTGATCGAGCTTGTTGATGGACTCCGGTGTGTTCTTGAAGCTCCAGGGATATTGCAGGAGCACCGCGCCAAGTTTGTCCCCCTCGGCCAGAGGGTCGAGGTAATTGCGAAAGGCCTTCACGTCGTCGGCGCCGAGGTCGGCGTCTTCGTGGGTGAAGCCGCGAAAGATTTTCGTCGTGAACCGGAAGTCAGGGTTTGCGGCCACGCGCCGGACCCAGCTCTTCGAGTGCGTGGGAGGAGGGATCCGATAGAAAGGCGAGTTGATCTCGATGGTGTCGAAAAACTGCGCGAGATACGCCAAGTGGTCAAATCTGGAACCGTGTTTCGGGTACACCGTACCCTCCCAATCGGTGTAGCTCCAGCCGGCGGGTCCGATGCGAATTTTTTGATCAGTCAAAAGTGGTCAACACCTTGACATTCTTATTTTGAGTTGCCCGCAATTCGTTGCCTTGACTAGACATCTATGCTAAAACCCAGCCTAACGATTCCAATCGGACACAACCACAGACAGCGGCGCGCGTTCGGGGATCGGTGTGCTTTTTTGGTCGGAAGGAGGCTGGTCAAATCGGTTCAGTCGTAAAACCATTTTTGGCGGGGTTGAGAGTCGCGGCACCCCGCGTAGTGTTCTGCGCTGCGGCAACAATTTCAACTCAGTTTTAGGAGATCAATGGTTCATGGACACATTCAATGACAAATCGCTGAACTGCGCCGATTGCGGCCAGGAATTCATTTTCAGCAAAAACGAACAAGCCTTCTACGCAGAACGTGGTTTCACGAATGAGCCGAAGCGCTGCAAGAATTGCCGCGACAAGCGCAAGATGTCCCGCGATGGCAACGGCGGCGGTGGTCGCGAGCGCACGATGGTCAGCGTCACATGCGACAGCTGTGGCGTCACCACCGAAGTCCCGTTCACTCCGGTGAGCGGAAAGCCGGTCTATTGCCGCGATTGCTACAACCAGCGCCGCACGCAGACCCGCTCCAGCAGCTGGGCTTAAACCTTCGATCAACTTCCCTGGAACGGCCGGCCTCACCGCCGGCCGTTTTCTTTTTGGGCTAGAATCCGCGCGCTTTGCGCCCCCTCCTTCCGCCGGTGACCAGTATTCTCGACCTCATCGGCAACACGCCGATGGTGCAGTTGACCCGCATTCATCCGGCGCTCTTCGTGAAACTCGAGTACCTGAGTCCAGGCGGATCGGTGAAAGACCGCATCGGCGTCGGGATGATCGAGCGCGCCGAACGTGCCGGTCTGGTCAAGCGCGGCGGAACGATCATCGAGCCGACGGCAGGCAACACGGGCATTGGTCTCGCGCTCGCCGGCGTGCAGATGGGGTATCGCGTGCTGCTCTGCGTGCCCGAGAATTTCTCCATCGAGAAGCGCGAGGTGATGCGCGCGTTAGGCGGAGAAGTGCATCTGACGCCGAAGGACGACGGCATGAAGGGCGCCATCGCGAAAGCGGAAGAGTTGCAGAAATCGATTCCGAACTCCTACATCCCGCAGCAGTTCGTCAATCATTTCAATACCGACTCGCATTTCGAGACCACCGGCCCCGAGATTTACGAACAGATGGACGGAAGAGTGGATGCGTATGTCGCCGGCGCCGGCACCGGCGGAACGTTCACTGGTGTGGCGAAGTTTCTGCGCGAGAAATCGCCCGACGTTTACTGCGCGGTCGTCGAGCCGCAGGGATCGATCCTCAAGGGCGGCGAAGCAGGACCGCACGAGGTGGAAGGAATCGGCGCTTCGACATTCATCCCGCCGGTGCTCGACCTCTCGCTGGCGAACGAGATCATCCAGATTTACGACGAGCCGGCGTTTCAGATGGTCGGACGCCTGGCAAAGGAAGAAGGAATATTGTCCGGCGGCTCCGGCGGCGCGAATGTCGCCGCGGCGTTGCAGGTGGCGCAAAAACTCGGCGTCGGTAAGCGTGTTGTCACATTGATCCCCGACGCCGCCGAGCGCTACATGTCGAAGGGTATCTTTACGAAGTGGGTCAAGTGAAGTTCGAAGTTCGAATCTCGAATGAAGAATGCAGAATTCTTCATTCGCCATTCTTCATTCGAAATTCTTAATTTATAGGACACGATCAATGGGTTTTTCCACCGATTGCATTCACGCCGGCCAGGAGCCGGAGCCCGTCACCGGAGCGGTGACCTATCCGATTTTCCAGACCTCGACCTACGTGCAGCCGAAGCTCGGCGAGCACAAAGGCTACGAGTACGCGCGGACGAAGAACCCGACGCGGTCCGTCCTGGAAGCGAACCTCGCGGCGCTCGAAGGCGGCAAACACGGCCACTGCTTCGCGTCCGGCATGTCGGCGACCGACACGGTCTTCCGCATGCTGACGGCGGGCGACCACGTCGTCGCCGGCGAGAACCTGTACGGCGGCTCGTATCGTCTGTTCAAGCGCGTGTGCGAGAAGTTCGGGCTGCAGTTCACCTACGTCGATTCATCGAAGGCCGACGCCGTTCGCGCGGGGATGAGACCGAATACGAAGATCGTCTTCCTCGAATCGCCGACCAACCCGATGATGACGCTCACTGACATCGCCGCCTGCTCGAAGGTGGCGCACCAGGGTGGCGCGCTGGTCGTCGTCGACAACACATTCTGCTCGCCCTATCTGCAGCGCCCGATCGAGCTCGGCGCCGACATCGTCGTTCACTCCACGACGAAGTTTCTCAACGGGCACTCCGACTCCGTCGGCGGCGTCGTCATATCGAACTCCGACGAGATCGCCGAACAGATCGGTTTTCTGCAGAACGCGGTCGGCGCGATCCTTTCGCCGTTCGATTCGTTCCTCGTTCTCCGCGGCGTGAAGACGCTCGCCGTGCGCATGAAACGCCACGAAGAGAACGGGATGGCGATGGCCAGCTATCTTTCGCATCACGCGAAGGTGAAGAAGATCTACTACCCCGGCCTGCCCGATCACCCTCAGCATCAACTGGCGAAGAAACAGATGAACGGTTTCGGCGCGATGATCTCGTTCGATCTCGGATCGAAGGACAACGCCGCGAAGTTCCTCAACCGCGTCCGCCTCTGCTCCCTTGGCGAATCCCTCGGCGGCGTCGAAACGTTGATCTCGCATCCCGAGACGATGACCCACGCCTCGGTCCCGGTCGAGGATCGCAAACGGCTCGGCATCACGTCCGGTCTCGTCCGGATCTCAGTCGGGATCGAGGACATCGAGGACCTGATCGCCGATCTCGAGAACGCGTTCGAAGGGGTGTGACTGTCATTCCGAGCGTAGCGAGGAACCGGTGTGGGCGGGAGGCACGACGAACCACCCACCCACACCGGTCCCTCGCTACGCTCGGGATGACAAGGACCGCCGATGACGCTAGGCGCGCGGTGTGATTCATGACGACACCAAGAGTGTCATTCCGAGCGTAGCGAGGAACCGGTGTTTGCGGGAGGCACCGCGAACACCCAACGCGCACCGGACGAATCGCTACTCCACCGGCACCGCTGAGGGCGCGGGATAAACTGCGTCCATGCTTCCGTTCGCCCTCATTGCAGGCGCGTATATGATCGGATCGATCCCGTTCAGTTTTCTCGTGGTGAAGTTGTTCGCTGGCGCGGACATTCGCCAGCTCGGCAGCCGCAACGTGGGAGCGACAAACGTTGCGCGAACGTTCGGCAAGGCGCCCGGCGTGATCGCGCTCCTTCTGGATATCGCGAAGGGTTTCGCCGCGGTGCAGTTCGCGCGATGGATCACCGGCCAGCCGCAGTGGCCACTGGTGTACGGCGCCTCAGCGACACCGTGGCACTCGCGAGCGTTCTGGATCGCGCTCGCCGGTCTGATCGCGGTTCTCGCACACATGTTTCCGGTCTGGCTGCGATTTCACGGCGGCAAAGGAGTGGCGACGGCGACCGGAGCATTCCTGGCGCTCGATCCGCTGACGGTTCTCGCGGGCGCGATCGTCTTCCTGATCGTGCTGCTCTCCACACGCTTTGTCTCGCTGGCGTCGATGTTGAGCGCGGCGTCGATCCCCGTCTTCTTCCGGTTCCTCTCGCACGCATCGTTCTGGACGATCGTCGTCAGCATCCTCATCGCGATGCTGATCATCGTGAAGCATCACTCCAACATCGCGCGTCTCACGCAGGGAAGCGAGAGGCGCATGGGTGAAACGAAGAGCGATTGATGAAGATCTCCATCATCGGCGCAGGATCCTTCGGCACCGCGATGTCAGCCGTCGTCGCGCGCTGCGGTCATGAAGTCACGCTGTGGGCGCACGATGCGCGCGTCGCGGAAGGAATCCGCGATCGCGGCGTCAACCCCGTCTACCTGCCGCAAATCGCGCTGCCGGATTCGATTCACGCAACGAGCTCTCTCGCGGAGGCGGTGGCGTTCAGCGACGTGCTCCTCATGATCGTGCCCAGCCATCACTTCCGGCGTGTTCTGCTCGACATCAGGAAGCTGGTGGGGCGGCCCGTCAAAGTGATCTCCGGAACCAAAGGCATCGAGAACGAGAGTCTCGAACGGATGTCGGAGATCTCGTCGGCGGTGCTCGGCGACTCGCTGGCGGCCTTTGCGACGCTGTCGGGGCCGACATTCGCGCTCGAGACCGCGCGCGGTGACCCTACCGCCGCGGTTGTTGCCGCCAGCGATGGGGCGTTCGCCGAGGAGGTGCAGCGCCTGCTGTCCTGCACGTCGTTTCGCGTTTACAACTCGACCGACGTCGTCGGCGTCGAGCTCGCGGGATCGCTCAAGAACGTCATCGCGATCGCCTCCGGCGTTCTGGAGGGACTCGGGCTGGGCTCGAACACCAACGCAGCGCTGGTAACCCGTGGTCTGCACGAGATCACGAAACTCGGCGTGGCACTCGGAGGGCGGCCGGAGACGTTCGCTGGCCTCGCCGGGATGGGAGACCTTGTCCTGACCTGCACTGGCGCCCTCTCGCGCAACCGCAGCCTAGGCGTGGCCCTTGGGAAGGGTCAATCGCTGGAGACGATCCTGAGCGAGACGAGACACGTTGCTGAAGGTGTCAAGACTTCGAAGTCGGCGAAGGAGCTTGCCGAGCGGAATTCGATCGAGATGCCGATCACGCGCGAGATCTACCACGTACTCTACGAAAAAGAGTCTCCGCGCCTCGCGATCCAGCGTTTGATGTCGCGCTCTCTCAAGGCGGAAGCAGCGCGGTAAATCGCTGATTCTCAAACGTTTATTGGTGGCTTCGCGTTTGCCGTTTGTGAGTGCAGGAGGCCGACAATGCTTCGTCTGATGAAACGACTCTTACCCTTCCGCGTGGGTCAGCGAACCACGCGCGGTTTTCGCCCGATCGATTGGGTTGCGCCGCCTCGCTCCGCTGGTGAAAATCCTCGGCGCACCAAGTACATGCGGCGCCACGCTTGATGGGCGCGGACTTACTCTGACGGCGGTCGCGGAGGCGCTGGGGCCGAAGTCGGCTTTGGCGCCCTCGCCGGCCCCGGTGTGGTTGGCGGACGCATTGCGCCTTCCTGCGCGGCGGGGTCTTCGTTGACGTTTTCGACGCTCTCGCCGTAGTAGTCGGAACCGGCGCGCTTTGCCGCCGCCTTCGCGGTTTTCGCAGCCTTCTGATCGGCCGCTTTCTTCGCGGCGTCTGCCGGAGGAGCCGTGGCAGGAGCCGGTGCATTGTTCGTCGTGATCGGCGCATCCGTCGCGCCAGCCTGGCCGGCGGCCGCCTTCGGGTTCGGGAGAGGGTCTTGGTACTGCGTGGTCGTGAAGTGACCACCGGTCTTCAATAGCGTGTCGTTCGTGATGACGGACGTCGGTTTCTTGCCGAGGCGGCCGGCGCGTTTCGCGGCGGCGACGAGCGGTGAATCCTGCTTGAGACTCGTCGCCGGGGCGGACAACGTCTGTTGCGACACCGGGTGCGTCGGCTCCGGCGGAGGTGCCTGCGGCTGCGGGTCTGCAGCAACTGCCGTGATGGCACAAAGCGCGAGCGCGCTGGTCAAAAGGGTCGCTTTCATGTGGCCTCCGATGCTTAGGACAATGTTACGCTCCCCGGGCAAATTTCAGAATCGCCCCCGAATCTTGCAACCTGGGCTGGTGAATGCAGGCTGAGCTGCTTCTGCAGAAATTCGGCTATTTCGCCGTGTTCATCGGCACTTTCCTCGAAGGGGAAACGATTCTGGTCATGGCCGGCTTCTTCGCGGAGCGAGGCTACCTGACGCTGGCGCTGGTGATCGCGACGGCGTTCGCGGGTTCCTACTGCGGACACGTCTTCTGGTTTTTCCTCGGTCGCAAGCAGGGCGTGAAACTACTCGACAAGTTTCCGAAGATGAAGAAGCACTTCGGAAAAGGCATCCGCTTGTTCGAGCGCTACGGTGCGCCCGCGATCTTCATCACCCAATGGCTTTACGGATTGCGCGTGACGTGCGCCGTCATCATCGGGATCTCCAAGATCTCGACGATCAAGTTCCTGATCTACGAGGCGTTCACCTGCGCCGTCTGGGCCGTGATCATCGGCTGTGCCGGGTATTACTTCGGCCGCGCGGTCGAGGGGCTTCTGGGCAAGGCGGCCCATATCGAAAAGTGGGGATTGCTCGTTCTCGTCGTCGTGGGGCTCGGAGTCTGGGCGTACCACCATTTCAAAGAGAAACGTGAAGAGGGCGATCAGCCTTCGTAGTGTTTGAAATCGAGCTCGGCCTGTGCTGCAGCGAGCCGCGCAATCGGCACGCGGTACGGTGAACACGACACGTAGTTGAGGTCGCAGGTCCGGAAGAAGCGGATGGAATCTGGATCGCCGCCATGCTCGCCGCACACGCCAACTTTGAGCTTGGCGTTCGCGCCGCGTCCGCGCTCGGTGCCGACGCGGACGAGTTGTCCGACGCCTTCCTGGTCGATCGACTCGAACGGATCCTTCGGCAGAATCTTCTTCTCCACGTACTCGGGAAGAAACGTTCCGGCGTCATCGCGCGAGTAGCCAAACGTCATCTGCGTCAGATCGTTCGTGCCGAACGAGAAGAACTCCGCGACGGTTGCCAGTTGATCGGCGATGAGCGCGGCGCGTGGAATCTCGATCATCGTCCCCACCACAATCGGGACGGCAATCCCGCGCTCCTGCGTCACCTCGGCGGCGACGCGGCGCGCCATCTCGGCGGTGATCTGCAGCTCCTTGATCGTTCCGACCAGCGGGATCATCACTTCCGGAAAGACATCGACGCCGTCTTTTTTCACATCACAAGCCGCCTGGTAGATTGCGCGGACCTGCATCTCGTAGATCTCCGGGTAGGTGATGCCGAGGCGGCAGCCGCGGTGGCCTAACATCGGGTTGACCTCGTGGAGCTGATTGACTTTGGCCCGCAGCTCGACGAAGCCCCAACCCATATCGCGCGCCATCGACGAGATCTGTCCTTCGGTCTGCGGCAGGAACTCGTGCAGCGGCGGATCGAGGAGGCGGACGGTGACCGGCATTCCGGCCAGCTCCCGGAAGATGCCCTCGAAGTCCGCCTTCTGGAACGGCAGCAGTTGATCGAGCGCCTGGCGGCGTCCGGCCTCGTTGCGCGCGAGGATCATCTCGCGCACGCGCAGGATCCGCTCCTCGGCGAAGAACATGTGTTCCGTGCGGCAGAGGCCGATGCCCTGTGCACCGAACAACCGCGCCACGCGGGCGTCCTGCGGCGTGTCCGCGTTCGAGCGCACGCCCATGGTGCGGATCTCGTCGGCCCACTTCAGCAGTCGATCGAAGTTGCGATAGATCTCCGATTGCTCCGGCTTCATCGATCCTTCGAGAAGGACCTGAAGAACTTCGGAGGGACGCGTCGGGATCTGTCCGTTGATGATTTCGCCCGTCGATCCGTCGATCGAGATCCAGTCGCCTTCCTCCAGCGCCTCGTGGCCTTCGGAGCGCATCTCGCCGCGGTTGTAGTCGATGCGCAGCGAGCCGGCGCCGACGACGCAGGAGCGACCCATTCCGCGTGCGACCACGGCGGCGTGCGACGTCAGTCCACCGCGTGTGGTCAGAATCCCGGCGGCGACGTGCATGCCGGCGATGTCTTCGGGAGACGTCTCGATGCGGACGAGGATGACCGGGCCGTCCTTCGCCATCTCGATGGCTTTCGCCGCGCTGAAGGCCATCCGGCCGGCAGCGGCACCGGGTCCTGCGGGAAGTCCGCGGCCTAACACACGCCCGCCGTTGACCGCCTTCGCCTTTTCCTTGGCGTCGAAGACGGGCGCCAGAAGCTGGGTGATCTGATTCGCTTCCACGCGTGCGACGGCCTCGCGGGGCTCGATGAGCTTTTCGTCGACCATGTCGCACGCGATTTTCACCGCGGCGAATCCGGTTCGTTTGCCGGTGCGCGTCTGGAGCAAATACAACTTGCCGGACTCGATGGTGAACTCGATGTCCTGCATGTCGCGATAGTGCCCCTCGAGTTTCTTGTAGACGTCTTCCAGTTGTGCGTAGACCTTCGGCATCGTGGCTTCGAGCGATTTCTCGTCGCCCGCGACCTGCGCCTGCGAGATCGGCATCGGCGTGCGGATGCCGGCGACCACGTCTTCCCCTTGCGCGTTGGGCAGGTACTCGCCGTAGAAACGATGCTCGCCCGTGGACGGGTTGCGCGTGAAGGCCACACCGGTCGCGCAGTCGTCTCCCATGTTTCCGAAGACCATCGACTGAACGTTGACCGCGGTTCCCCAGTCGCCGGGAATGCCGTTGAGTTTCCGGTAGGTGATCGCGCGCTGGTTGTTCCACGAGAGGAACACGGCACCGATCGCGCCCCAGAGCTGATCGTTCACATCCTGCGGAAACTGCTTGCCGTTTTTACTAACGATATTCTTATACGTATTTACGAGCTCTTTAAGCGAAGCGGCGGGAATCTCTGCATCGGTCTTCACGCCGGCCCGATCCCGAAGTGCGAACAGCTCGTGCTCGAAGTGCTCCTTATCGATCTGCAGCACGACGTCGGAGTACATCTGGATGAACCGCCGGTAGGAGTCGAACGCGAATCGCTCGTCCTTCGATGACTTCGCCAGTCCTTCCACCGTCTGATCGTTGAGGCCGAGGTTGAGGATGGTGTCCATCATCCCGGGCATGGAGGCTCGAGCGCCCGACCGAACGGACACCAGAAGCGGCTTCGCGGCATCGCCGAGCTTCTTGCCGACGGACGTTTCGACGTGTGCCAGATTCTCGGCGACCGCAGCCTTCAATTCCGGCGGATACGTCCGGTCGTGGTCGTAGAAGTATGTGCAGACCGCAGTCGAGATCGTGAAGCCCGGCGGAACCGGCACGCCGATGTTCGTCATCTCGGCCAAGCCTGCGCCTTTGCCGCCGAGGACGTTTTTCATCCCGGCGTTGCCTTCGGCATGTCCTTCGCCGAAATAGTAGACGTACTTTGGCGTCGTCATACGGTCTGTCATCCTGAGCCGCGAAGACGGCGAAGGATCCCCCGCGTCCAGGCGCTCGTCGCACGTGCGCGGGGGATTCCTCGCCGTCTTCGCGGCTCGGCATGACACACGGCGCGCGCGATTATCTACGAATCTCGACGTCCACGGTGCTGTAGAGCGCGCGGGCAACATCGCTCGCCGGTTCCTGTCGCGGCGCGTCGCTGCCCTTGGCGACGTAGGTGATGTTCGTCGTCGCGCCGGCGCGCTCCAGCTCCGCGCGCAACGCGACGAGCTCCCGCTGCGCGATCGCCCGGTTCTGCGCCGGCGTGCCGCGCCGGAATTCGTGCGCGACGAGTTGGACCGGGTTGTTCGCCGAGAATCGCGCGAGCCACCGCAGCGAGTCCGCGCTCTCTTCGCGATCGATCGAGCCGTCTTCGTGGAAACGGATTCCGAACAACGAATAACGCCCGGCGCGGCGCAGGTAGCGCTCGCGCTCCTCGGCCTCAATCGGCGGCGTGGAGCACGCCGGCGATTTCTCGCCGAACCACGAGTCGCCGTTGAACAGAGGAATGGCTTCCTCATGCCATTCGATGGCGTTGAAATGGCGTCCGTCAGGAGACACGGCGACGAACGCATATCCGTAATCGTTTCCGCGCGTCCAGTTGAATCGATAGCCGCGTCCGTCGAAGCCGCCGTCGAGCTGCATCGGAATCTTCCCCATCGTCGCCACGCCGGTCACGGACGATCCGTGGCGTTCGAATCGCGCGGTCGTGTCGTTCAGCGACCAGCATCCGGCGAGCTCACCGGGGTGAGGAGCTTCCAGCTCCGAACCGCCGACGAGGATCGACCGGATGCGAACCTCGCGTCCCGGCGTGACGCGATCCACGATGGTCACGCGAAGGTGCGTCGCTTCGGAGGACGGGACGTCGAACCATTGCGGATCGATCGTCTCTTTTGACCCGATCGTGGCGATCTCCCGAAACGTGACTCCGTCGCTCGAGCCCTCGAACATCACGTGCTTGACCGGAAGAGTCTCGTCGGTTCGGATGCCGACGCGATCGATCCGCGCCCGTGCCGGCAGCGCGATCGTCATGCTCTGGGGCAGGTCGTTCGGCGGCGGCAACCATACCGTTTGCGGATCGTCGTCGATTGCGCGCAGCGCGGATGAATCGAGCATCAGCTCGCCCGTCCTCGAAACGACCGTGTTGCCTCTCGCCAGGGAGACGATGCTCAGGCGATCGATCGTGTCATCCAACGGTTTCTCGCCGAGGGTGTGAAAGTGCATCGTCGATGTCGCGCGCGCCGGCGGAGCTTCCGGCGCCGGTTGTTTGTCGCAGCCGGCCGCGAGCGCGCAAAGCAGCACGACCAGCCCGCGTCTCACGCGCGATACTCGGCTCGGTTGACCACGATCTTCGTTACGTCGGCGATCCCGGAGGCAATGCCACCGATCTTGCGCAGGAGAGACATGCGGTTGCGTCGCACCGATTCATCGTCGACCATGACCATCACCTCGTCGAAGAAGGTCTCGAGCTCCGGCGCCATGGCCGCGAAGGACTCGAGGGCGCGGCGATACTCCCGCTGACTGACCATCTCCCGTACCTGGTCGCCAACCTCCGCGGCCAGAACGTTGAGGCGCCGCTCGATGTCGTTTTCCAGCTTCGCGTTCTGGACTGCGCCGCCGGTGAACCCCTCGGTGATGTTCGCGATGCGTTTGGCGGAGTCGAGAATGGAAAGGAAGTTGGCGTCGTCACGGATCGACTTCACCGCGGCGATGCGATCGACGAGATCCGTGAGTGATGACTGCCAGCCGGCTTCCATCGCTGCAGCGATCTCGTCATACGCGAAGTTGTATTGGGAGGCCTCCAGGATCGTGCGCACGCGGTCAGCGAAGAACCCGAGCAGGTCGTCCTTAACGTCATTGCCGCCGGCGATCTCGATCAGACGATCGATGCCGGTCTTCACCTGGCGCATGTCGCGGTTGAGCAGGATCTGCACCACGCCCTGCGCGGCGCGGCGCAGCGCAAACGGGTCTTTTGATCCGGTCGGCTTCATTCCGATTCGGAAGAAACCGGTGAGAGTATCGATCTTGTCGGCGAGGGAAACGATGCAGCCGGTGATGTTCCTCGGCAGCGGATCATCGAGGTTGCCGGGGAGGTAGTGGTCGTACACGGCTTGCCAGACAGCTTCGCTCGCGCCTTCTTCTCTGGCATAGATGCCGCCGACGCGCCCCTGCAATTCGGTGAACTCCTTCACCATCTCGGTCCCGAGGTCGCATTTGCAGATGCCGGCGGCGTCGGCCGCGTCTTTGGGATCGAGGCCGAGGTCCTCACTGACGGCGCGGGCGATGGCTTCGATGCGTTTTGTTTTGTCGAGGTAGTGGCCGAGCTTCTCCTGGAATTGCAAATGCGTGAGCGATTCGCGCCGGTCGCGCAATGGAATCTTGCGATCGACGTCGTAGAAAAACTTCGCATCAGCGAATCTCGCGTTTGTGACGAAGGCGTTGCCGTACGCGGCGTTGCCGTCGGGATCGGCTTCGTTGTCGATCACCGCGAGAAACGAATTGGTCAGGCGCTGGTTCGCATCCCGGATCGGAAGCTGCTTCTGATGCACGCGCATGACGGTGACCAGAACTTCTTCGGGAAGCGCGAGGTATTCGGCACGGAACTCGGCGCGCAGCACGCCGGGATACTCGGTGAGGTACTGCCACTGGCCCCAGATCGCCGCGTCGACCGCTGGAGCGCCGTTGACCTGGTTGGCCAGGATGCGTGCTCGCTCAGCCATCACGTGACGGCGCCGCATGGCGTCGACGACGACGCTCGCAAGCTCCAGCTTCGTCACGTAGTCGTTGTAGGTCGTCACCTCGATCGATTTTGGCGAAAGCGTGCGATGTCCCACAGTGCTGCTCGTCGACGCGATGCCGAAGATCTCGATCGCAAGCGGACGGCCGTCGTACATCGACACCACGCCGTGGATCGGGCGGATGTACGAGTGTTCGCCTTGACCCCATCGCATCATCTTCGGCCAGCGCAACGACTGCACGATCTGCGGCACGCGCTGTTGAAGAATCGATTCCGCCGAACGTCCGGCAACACGGCGGCGGATGCGCACGTAGTCTCCGCCGTCCATGATGTCCGCCTCGGCAGCGCTGTTCTTGCGAAGAAACCCGGCCAACGCCTGTGTGGGCTTTCCGTCGGCGTCGAACGCTGCTTTTCGCGGTGGGCCTTTGACCTCTTCGTCGCGGTCGGCCTCGCGTTCAGGAACATCGGGCAGAAAGAAGAGAATGCGGCGAGGCGTGGAGCTGATGCGGATCGAGTCCGCGTTTCCGGACAGGTCCGTGACGATCGTGGCCAGCTGCTGGCGCAGGGTGTTCTGCGCGGCGTCGTGCATCCACGCCGGAATCTCTTCGGTCAGGAGCTCGAAAAAGTACTCGGCCATCTACGACGCGACCTCGCTGGAAGGGAGAAGCGGGAAGCCCATGGCACGACGGCTTTCGAGGTATTGATTGGCGCAGCCCACCGCGAGATCGCGTACGCGCTTGATGACGCCGACGCGCTCGGTCACGCTGACCGCGCCGCGTGCATCGAGGGTGTTGAAAACGTGGGAGCACTTCAGTGTCCATTCGTACGCGGGAAGAACGAGCTTTGCTTCGAGGCAGCGCTGCGCTTCGCGTTCGTACTGCTCGAACAGCGTCCAGTGCAGATCGACGTCCGCGACTTCGAAGTAGTACTTCGAGAACTCGAATTCGTCCTGCTGCCGCACCGGCCCGTACCCGAAGCCGCCACCCCATTCGATGTCGAAGATGGAGCTCTTTCGTGAGAGGAACATCGTGATGCGCTCGAGGCCGTACGTGATCTCGGCGGAGATCGGGGCGAGGTCGATCCCGCCTGCCTGCTGGAAGTACGTGAATTGCGTGATCTCCATCCCGTCGAGGAGGACCTGCCAGCCCACGCCCCATGCGCCGAGCGTCGGCGACTCCCAGTTGTCTTCTTCGAATCGGATGTCGTGGCGTGTCAGGTCGAGGCCGAGGGCGCGCAGCGAGTCGAGATACATCGCCTGCACTTCGAGCGGAGAGGGCTTGAGGATCACCTGAAACTGGTAGTGCTTGCCGAGCCGGAATGGGTTCTCGCCGTACCGGCCGTCGGCGGGTCGACGTGAGGGCTGCACATACGCGACGTTCCACGGCTCGGGGCCGAGGACGTGAAGAAACGTGGCAGGGTGCATCGTGCCGGCGCCGACTTCGAGATCGAGCGGTGTCTCGATCATGCAGCCGCGCTCGACCCAGAAACTCTGCAGTCGAAGAATCAGCTCCTGAAATGAGATGCGCGCCATCGGCGGCGGATTATATGTGCGCGCCTTCTTGTGCGCGCCTCGCGGCGCGCGTTGACGGTTGACGGTTGACGGTTGACGGTGAACGGTTGACGGAGAAAACCGTGCGCCCGGGGTTCCGTCGACTGTCAACCGACAACGCGCCGAAGGCGCACTACTGCCCCTGGGTTCCGGTTGCCGTCGTGTCGGTGGAGGGCGGAGGCGTCGGTGGTGGCGGCGCTTCTTTCGGCTTCGGATCGGCCGATGGCGGAGCAGTGGCCGTCGTCGTCGGAGCGTTCGCTTCGGGCGCGGCGGTGGAGGTCGAGTCGGATGTAGAGCTCGACGACATCGGCGCTGCAGACGGCTCGGTTCGCGTCTCCGTGGTTTTCACGGGTGTCGGTTTCGGCTCGGCATACGAGGGCGGCGGGGTGGTCGGGAAGGAGCTCGCGACAGTACTCGGCGCGGTTGATGTCGCGGTCGGAGCCGCGTTCGGCAGTGTGAAGTTCGTTGTGGTATCGGCTGCCGTGTCGGTGATCGGCGGCATCGTCGACGGCGCGGGCGTTTCGCCCGGCGCGGTGATCGTGGAGGTGGACCCGCTGGCCGATCCCTCCTGCACGACGTCGTACTGCTGCTGGCCTCGCTGCATCGTGCCGGTCTTGCGGCTGCAGGCGAGGGCCAGGGCCACAATCAGGAGCATCCGCTTGCGGTTCATTTGAAAGATTGAAGTCGCATGTTGTGTGCCAGTGAGGGCCCGGATTTTGCCCCGCGGAAGAGACGACGGAAACGAGCTGTTGACAATCAGTACCACTCTGGTACAGTTTCGCGCCCAACGATGCTTAAGATCTCAAAACTCACGGATTACGGCCTGCTCGCGACGATGTATCTGGCGCGGAAGCAGGGCGAAGTGGTGTCCGCGCGGGAGGTGGCCGAGTTTTACCATCTGCCCCTCCCGATGATCACCAAAGTGCTGAAGGCCCTGCATCACGGCGGATTCGTCGAGTCGCGCCGTGGCGTGGCCGGCGGCTACACCTTCGCCGGCGACCCCACGGCCATCACGCTCGGGCAGCTGCTCGATCTGCTCGAGGGGCCGTGGGACCTGGTCGAGTGTGAGTCCACCAACGATTCCGGCAGCGCCATCTGCTCGATTCGCACCGCGTGCCCGTCACGCCGGTTCATGTCGGGCATCAACCGCGCGATCAAGTCCGCATTCGACCAGATCACGCTCGCCGATCTGGCGCGAGGCGAGATGCCGATGAGCGTCGACAAGAAAATGTTCGCGGCAATGGAGACCATGTGAGCAGTACGATCGAACAACTCGCGAATCAGGATTACAAGTACGGGTTCGTCACCGACATCGAGTCGGACGTCGCCCCTCCCGGTCTGAACGAAGACATCGTCCGGCTGATCTCCTCGAAGAAGGCCGAGCCCGAGTGGCTCCTCGACTGGCGCCTCAAGGCCTTCCGTCACTGGCTGACGATGAAGGAGCCCGAGTGGTCGAACGTTCACTACAACAAGATCGACTATCAATCGATCCGCTACTACTCCGCGCCGAAGCAGAAGAAGAAACTCAATTCGCTCGATGAAGTTGATCCGGAGCTTCGCGCGACGTTCGAGAAGCTCGGCATCTCGCTGGAGGAGCAGAAGCGTCTGAGCGGAGTGGCGGTCGACGCGGTGTTCGACAGCGTTTCAGTGGCGACCACCTTCCGGGCGGAGCTGGCGAAGCTCGGCATCATCTTCTGTTCGTTCTCCGACGCGGTCAAAGACCACCCCGATCTCGTTCGCAAGTATCTGGGTTCCGTCGTTCCGTACACAGACAACTTCTTCGCGACGCTGAACTCGGCGGTCTTCAGTGACGGCTCGTTCTGCTACATCCCGAGAGGCGTACGCTGTCCGATGGAGTTGTCGACGTACTTCCGCATCAACTCCGCGGGCACCGGTCAGTTCGAGCGCACGCTGATCGTCGCGGATGAGGGCTCAACCGTGAGCTACCTCGAAGGATGCACCGCGCCGATGCGCGACGAGAACCAGCTGCACGCTGCGGTCGTCGAGCTCGTGGCGCTCGACAACGCGACCATCAAGTATTCAACGGTGCAGAACTGGTATCCCGGCGACAAGGAAGGCAAAGGCGGCATCTTCAACTTCGTCACCAAGCGCGGCAAGGCGTTCAAGAACGCCAAGGTGTCCTGGACGCAGGTGGAGACCGGCTCGGCGATCACC
>JBBRMQ010000054.1:0-20384 GCA_038230775.1 Thermoanaerobaculia bacterium
ACACCGGTCCCTCGCTACGCCCGGGATGACATTTTGCGCGGCAGGAGAACTAGGCGCCGGGGCGCGGCTCAGGCGCCGGCGGCGGAGGCGTTACCTCGGGATGCTTGTGGCCGCGATGGCACGTCCAGCAGTTCACCTGCTGCGCCATTTCGCCGGCCTCACGCTCGACCTTCGGGATGAAGTTCGTATTGATGTTGCGCGTCATGAGAATCATGGTCCGCGCCGTGCGCTTCTCGTCTTTCGCATCCGAAGCGAAGTCGAGCTTGTTTTCCTGACCTGCCATCGCGGCGTGACATCCATTGCAGCGGACGCCGAGCGCCGAGGTGAAGCCGCGCATGGTGGTGACCAACTCGTCGTGTGTGATGTTCTGCGGCAGGACCTTCAGATTCTTGAAGTCCCCCTGATCGGTTCGGACCGGCTGCGACTTCTGCTGCTGCAACGCGGCGCACGCCGCAAGCGTGAGTGCTGCACCGACGACGAGGACTCGAACTGCGTTCGACATGAACATTTCTCCGCGCGGAGAAGAATGCACGAATTGAGCGGTCGGGCACAAGAGGAGGTTGCGTTGTCAAGACTGAGTGAACTTCGCGCCGCGCGTTGACCCTCGAACACTTCAAGGCCGTACTGTCTCACCATGACGGAACTGCGCATCGGCGAGGTCGCCTCTGCTGTGGGGTCAGCGTCGACACGATCCGGCACTACGAGAAGTTGACTGTAATCCCCGCCGCCGCGCTAGAACTACCAGCCGATTCCGTAGTCTTCGCCGTGATTGCTGGAGCCTCCCCACAACGTGCCGTGAGCGCGATCGACGAAGATCGCGTTGATGGGGCCGGAGGTGCGGT
Source organism: Thermoanaerobaculia bacterium (assembly GCA_038230775.1). GTDB lineage: Bacteria > Acidobacteriota > Thermoanaerobaculia > Gp7-AA8 > Gp7-AA8 > JBBRMQ01. Next base: position 843 of record JBBRMQ010000054.1, read on the forward strand.
CCTCGAAGACTTCCGTGTAGCCCATTCGTCTCAACTCTCCGCGCACCCACGGCGGCGTCTGGTCGTTCAATAGAATCCGTCCCGGTTGAATCTCGTGCTTCCCGAACGAGCTCCTCATCTGAAAGCTGTTGAAATTCGGCGCCTCGGTCGCCTCCTGCACCGTCATCCCGAACTCGACGACGTTCAGGAAAAACTGAATGAGGTTCTGATCCTGGCTGTCTCCCCCCTGCACCGAGAAGATGAGATACGGCGCGCCGTTCTTCAGCGCGAGTGTCGGCGTGAGCGTGACGCGAGGATGTTGCCCCGGTGCCACGACGTTGTACGGCCCCTCCGCGCGATCGGTGACGAAACTCTGCATGCGCTGGCTGAGGCCGACGCCGGTGTGACCGGCAACGACGGCCGGCATCCAGCCGCCGCTCGGTGTCACGGACACAGCCCATCCTTCGGCATCGGCTGTCTCGACCGAGGTAGTGCCGGCGTAGAAGCCTTCCTGGCCGCGGCGGAACTCGGCGCTGCTCGTGGCCGCATCCGCACCGGCCGGACGCGGCACGAAGGCGGTGTTCGCGAAGTTCTTCAGCAGATCGGGAAACGGATTCTGCTGGCCTGCGAATGCGTAGGGATCACCGGGACCGATCGTGGGATCGTTGCGGTCCATGCGAACCAGCTTCGCGCGCTCCCTGGCGTAATCCTTCGACAACACCTGCGACACCGGCTCGACGGGCGGAACGTACGTGTCGCCGTAGTAGAAATCGCGATCGGCAAATGCGAGGCTCATCGCCTGATAGACCGTGTTGATGTAGCGCGCGCTGTTGAAGCCCATCGCGCGCAGGTCGAAATTCTCGAGGATGTTGAGCGTCTGCAGCATCGCCGGACCCTGTGTCCACGCCGTGAGCTTATAGACGTCGATGCCTTTGTAACTCGTCTTGACCGGTTGCTCGATGTGCACTTTCCAGTTCGCGAGGTCGTCGGAGGTGAAGAGTCCGCCCTGTTCCTGAACGCTGCGCACGATCTCCTTCGCGATGTCGCCTTTGTAGAAACGGTCATACGCGGCGTAGATCGCGTCCTTGCGCGACTTCCCCTGCTTCAGCGCGGACTGTTCGGCGTCCACCAGCTTGCGCAGCATCGCGGCGAGGTCCGGCTGGCGGAAGATCTCGCCGGGCTCCGGCGCCTCACGCTTTCCGCGCACCGCCTCCACGGGGCGATCCTGTGCCGGAGTCGGTGATGCCGATTGTTCGGCGGCGGGCGTCTCCCCCGCCGCTCCCGCATGCGTGAGAAACAGAGCTCGCGAATACGGCCACTCCTTGATCCGAGCTTTGTTGCGCTCGATCGTGTCCGCGAGCTGGCGCTCCATCGCGTAGCCGTCCGCCATCTCGATCGCCGGCGCGAGATCCTCTTTCAGCGATAGCTTCCCGTATTCGGCGATCATCGTGAGGATGCCGCCCGGCGTTCCCGGCGTCACAGCAGCGAGCGGCCCGAACTCCGGCGGATACTTCATGTTCTTGCCGCGAAAGAACTCCGGCGTCGCTCCGGTCGGCGCCACGCCTAACGCGTTGATGCCGATCACCTGCTTCGTGTTCGGGTTGTAGATGAGCGCCTGCGTCTCGCCGCCCCAGCTGAGCGTGTCCCACATCGTGCAGGTCGCGGCGATCATCGCGGCAGCCGCATCGACTGCGTTGCCACCGCGCTGAAAGATCATCGAGCCCGCCGTTGCCGCGAGCGGTTTGCCGGTGACGGCCATCCAATGCGATCCGTGAAGCGGCGGCTTCTGGGTTCGCTGCGCGAGGACCGGTGTCGCGATGAGCAGAAGAACAACGGCGGCACGTCTCATCTGTCGAGCTCCTTGACGAGTTTCTTGTCCTTCGATTGATGCAATCGTCAGCTTCGCCATGGGGCGAATCCTATAGCAGTGTGACGGCCCCTCATCCGCCCTTCGGGCAACACACTCGACTCTCCGCTCTTCTCGGGGCGGCGGGCTCTCAGCCCGCCGAAGTGTGGGGCCAGCCCTCTGGCTGGCCGGTCGGCCGGAGGGCTCGCCAAACTCAGTGCGCTGAGGCCATGTCGAGTCGCCGGTAGCGCTTCGTCTGTGGCAGGCAGCTCTTGTGATCGACGTGATACTGGTACTCCTCGCGGAACTTCTTCACCGACGAGATCACCGGCCCGATCGCGGCGTCGCCTAACGCGCAGAGCGACTTGCCGCCGATGTTGTCGGACATATCGAGCAGGAGGTCGGCGTCTTCCTGCCGGCCGCCGCCGCGCTCCATGCGATCGAGGATCGACTCCAGCCAGTTCGTTCCTTCGCGGCACGGCGTGCACTGTCCGCACGACTCATGGGCGAAGAACTTCGCCAGGCGCCAGACCGCATCCACGATGCAGACACTCTCGTCGAGCACGATGATCCCCGCGGACCCCAGCATCGACCCGGCCTTCGCCACGGCGTCGAAGTTGAGTGGTAGATCGATCTCGTCCGGCAGCAGCATCGGTGCCGAGGCGCCGCCGGGAATCACGGCCTTGAGCTTGCGGTCGCCGGTGATGCCACCGCAGTGCTCGTAGATCAGTTCCTTCAGATTGACGCCCATCGGAAACTCGTACACGCCCGGCTTCTTCACGTTGCCCGACACGCAGTACAACTTCGGCCCCGTGTTGCGCGGGATGCCGAACGTCTTGAAGTATTCGGGACCCTTGTCGATGATCATCGGCACGCACGCCAGCGTCTCGACGTTGTTGACGACCGTCGGTCCGCCGAAGACGCCGACCACCGCCGGGAACGGCGGCTTCACGCGCGGTTGACCGCGATGCCCTTCCACCGACTCGATCAGTCCGGTCTCCTCGCCACAGATGTACGCCCCCGCGCCGCGATGAACGGTGATGTCGAAGTCGAATCCGCTCCCGAGAATGTTCTTGCCGAGGTAGCCTTTGGCGCGGGCTTCGTCGAGGGCTTTGTCGAGCACCGTCGCCGCGTAATAGAACTCGCCGCGGATGTAGATGTACGACATCGGATTCGATCCGATGGCGAACGCCGAGATGATCATCCCCTCGATGAGAAGGTGCGGATCCTTCTCCATGAGGAGGCGGTCCTTGAACGTGCCCGGCTCGGACTCGTCCGCGTTGCACAGCAGCCACGTCGGCTTGGGCGCGTTCTTCGGGACGAAGCTCCACTTGCTGCCAGTCGGAAATCCGGCACCGCCGCGGCCGCGCAGATCGGAATCCTTCACCAACTGGATGATCTGATCCGGAGTCATCTTCAGCGCTTTTTCGGCAGCCTTGTACCCGCCGCCGTCGATGTACACATCGATCGACGTGGAGTTCGGCTTGTCGACGTTCGCTGTCAGGATCTTGATCTGGTCCATGTCACTTCAATTTCGGCAGCAGCGCATCCATCTGCGCCACGTCCATGTTCTCGTGGTAATCGTTGTTGATCTGCACGACGGGCGCAGTGCCGCACGAGCCGAGGCACTCGACCTCGGTCACCGTGTACATGCCGTCGGGCGTCGTCTGCCCCGGCTGGATGTTGAGCTTCGCGCAAAGGTGATCGTAGATGTCGTACGCGTTGCTCACCATGCAACTGAGATTCGTGCAGACCTGCAGGTGGTATTTCCCTACAGGCTTCTGGTTGTACATGTTGTAGAACGAGACGACGCCGAAGACGGTCGCCGGCGACAAATCCAGAAGCGACCCGACGTAATGCACCACCTCGGGTGAGATCCATCCCCACGTCTCCTGCGCCAGGTGAAGCGTCGGCAGGAGCGCCGCTTCCTTGTTCGGATAGCGCGTCAGCAGCCAGTCGAAGTGCTTCTGGGCCTCAGGCGGAAACGCGACCGTCTTCGCAGGATCGGGAAAGCGATCTTTCTCGTACGGATTGTCTGGATGGAGGTCTGCCATTCGTTACCAGTCGAATGTCTTCTTCTGCCACACGTAGATGTAGCCGACGGCAAGCAGCACGATGAAGACGATCATCTCCTTGAAGATGAACATGCCGGAGGGTCCCATCACCGCCTCGCGATAGATCACCGCCCACGGATAGAGAAACGCGGCCTCGATGTCGAACAGGATGAAGAGCATCGCGATCTGATAGAAGCGGACGTTGACGCGCTTGCGGTTCTCGTCGAGGAGAGGAACGCCGCTTTCGTAAGGCGCGAGCTTCGCGGGATTCCGCTGATGGCGACCCATGAAGAAACTGAGAATGAGGATCACCCCGCCGACACCGACGGCAATGATCAACATCAGAAGAATCGGAAGAAATGTGTGGGTCATGAACTACGCGGCGTTGTCGTTCAGATACGCCATGGCGCTGTCGCGAGAATCGAAGATCTTGAACACCGTATCGAGCTTCGTAATCTTGAGCAGCGCCAGTATCCGATGCGAAGGCTTTACCAACGCCATCTTGCGCTGACGATCTTCGAACTTCTGGAGATAGCCGATCAACTCGCCGAGCCCGGTCGAATCCATGTAGTTGATCGATTCGAAGTTGATCATCACCGGACCGGTGTCGTCGTTCAGCACCTTCTCCAGGTAGCTGGAAAACTCGCGCGCACTCTCCCCCAGCTTGATGACACCCTGGATGTCGAGCACGGTGACGCCGTCAACGCGGTTCTTGATGATGTTCATCTTCGACTTCGCGGAGTCTACAGCCGGGAATGTTGAATGTTCAATGTTGAATGTTGAATGTCGCTCCCCATCCATTCAACATTGAACATTCAACATTCAACATTCCTCGGCGGCCCCGTCCTCTCCGGAATCCGCGAAAACGCCACCTACAGCCACTCCTGCGTCATCTGAATGTTGCGCGCGGCTAACTCGCGAACGAAGAGATCGGGCGGGATGCAGCGCTCCTGCGGGAGCGCTCCTTTCGCCGTGACCTGGCCGCGCGCCATGATCAGGGCCACGATCGCGGCCGGAAACGCGGTCGTGCGCATCATGGCGCTCAGCCCCGAAGCCTCGTCGTAGCGGTCGATGATCTGGTAGCGCAGCTTCTTGCCCCCGCCGGCAAAATCGACACGGACCAGCACCACGTCCGGCTCGTCAGCCGGAAGATTGCGCACCAGCAGATCCGCAAAGAGCTGCCGTGGCGTCAGACTCGCGCCCGCGACCTGCACCGCCTCGCTGCTGCACAGGCCGAGGTCGATCATCGTCTTGAACTTGTCGCAGTGGCCGGGGTAGCGGATCGTCTTGTAGTCGAGCTCCTTCACGCGGCCGAGGAACGTCTCGGGTAATGTCGACGTGCCGCCGGAAGTCTGAAACGCTTCCATCCGTCCGAACGGCTCCGGGAAATCGAGCGCCTCGATCTCGGTCATCGAGTCGACGTGTGTGATCTTCCCGTCGCGCACGACGCGGGCACTCTCGATGTACTCGTTGATCAGGCCCTCGACGGAGAAGACGAGCTGATAGTCGAGTGGCGGTTTCGGATCGAGCGGCAGTCCGCCGACGCGGATATGAATCTCGTCCAGCTTCTCGAAGCGCGCGGCGCCATGCGCCACGAGCACCGCAACCATCCCGGGCGCGAGGCCGCAATCGGGAACGATGTTCACTCCCCGCTTCACCGCCTCGGCGTTCAACGCAAGCTCTGCGTCGACCACGTCGTTGTTGCCGCCGAGGTCGCAGAAGTTCGTCCCGGCCTGGAGGGCGGCGTGCGCGAGCTGTTCGTTCAACTTGTAGACCACGCAACTCAGCACCGCGTCGTGGCCGCGCATCAACTCGACAACATCCTTCTGTTTCGTGACGTCGAGATGCACGGGCTTTGCCTTGCCGTTGCCAATGGTCGACGCCACGCGGGCAGCGCGCTCCGCCACCGCGTCCGCCACTGTGACCTGCTCGACGTCCGGCTGTCGCACGAGGTCATAGACAGCGCCGTGCCCCATCCGGCCGGCACCGAGAACGAGAATCTTCATGTTATGAGGGTCGCTTTCCTGGATTGTTGCTCGGCCACGACTTCGCCTCGGGGAAGAACTTCGGATCGAAGTCGACGTTGGCGTTCTTACGAAGGATCTCCACGCGGTCCAGCGTGTTCTGCTGCTTCACATGCTGCGCGATGCTCTTGCTGACCTCGGGCAACGCCGCGGTGGAGCGCGAGTTCACCTTGAAGATGTGAATGCCGAAGCGGGATGGAAGCGGCCCGGTGAACTGGCCCGGTGGCACCTGCCAGATGCGAGCCTCGAGCTCTTGTGGAAGCATCCCGCGCGCGAATGTGCCGAGGTGGCCATCCTGAACGAGGCTGGCCGTGTCGTCGGAGTACTTGCGCGCCACCGTTCCGAAATTCGCGCCCGCTTTCAGCTGCTGGTAAACCTGCAACGCGCGGTTCGTGGCTTCAACCTCCGATAACGGCGTCCCACCACTGCGAGGCTTGACCGTGCCGCCTTGAAACGCGATGACGATGTGACTCACATCGATGGTCGCGAACTTGGCGACGTTCTGGTTGTAGAACGCCTCCACCGCCTGCGCGGTCGGATTGCCGACGAGTTTGTCCGCTGCCGCGCGGCCGAGGATGTTGGTGCGATCAGCCGCAACCTGCGCCTCGACGTCCGGATCGCGATCGATGCCCAGCCGGTGCCCTTCCTGTTCCAGGAGCTTCATCCGGATGTACTGCTCGGCAAAGGCCTGCTTGCCCGGCCCTGAGGCAAACTGCCGTTTCATGTCGTCAGGCAGTTGGGCGAAGGCGGCCTCGAACTCCTTCTCGGTCACCGGATCGCCGTTGATGCGCATGACGATATGTCCGGCAACCGCCGGTCCGACGCTGGCCGTCTCGAACGGAGTGGATTTCGCAGGCTGCAAAGCGGGTCGCATCGCGGCGAGGCCGAAGCAGATCGCGATGACGATGATGATGCCGATGATTGCAATGGTTGCGTCGCGTTTCACTGACGAGTATTCTCCGCCCTTGTGAAAATTTTCACGGGCTCGACCGTGATGACTTCACGCCCTTGCTGCCCGGCGCTCAATCAGCATCACCGCGATCAACCCTATGGGTAAAGTTACCATCGACGGAGTGGAAGTCGAAGTTCAGGACGGCATCAATATCATTGAGGCCTCCAAACTCGCGGACATTCACGTCCCGCATTTCTGCTATCACCCGTCGCTGACGGTCGTCGGCCAGTGCCGTATGTGTCTCGTCGAAGTGGAGGGCATGCCGAAGCTGCAGGCCGGCTGCTCGACCACCGTGAAAGACGGAATGAAGATTCACGTCTGGAACGAGAAAGTCGAGAAAGCGCGCAAGGGGCAGATGGAATTTCTGCTCATCAATCATCCGCTCGACTGCCCGATCTGTGACAAGGCCGGCGAGTGTCCGCTGCAGGACTACTCGTTCAATTACGGCTCGGTCGAGTCGCGCTACGGCGAACACAAGCGAACGTATCCCGGGATGGACCGCACCGCGATCGGCCCGCACGTCGTGCAGAACATGAATCGCTGCATCCACTGCACGCGATGCATCCGCTTCACCCAGGAGATCACCGGCACCAACGAGCTCGCGTTTTTCAAGCGCGGCGCATCGACGGAAGTCGGCGTGTTCCCCGGAACGCCGATCGATAACTGGATGTCCGCCTGCGTCACCGACCTCTGCCCCACCGGCGCGCTCACGCCTCGTGAGTTCCGCTTCGAATCGCGTGTCTGGAATCTCGACACCACTGACTCCGTCTGCAACGGCTGCGACGTCGGCTGCAACATCTTCATCGGTCACCGCAGCGGCCAGATCTTCCGCTATCGCCCGCGAGTCAATCCCGAAGTCAACGATCACTGGCTGTGCGATTACGGCCGCTTCTCGTATGAGCGTTACGACACCGACCGCGTCGTCGTTCCCAAAGTCCGCACCGACGAATACCTCGGCATCTCCACCTGGAGCGAGGCGCTGGACGCCATCGCCGGTGCGCTGAAGGGCGCGACGGTCACCGCGATCGCATCCGCGAACATGACGAACGAAGAAGTGCGGATGGCCAGGACGCTCTTCGATCGCATGGGCGCCAAGGCCGGCGTCATGGTCGACTCCATCGGTCCCATCAAAATGAAATCGCGAACCGAATGGCTCCTCGGCACCCAGGCCGCGCCGAACTATCGCGGCGTGTCGGCGGCCCTCGGCGAATCGGATCTGGTCGAGAAACTGCTGACTGGCGGCGCCGGCGCGAACGATGTGCTCTACATCTGCGACGCCGAATTCAGCGAGCGGACCAAAGATCCGGCCGTCATCGCGAATCTGCGCAAAGCGAAGTTCCTCATCGTCCACTCGTGGGACGCGACGCATCCGCTCAACGAGGTCGCGGACGTTCTTCTCCCCGGCACCATCCACGCGGAGAAGGAAGGAACGTTCGTCAACCTGCAGGGAACCGAGCAGCGGATCCATCAGGCCTACGCGCCGAAAGGCCAGGCTGTTCCCGACCGTGAGATTTTCCGACGCATCGGCGCGCGCCTCTTCCCCGAGGCGGCGGAGTTTCAGGAAGCAGAGACGTTCGCTGACGAACAGAATCCTGTCGAGGCGATGGCTTGAGAAACAGCGAGCAGCGAGCAGCGAGCGGCGAGCGGAAAATCAAGAGGCCTGCTCGCCGCTCGCCGCTCGCCGCTCGCTCCAACTGATATGGCGGACATCGATACCGTAGACGTCGCCCTCTCCGTTCTCAAGATCGCGATCGTCGTCGGAGCACTCCTCAATGTCACGCCGATCATGGTGTGGGTGGAACGGCGCGGCAGTGCGCTGATTCAGGATCGCCCCGGACCGAACCGCGTTGGACCGTTCGGACTGTTTCAATCGTTTGCCGACGCCCTCAAGTTTTTTCTCAAGGAAGACATCGTCCCCAGCGGTGCGCATCGATGGCTGTACACGATGGCGCCGATGTTCGGCCTTCTTCCCGCGCTGACGACCATCGCGGTGATTCCGTGGGGCCGCCAGTTCCGCCTCCCCGGCGGGCGGCTGTTCGAGCCGATCGTTGCCGATGTGAACGTCGGCATCCTGGTGATCTTCGCGCTGGCGTCGCTCGGCGTGTACGGGATCGTCACTGCCGGCTGGGCGTCGAACAACAAGTTCTCGCTTTTCGGCGGGATCCGCGCTTCGGCGCAGATGATCTCGTACGAGCTTTCGCTGACACTGGCAGCCGTAAGTGCGTTGATGGTCGCCGGCTCGCTGCGGCTGACGGACGTCGTGTGGCGGCAGACCGGCTACTTCGTTCTCTTCGACACCATCAAGATTCCGGCGTGGAACGTCTTCTCTCCGGCGATGTGGCTCAGCTTCATCGTGTTCGTCGTCTCCGCGTTCGCCGAGACGAACCGCCTGCCGTTCGATTTCGCGGAAGCGGACTCGGAGCTCGTGGCCGGCTATCACACCGAGTACTCGTCGATGAAGTTCGCGCTGTTCTTCATGTCGGAGTACATCTCGATGGCGACGATCTCGGCCCTCATCACCACGCTATTCCTCGGCGGATGGGACATCCCCTGGTACAACGAGCCCGCGACGGCGCTTGGCTTCGCGCTGTCGCTGATGGCGTTCGTGGCGAAGGTCTCGTTCGTCCTCTTCGTCTTCGTCTGGGTGCGCTGGACGATCCCGCGGCTGAAGTACGACATCCTCATGAAGATGGGCTGGAAAGTGTTTCTGCCGATGGCGCTCGTGAACCTGGTGCTGGTGGCGTGGTTCATCGCGGAGCGCTGGATATGAGGGTTGCGCGTAGCGCCGGCGTCCTCGCCGGCCGGTCCGCCGGCGTCTCGCCGGCACGCCGCCGGGACGGCGGCGGAACAGCCACCGGGACGGTGGCGCTACAACGCACGGCGCATACGATCGCTTTGCGTAGCGCCGGCGGCCTCGCCGGCGGGACCGCCAGCGGCTCGCTGGCAGATTTCAATCGCCGCCGGGCCGGCGGCGGTCCCGCCACCGAGCCGGTGGCGCTACGCGCGGAGGCGCTCCAGTGATCACCTTCGCGATCTTTTTCTTCTTCGCGGCAATTGCGGTGATCTTCGCGCTTGTCGTGATCCTGCATCGCAATCCCGTCGTCGGCGCGCTGGCTCTCGTCGCGTCGTTCTTCGCACTTGCGGTGATGTACGTCCTGCTCGAGGTGCCGTTTCTCGCGGCGCTGCAGGTGATCGTCTACGCAGGCGCGATCATGGTGCTGTTCCTCTTCGTGATCATGCTGCTCAACCTGCAGCATCAACCCGAGCCCCACACGCGCCCCATCCAGCAATTCCTCGGCTACGTCTCGAGCGCGTCGTTCGGGATCGGGCTCGTCTACTACGTCGCGAAATACGCCGTGATGGAGAATCCGAACGGGCTCTTCGTCGCCGACGCGCGCACGATCGGCATCCGACTGTTCGAGGCCTACGCGTTCCCCTTCGAGATGGTGTCGATCCTTCTCCTGGCCGCGATCGTCGGCGCGCTGTTCCTCAGCGCGCGCACCGGAGCAGCAGCGCGATGATCCCGACCCAATGGTTTCTCATCCTCAGCGCGATCCTCTTCGCCATCGGCGTTTGCGGCGTGCTGACGCGCCGCAACGGCATCACGATCTTCATGTCCATCGAGCTGATGGTCAACGCGACGAACCTCACGTTCCTCGCCTACGCGCGACAGTTTCATCAGATTCACGGAGTCATCTTCGTGTTCTTCGTGATGGCGATTGCCGCGGCCGAGGCTGCTGTGGGGCTGGCAATCTTCATTTCGCTGTATCACCACCGGCAAACGATTGATGTCGATGAAGCCAACCTGATGCGGTGGTAAACGGCACAAACATCGCATTTTCCAGGCGCAGGAGTCTGGAAAATGGACAAGACAGAGAAGCTGATTGACTGGAAAGAAGACGAGAAACCGGACCGCAACCACGACGGCATCGATGACCGCCTCGAGCCGGCAATCCCGGACATCGCCGCGGGCTCGGCAAAACTGCGCCACGAGCTTCGCGACAATCCGGGCAACGACGCAGTGGTTACCGGCGGCGCTCCCGACGTGCGATGGGAATCCGCGCAGTTCAACGGCGACGAGGCGGCGGTCAGCAGCATGCCGTCCCCGGACCAGAACGAAGTCGACGACATCGGCCGCTCGATGGGAATCACATACCAGGACAATGAAGAGCTGAAGGTCGGAGAAAAAGAAGAAGATCGCGACAAGAAGCGCTGGGAGCTCGATCCTGCATCGTCTGACGACTATCAGGAACGACTCCGGGACGAGGAAAAATAGGCCAACGCGGGGAGCTCCTCGCTGCGGCGAGGAGGACTGGACAGGTACTGAGGACTGAGGACCGAGGACGGAGCTACCACGCTCAGTCCTCAGTCCTCAGTCCTCAGTCCTCGCGTGAATGCTGAACAACCTCTGGCTGATTCCGGCCTTCCCCTTCCTGGGATTCCTGCTTAACGGGCTGCTGGGAAAGCGCCTGGGCAAAGGCTTCGTCACGTTCGTCGGGCCGGCAGCATCCGCTCTGTCCGCCATCGCCGGCACGATCGCAGTCTTCCAGTACCACGCCGCCAATCCTGACGGCGCCCGATATGTAAACCTTGTTTACAATTGGATCTCCTCGGGCGGAATCGGCGCCGATCTTGCCTTCCAGCTCGATCCGCTGTCCGTCGTCATGCTGATGGTGGTGACGTGGGTCGGCACGCTGATCCACATCTACTCCGTGGGCTACATGGCGCACGAAGAGGGTTACTGGCGCTACTTCTCTTACCTCAACCTCTTCCTCGCCGAGATGCTCGTCCTCGTCCTCGGCAGCAGCTACCTGTTGATGTTCGTGGGTTGGGAGGGCGTCGGACTCTGCTCCTACCTGCTGATCGGCTTCTACTACGACAAGGATTACGCGGCGGCCGCGGGCAAGAAGGCGTTCGTCGTCAACCGCATCGGCGACTTCGGCTTCCTCATCGCGATGTTCCTGATGTTCGCGCATTTCTCCACGGTCGATTTCGCCGCGGTGTCGCTCGCTGCGCAGAACGGCGCCGCGCCCTGGCTGATCAGCGCGATCTGTCTGCTTCTGTTCCTCGGCGCCTGCGGCAAATCCGCACAGATTCCGCTCTACGTCTGGCTGCCCGACGCCATGGCCGGCCCCACGCCGGTGTCCGCACTCATCCACGCCGCAACGATGGTCACCGCCGGCGTGTACATGGTCGTCCGATCGAATGCGCTCTTCCGGCTGGCGCCGAACGCGATGATGGTCGTCGCCACGGTTGGGGCGCTCACCGCGCTCTTCGCCGCGACGATCGCGATCCGGCAGTGGGACATCAAGAAAGTCCTCGCATACTCGACCGTCTCGCAGCTGGGGTTCATGTTCATCGGCGTCGGCGTCGGCGCGTTCACCGCGGGACTCTTCCACGTCGTCACCCACGCCTTCTTCAAGGCCTGCCTCTTCCTCGGATCGGGCTCCGTGATCCACGCCATGAGCGGAGAGCAGGACATCCGCAAGATGGGCGGGCTGCGATCGAAGATTCCGATCACGTGGTGGACATTCGCCATCGCCACGTTCGCGATCGCCGGCTTCCCGCCGGCATCCGGTTTCTTCTCCAAAGACGAAATCCTCGCCTCGGCGCTCGCCAATCCGTACTTCCCGAAGGCGTTCAACGTCTTCATCTGGGTTCTCGGCACCGTGGCGGCGTTCTGCACAGCGTTCTACATGTACCGGTTGCTCTACCTCACCTTCTTCGGGACGTTCCGAGGGACGGATGAGCAGGAGCATCACATTCATGAGAGCCCGGGGTCGATGACCATTCCGCTCCTGATCCTCGCGACGCTCTCGCTCGTCGGCGGCGCGATTCTCGGCTGGCCGCATCATCACTTCCTGGCGAAGTGGCTCGCCCCGATCTTCGCCGAGATTCCTGGAGTTCCGGAGGCGCAGTACGAGATCAGTCCCAATCTCGAGTACGGGCTGATGTTTGTCTCGAGCGCGATCGCTGTCGTCGGCTGGTTGCTCGCTCGCTCGCGATACGCGACGCGCGGGTACGCGGCGGATGACGCGTTTACCGCATCGTCGCCGGCCATCGCGCGTGGCATGGAGAACAAGTGGTACGTCGATGAGTTCTACAACGCGACGATCGTGCGCCCGCTCGAGCGGCTCTCGCAATTCCTGTGGCGCGGCGTCGATGCCCTCATCGACGGGGTGCTGTCGCTCGGCGGATACATCGTGGCCGCGGTCGGCGATCTTCTGCGCTTCTTCCAAACCGGCAACGTCCGCAACTACGCGCTGATGTTCTTCCTCGGCGTCATCGTGTTCATGTGGGTGCTCGCGTGACGCACGTCCTCAGCACCACGCTCTGGCTGCCGATCGTCGCGGCCGTCATTCTCATGTTCTTCCCACGCCGCTCGGCGAACGCGATCAAGGCGGTCGGCCTGACAGCATCGATCGCGACGTTCATCATCTCGCTGGGGATCGTGCAGCAGTTCCAGGAAGGGCGGGCGGGATTCCAGCTCGTCGAAGTGAAGACGTGGATCGCGCAATGGGGCATCAACTACGCGCTCGGTGTTGACGGCATCTCGCTCTGGCTGGTCCTGCTCACGACGCTGCTGACGCCCGTCGTGTTTCTCTCGTCGTGGAACACGATTCACAAGCATCCGAAGGAGTACGTCATCGCGTTTCTGATCATGGAAGCGGCGATGATCGGCGTGTTTGTGGCGACGGATCTGATCCTCTTCTACGTCTTCTTCGAGCTGACGCTGCTGCCGATGTATCTGGTGATCGGCGTCTGGGGCGGCGCGAACCGCATCTACGCCGCGATCAAGTTCTTCCTCTTCACGATCTTCGGCTCACTCCTGATGCTCCTCGGCATCATCTATCTGGGATTCCTGCAGTTTCATTACAGCGGACGGCCGACGTTCGCGATCACCGATATGTACGGCCTCTCATTGCCGCCACACATTCAGGCGTGGCTGTTTGCGGCGTTCGCCCTGGCGTTCGCGATCAAAGTGCCGCTGTTTCCACTGCACACCTGGTTGCCTGACGCGCACGTCGAAGCACCGACCGGCGGATCGATCATCCTCGCCGGCGTCATGCTGAAGATGGGCACGTACGGTTTCCTGCGTCTGGTGTTGCCGCTGTTCCCCGACGCCACGATTCGCCACGCAAACGTCATGATGGGCCTGGCGGTCATCGGCATCATGTACGGCGCGCTCGTCGCCTGGGTGCAGCCCGACATGAAGAAGCTCGTCGCCTACTCCTCGGTCTCGCACCTTGGGTTCTGCGTGCTTGGGATCTTTGCGCTGAACCAGACCGCGATCGAAGGCTCGATCCTGCAGATGGTCAACCACGGCCTGTCGACGGGAGCCCTCTTTCTCCTGGTAGGCGTGGTCTACGAACGGCGGCACACGCGACTGCTGGCCGACTACGGCGGCATCGCGCACACCATGCCGGTGTACGCCACGCTCTTCGTCATCGCCATGCTCTCCTCGGTCGGCCTGCCCGGCCTGAACGGTTTCGTCGGCGAGTTCCTGATCCTCTCGGGCTCGTTCAAGACGAATCCGCGCTGGACGATCGCCGCGGCGACGGGCGTGATTCTGGCGGCGATCTATCTCCTCTGGCTGGTGCAGCGCGTGTTCTACGGGCCGATCACCAAAGAAGAGAACAAGTCGATTCCGGAGATTGCGTGGAACGAGATCGCCGCGACCATCCCACTGATCGTCCTCATGGTGTGGATCGGCGTGTATCCGAATTACTTCCTGAGAAAGATGACACCGAGCGTACAGCGCCTGCTGAAGATCGTTGAGAAACAGAATCCTGACGTGATGTACGCGAGTGTGCGGACCGGCTTCAGCCGGTCGAGGCCGGCTGAAGCCGGCCCACACACCGAGGCCGGCAAACGATGAACCTGCATCCTTTGTTGGAGCCCGGCTGGGTCAACGCGATTCTGCCCGAGCTGATCCTGTCGATCGGCGCGATGGTGCTGCTCTTCGTGCGCGCTCGCGGGCTCGCGTCGCCCATCGCGCTCATCGCATTGATCGCCACAGCCTGGTCCGAGAACCTCGTGCTCCCGGGCACGTACTTCGGGAACACGTACCAGATCAGCGGCCTTACGCGGATCTTCGATATCACCTTCATCCTGGCGGCGATCCTCGCCACGCTGTTCGCCAGCGATTACCTCAGCCGCGAAGGCATCGAGGGCGGCGAGTTCTACGCTCTTCTCATGTGGGGAACCGCGGGAATGATGATGATGGGCAAAGGCCTCGATCTCCTGATCGTCATCCTTGGCCTCGAGATCCTGTCGATCTGCATCTTCGTCCTGCTCGGCTACAACCGGAAGCTGTCGGTGGGCAACGAGGCCAGCCTCAAATACTTCCTCATGGGCGCGTTCGCCACCGGATTCATTCTCTACGGGACGGCTCTGCTCTACGGCCAGACGGGATCCACGAACATGACGCAGCTCGCGGCGTACTCGTCGAACCTTCGCGGCGACGCCGGCCCGCTGACGGCGATCGCGTTCGTGCTCATCATGGCCGGCTTCGGATTCAAGCTCTCGCTGGTGCCGTTCCATCCGTGGGCACCCGACGTCTATCAGGGCGGTCCGACTCCGGTCGCCGCCTGGCTCTCGACCGCACCGAAAGCGGCGACGCTGCTCGTCCTCGCGCGCATCTTCACCGCGATGACGCCGACACTGCAGGCGAATTCGTGGATGAACATGATGGCTGCGCTGGCGATCCTGTCGATGATCGTCGGCAACGCGGTCGCCATCGCGCAGCGCGACCTCAAGCGCATGCTCGCCTACTCCGGCATCGCGCACGTCGGCTACATGATGGTCGCCCTCATGACGCTCCGCGACGAGGGCGTGGCCTCGGTTGCGGTGTACACCATGGTCTACGCGCTCATGAACATCGGCGCGTTCGGCGTGGTGTCGATGCTGGCGAAGAATCAAAACGATCCGCAAACCCTCGACGACATCGCGGGCCTCGGCTTCCGCCGTCCGTTCTACGGCCTCGCCCTCACCGTCTGCATGTTCTCGCTGTCGGGACTTCCGCCCACGGCCGGCTTCATCTCGAAGTTCTATGTGTTCAAAACCGCGGTCGAGTCGGGACACACCACGATCGCGCTCATCGGTATTCTCACCAGCATCGTCTCCGTCTACTACTACCTGCGCGTCGTCTACTACGTGTACATGAAGGAATCGCCGGAGGGTTCCGCGGTGCCGATGGACGGTGGAGCCTTTGCCACGGCGGCGCTGGCAATCTCGGTCATCGGAATCCTGATCATCGGCATCTTCCCTACACCGCTCTTCCAGGCCGCGGGCGCCGGCGCACGGCAGCTTTTCATGCTGCGTTGAAAACCATGTCGAGCACCCGACTGAGCGGTGAACGCGAAGCGGTATCCGAGCTGACCACGGGCCGGTTATCGGTCTATCTCCGCTGCCTCACGTACCTCGAATCGATCCGTCAGGCGACCGTGTCATCGCACGAGCTTGCTGAGCGCTTTCACTTGAACTCCGCGCAGATCCGTAAGGACCTGGCGTGCTTCGGCGAGTTCGGAACGCGCGGAGTGGGCTACAACGTCACGCAACTCAAGGAACATCTGGTGCGCGAGCTGGGCATCGACCGCACACGGCACGTCGTCATCGCCGGCGCCGGCAACCTCGGCATGGCCCTCGCCGATTACCGCGGCTTCAACGACAACGGATTCCAGATCGCCGCGCTGGTGGACGTCGATCCGGAGAAGATCGGACGTTCATCGCGCAGCGGGATTCCCGTGCTTTCCTACACCGAGCTTCAACACATCGTTCGCGAGCGAGGTGTGGAGATCGGCATTATCGCTGTCAACGCGGACAACGCGCAGAGCGTCTGCGACGCGCTGGTCGGCGCGGGTGTCAGCGCCATTCTCAATTTCGCACCGGTGCAGCTTCGCGTGCAACCGCACGTCAAACTGAAGAGCGTCGATCTGCGGATCAATCTCGAATCGCTGTCGTTTTACCTGAAGAGCGCGGAAGACGGAACGGCGTGATGCGGTGGCGCTTCGTGTGTGGATCAACGCGCTACGGCGAAGCCGAGGTGTGGGGCCAGCCCTTCGGCTGGCCGGCCAGCCAGAGGGCTGGCCCCACACTGCGCTAAAGCGCCGTGGCTCAGGAGATTCTACCCGTCGCTTCGCGGTGAACCGGCTTCTGCTCGCCGCGCCGCACCGGCCCACACGTTACCCCGCCGCCTCGGCCTTCTCCAGCGCCGTCGTCATTCTTGACTCGAGATCGCGAACGGCGGTCTCCAGTCTCGCGACGAGCGCTGCCGCCGTCTTGAAGTCGGCCATCTTGCCCGCGCGCTCGATATCGATCACCGCGGAGAGCGCATCGCCGTCGCCGAAGTTGCTGATCGCGCCCTTGAGCGTATGGGCGCTGCGATAAAGCGTGTCGGCATCAGCGTCGGCGATCGCCGACTGGATCGATGCCAGCAGCTTCGGACTCTGCGCCGAGAACGCGTCGCGCACGCGTGCCAGCAGCTTCATGTTCCCGCCGACGGCGTCCACGATCGCATCGCTGCCGATCGCCCGGCCGGAGAGAAGTGCGGCGAGACGGCTCTGCGTCACGGGCTTCGTCAGCACATCATCGAAGCCCGCCGCAAGACAGCGGTCCCGATCTTCGTGTGAGGTGTACGCGGTGAGGGCAATCATCCGCACCCCCGACCCCGCCTCGATGGCGCGGAAACGGCGCAGCACTTCGAAGCCGTCCATCTCCGGCATCTGGATGTCGACCAGCGCGACGTCGAAGTTCCGGGTGCGCACCTGCCCGACCGCTTCCTCGCCGCTGGCGGCTTTGACCACCAGATGGCCGAGGCGGCGCAGCGCTTCGGCGGCGAATTCGAGGTTGACGGGGTGATCGTCGACCACGAGAACCGTCAGCGGCCGCTCGCTGTCCACACGCCGCTCCAGCGTGTAGGCCATGCGGCGCTCGATCACGCCTAACGCCACGCCGATCGCGTCCAGGAGCTCGCGCTCGGCAATGGGGCGGGTCACCGTGGGCGAGGCGTGCATGACCGACGAAAGCGGCGTAATGATCTGGACGACGGGCACCGGCGGGATCCACGGCGTCGCCGCCAGAACGCGCGAGTCGATGATCACGCAGGAGAACGCCTCGCGGATCGAAGGCTGCAGCGCATCCTCCAGCGTCCCGTACACCTCAGGCGCAATGCCGTGAGCGCGCAGGATGTCGCCGATGATCCCGCGCGAAGTGGCGTTCGGCTCGATCACGAGCGCTCGTACCCCGCGCAGCGACGAATACCACTGCGGCGGCGCCACACCCTCGATCGAGTCGTGGGCCAGTTTCACCGTAAACGTGAACGTGCTCCCGCGCCCCGGCTCGCTCTCGACCTGGATGGTCCCGCCCATCGCTTCGACCAGGCGCGCGACGATCGAGAGCCCCAGTCCCGTGCCGCCGTACTTCCGCGAGTGGGAACTATCCGCCTGCGCGAACGGATCGAAGATGATGTCGCGCTTGTGCGTGTCGATGCCCGTTCCTGTATCGCGCACTTCGAACTCCAGCAGGACGTCGCTGGCGAACGTCGATTGCACGCTCCCGCGAACCACCACCTCGCCCTGCGTCGTGAACTTGATCGCGTTGCCCACGAGGTTGATGAGGATCTGGCGCAGCCGGAGCGGATCGCCCCACAGCCGATCGGGCACGTCCGCCGAGAATGAGAATGCGAGCTGCAGTCCCTTCTGCGCGCCCGTCACGCCCAGCGTCTTCAGCGTATCGGCGACGAGCTCGCGGATCGAAAAGTAGACCGGCTCGAGCTCGAGCTTGCGCGCCTCGATTTTCGTGAAGTCGAGGATGTCTTCGATCGTCGTCAGCAGCGACTCCGCCGAACGGATGGCCATCTGCAGTTGATGCCGTCGCTCGGGCGACGACTCGCTGTCGGAGGCCAGTTGCAGCATGCCCAGGATGCCGTGAAGCGGGGTGCGCATCTCGTGGGAGACGTTCGCGAGAAACTCGCTCTTCGCCGCGTTGGCCGACTCGGCCCGCAGCTGCGCATCGCGGAGTTGCGTGGATTGATCTTCCAACGTGTGAATCAACTCGCGCGACGTCCTCACCGCCTCGGTCAGCCGGCGCCGGCGCCGTTCCGCGATGCGGGCCATCAACGCGATGTAGAGGCCGAAGACCGCGATGATCGCGGGCCGCATCAACAGGACGGCGAGACTGACCGGACGGCCCTGGACCACCATCACCCACAGCAGCATCGCGGTGTACGCCAGCGAAGTGAGCACGGTAAGCATGATGCAGCGGCGGTACGTCGTCTGCGTCTGATCCGCGACCTTCATCAGCAGGACCGGAAAGAGCCAGCTGTTTTCCGCGCCGGAGAAATACACCGCCAGGGTGAGAATGAAGACGTCGCCGATCAGAAACGTCAGCGTCAGATCACGCCGCTGCCGCCGGTAGAAGATGCGCGTCATCGTCGTGGCGATGACGGAGTACGCGATGAAGATCGACGTCAGCAGCGCCCAGCGCTCGATCGACAGGTCGTGCAACAGAAAGAGGTTGTGGAAATAGACGACGATCGACAGAAGGCCGAGGCCGATCGCACGCATCTTGGGGATTTCGTGGACCGCCAGCACGTACGCACGGTCGCGCTTCTGCTGGGTGACCTCTTCGATGTTCACGACCGATTGTGTGCACGCTCGCGCCGCTGCAGGATGGCGCGAACGCGAG
>JBBRMQ010000055.1:0-20329 GCA_038230775.1 Thermoanaerobaculia bacterium
GCGATGGCGACCGAGTTTATCAGGGGACTGCCCAAAAACCCTGCCGCCACTCGCTTCGCTCTGATCCGCGCCGATCGCCTCCTGGTAGACAAAGCTCGGAAGAAGTGGATCGCGTCGTTCCGCGGTATCCGTCGGCCGCGCGTCGCGCGGGCGTTCAGGGGCCAGTCGTCGTGCGAGGAGTGGTTCGCAAGGACGGCACGATGGACGACGTCGAAGTCATCCGCGACCTCCCGTGGGGACTGGGCGACGCCGCGCGCGAAGCCGTGAGCCGATGGAAGTTCCGCCCCGCGACGTACAAGGGACAGCCGATCGACGTCTACTACACAGTGACGGTGAATTTTCGCTTGTCGCCCTGATCGAGGCATTCCAGGCCGGCCGGCGTCGATGTCATTCCGAGCGTAGCGAGGAACCGGTGTGGGCGGGCGGTACGGGAATCCTGCCTCCCCCACACACCGTTCCCTCGCTAGCTCGGGATGACACGTTTCCGCTATTCGCAAAAACACGGCGATCTCATCGGCGCTCACCTCTCGACACGAGGCGGGTTGCACACAGTGTTCGACCGTGCAAGAGAGATCGACGCCTCGGCGGTCGCACTGTTCGCAAAGAACGGCAATCAGTGGAAGGGCAAAGAGCTCACCGACGATGATGTGAAGCTCTTCGCCGAGAAGCGAACCCTGAAGCCGGTCTTTACGCACACGTCGTATCTGATCAATCTGGCGACGACGAATCCCGAGTTCCATCGCAAGTCGATCGCCGCCATGATCGACGAGCTCGACCGCGCCGAACGACTCGTCATCGCTGCCGTCGTGCTGCATCCTGGCGCGCACATGGGCGCCGGCGCGAACGCCGGCATCGATCAGATCGCCCGATCGTTCGACGAGATTCACGCCGCCATTCCAAAGCACAAGGTCGTCACGCTGCTCGAGACCTCGGCAGGCCAGGGATCGTGTGTGGGGTGCACGTTCGAGGAGCTGGGGCAGATCATCGATCGGGTCGATGACAAGAAGCGCCTGGCAATCTGCGTCGATACCTGCCACATCTTTGCGGCGGGCCACGACATCCGCAACCGCGACGGCTACGAGAAAACCGTCGATGACATCGAACGTCACGTCGGGATCAACCGCGTTGCGCTGTTCCACCTCAACGACTCGAAGAAGCCTCTCGGTTCACGCGTCGATCGACATGAGCACATCGGCGAGGGTCAGATTGGTATCGATGGCTTCCGTTTGCTGCTCAACGACGAGCGCTTTCGCCGAATCCCGAAGCTGCTCGAGACGCCGAAGAAGATCGAGCACCAGTCGGATCGCCGCAACCTGGCGACCCTTCGTGCGTTGCTCGCCGGATAGCTTTTCGTTACAGTGCCGCCGCGATGAGCGGCACACGAATCGGATTCGAAAACGGCAACCTCGTTGTTCCCGACGACCCGATCATCCCTTTCATCGAGGGTGACGGAACCGGCCCCGACATCTGGCGCGCCACGCAGTATGTGATCGACGGCACGCTGGAGAAACTCGGCGGCAAGCGCAAGGTCTCGTGGCTCGAGGTCTATGCCGGCGACAAGGCCAAGGCGAAGTCCGGCGAGTATCTGCCGCAGGACACGCTTGACAAGCTCGCGCACTACCGCGTGTCGATCAAGGGACCGCTCTCGACGCCGGTCGGCGGCGGCATCCGCTCGCTCAACGTGACGCTGCGCCAGGTTCTCGACCTCTACGCCTGCGTGCGTCCGGTACGCTATTTCACCGGCGTGCCCTCGCCGGTGCGGGAGCCTGAACAGGTGAACATGACGATCTTCCGGGAGAACACGGAAGACGTGTACGCCGGCATCGAATGGCCCGCGAATTCCGAAGGAGCGAACACGATCATCGAGTTTCTCAACTCCGCCAAGTGGCGCAGCGGCGCGGCGATCCGCGAGAAGTCCGCCATCGGCATCAAGCCGATGTCGGAGTTCGGATCGAAACGCCTCGTTCGCAAAGCGATCGAGTACGCGATCGCCACGAAGCGTGATTCAGTGACGCTCGTTCACAAGGGCAACATCATGAAGTTCACCGAAGGTGCGTTCAAAGACTGGGGCTACGAAGTCGCGCGCCAGGAATTTGGCGACTTCACCATCCCGGAGTCCGAAGTGAAGGGAACGGCGCCGGCGGGAAAGATCGTGGTCAAGGACCGCATCGCCGACTCCATGTTCCAGCAGGTGCTCCTCCGCCCTTCGGAGTACTCCGTGATCGCCACTACGAATCTCAACGGCGACTACCTCTCCGACGCGCTCGCCGCGCAGGTCGGTGGGCTCGGCATGGCGCCGGGATCGAACGAATCGGACGAAGTCGCGATCTTTGAGGCCACGCACGGCACCGCGCCGAAATACGCCGATCAGGACAAGATCAATCCAGGCTCGCTGATTCTCTCCGCGGTCATGATGCTGCGCCACATGAAGTGGTTTGACGCGGCGGACGCGATCGAGAAAGCGATCGCAAAGACCATCGATCAGAAGAAGGTCACCTACGACCTCGAGCGTTTGATGAAGGGCGCGACGCTGATGAAAACCAGCGAGTTTGCGCGCGCGATCGTTGAGAACGTTTGACCGGCTGAAGCCGGTCCACACACAGAAACTACACACACAGAAACTACACACGCAGAAGCTTCACACACAGAAACTACGCCGCGGCCGAACGCCAGGTCAGGAACCACGGCTCGCGGCGGCCGAACTTAGTCGCCAGCGCCACGCCGATCCCGAACACCGAGGCGATCGCCCACACCACAGAGCCGAGGAAGGGAATCAGGCGGATGGCGCCGAGGATGAGGAGGCCGGTGACGGTGATGGCGATGTCACCGCGCAGCCATCGCCGCTGGGACAACTGATCGATCGAGCGCACGCCTGCCACGGCGGTTCCGATGGCGTGAAAGATCGCCACCATGCCGTAGATCTTCGTCAGGATCGCGAACACGCCTAACGCGATGAGAAGCGGCGTGCCGACAACGTATGGCACCAGATAGGTGAACACGATGGCGGTCAGCACGAAGCTCGTGAGCGCGACGAGGCCGACCATCGCGCAATGAAGTGGGGCGACGCGGACTTCGACCGATGAGTAGCGGATGTCGCGCGGACTGGCGAGCGTGAGCACGACCGCGCCCACCAGCCAGACGAACAGCAGCGAAGAAGCGACGGCCGTCCGCTGCATCATCGCGGCCGCGCTGGCGAACGTCATGTGCTCCATGTCCAGGGGCTGCGACGGCGACGCCACCATCGCGGTGACGACGGTGGCAGCCACGATCACCGTCAGCGTGAGCGCCTTACGCATCGATCCCCCGGGTGGGACGGCGGAGCAGCAGGAAGAGAATCGTATTCACGGCAACAAAGGCGCAGCCGAAGAGAATCTGCCAGCCCAGCGTCGCATGGCGCAGCGCGCCCGTCATCACGGTCAGCAACGTTCGCCACTGGCTGATCGAAGCGTCGGCCGATACAGCATGCAGCGGCGAGACGCCTGCCATGCGACACATCACGATGGCGGTCACCGCCAGCACAGCGGAGCACGCGGCCACGAAACCCCACGAGCGGTATGCGGCCCCTTCCCATGCGGCGACAGGCAGGCGGTCGATGCGAATCGGCTCATGGGACAGAGGCGCGTTGAGGCCGGCGACGATCGCGCGGCAATCGGCGCACTCATCGAGATGCGACGCGTGCCCTTCGGGATCCTGCAGAAATTCGGCGTGCGCCTCGGTCATGCGGGTTCTTCCATGTAGGAGTCCAGCTCGTCTTTGAGCAGGTTACGGGCCCGGAAGAGTTTATTCTTCACCGTGCCCAGGGGTAAATTTTTCATGGTGGCGATTTCTTCGTACGACAGCTCCGCAAAGTGCCGGAGCTGGATCAGCTCGCGGTAATCAAGAGGCAGACTCTCGACCGCTTTCTCGATGGCCGAGGCGAGCTGTTTGTTGCTCATGGCGCGGTAGGGGGAGACGCCCGCATGCGCAAACTCGCGCTCTTTCGGGTTCTCGTCGTCGCTCTGGCGCGCGATCGGGACCTCGATCACACTCTTTTTTCGGAGCGCGTCGATGGCGCTGTTCTGGGCGATGCGGAAGAGCCAGGTCGAAAACTGGTACTTCGAATCGTATCGGTCGAGGGCCAGAAACACTTTGACGAAGATCTCCTGCGCCAGATCGTGCGCTTCTTCGTAGCGATGCGTGATGCGATAGACGTAGTTGATGAGGCGCTTTTCATAGCGCTTCACCAGTTCGGTGAATCGATCGCGGTCGCCTGCGAGGATTCGCGCTACGAGAGCGCGATCGTCGAGCTGGTCACGTTCGGCCATTCGGTTCTACGGTTTACGCCCGGGAATGTTTAATCGGGAGACCAACCGGACCCGATAATACAGGCTGAACATGATCGAAATTCGCGCCCTGACGAAGAAGTACGGCGACTTCACGGCCGTCGACGACATTTCGCTCTCCGTCGCACCCGGCGAAATCTTCGGTTTCCTCGGCCCCAACGGCGCCGGGAAAACCACGACGATCCGGATCCTGGCCGGGCTGTCCCTGCCGACCTCGGGCGTGGTAACGATCGACGGCCTCGACGTGACTCGCGACGGTTTGCGCACCAAGGCGATCACCGGCTACGTCCCCGATCGACCTTACCTGTACGAGAAGCTCACCGGCCGCGAGTTGCTGCAGTTCGTGGCCAATCTCTACGGCCGGGAATGGGCCGGCTGCGAAACGCGGGCGATGGAGCTGCTGGAATACTTCGACATCGCCGACTGGGTCGATTCACGCATCGAGAACCTCTCGCACGGGATGAAGCAGAAGCTCGTCATCGTCGCGTCTCTTGTTCACGATCCGCGCTTGCTGGTCATCGATGAGCCGATGGTCGGTCTCGATGCGCTGGCGCAGCGACAAGTCAAACTACTGATGCGCCGGCTGGCCTCCGAAGGGCGGACCATCTTTCTCACCACGCACACCATGTCGGTCGCGGAAGCGGTGTGCGATCGGATCGCCATTTTGCATCGCGGGAAGATCATCGCCACCGGCAAGACCGCGGAGCTCAAGAGCGATCGCGCGCTGGAAGATGTCTTTCTGGAGCTGACCTACGAAAACGATTGACGAGCTTCGCGCGCGATACCGGAGTCGCGATCTCGACGTCTTTCTCGCGGACCTCACCGGCCGGTCGGTGGCGTGGGTCGTCAGTCACGGTGACGCCGTCGTCGATGAGAATCGGATCGAGCCGATGATGCAGCGTCGTCTGGCGGGCGAGCCGCTGCAATACATCCGCAGGACGGCGGACTTTTTCGGCCGCGAATTCTACGTCGACGATCGCGTGCTCATTCCGCGCCCCGAGACCGAGCTTCTCGTCGAGGCCGTGATCGAGCTCGCTCCGCGTGGTGCGCGAGTCGTCGACATCGGAACGGGCAGCGGATGCGTCGCGGCGTCGATCGCCGCGGCCCGACCCGACTTGCAGGTGTTCGCAGTGGATGTCTCCATCGGCGCCCTGGCGGTGGCATCCCGCAACGGTGCCAGACGACTCGCGGCGTCTGACCTTTTGTCGTCGTTTCGCAAACCGTTCGATGTGATCGTTTCCAACCCGCCGTACATCGCATTGGCGGAGGTCGAGAAGCTGATGACAGAGGTGCGCGACCACGAGCCGCATCTCGCGCTCACCCCCGGACCGAAAGGCACCGAGGTCATCGAGCGCATCCTGCAGAGTGTCATCCTGGGCGCCGCAGAGCGCGAGGAATCCCCATCGCACGTGCGCGGGGGATCCTTCGCCGTCTCCGCGGCTCGGGATGACACGCTCGTGCTGCTCGAGATCGGCTTCGGGCAGAAGGACGGCGTGACGAGCCTCGCGAGATCGCACGGTTTCACGGTCGAGGAAGTCCGCGACGACCTCGCGGGCATTCCGCGCGTCGTCGTATTATCGCGGCATGGGTAACGACAAGTGTCTCTTCTGCCGCATCGCAACGGGCGAGATTCCGGCGAAGAAAGTCTACGAGGACGATGCGGTCGTCGCCTTTCAGGACATCAATCCTCAGGCGCCAACTCACATTGTCGTGATTCCTCGCAAACACATCCCGAGCCTCGACGACTTGAACGAGTCCGACTCCGCAACGATCGGCACCGCGATGGTGCGCCTGGCCCAGATCGCACGCGACACGCACCTCAGCTCGGATGGATATCGAGTGGTCGTCAACAACGGCGAGGCCGCGGGACAGACCGTCTTCCACATTCACTTCCATCTGTTAGGCGGAAGAAATTTCGGCTGGCCGCCGGGATAGAACGGCGGCTTCGCCGCGTTGCTAACTGCGGCTACGCCGCGTTGTCGGTTGTCAGTTGTCGGTTGTCAAAAGCGGCCATTGGGCGGGCGTGGACAACCGATCACTGACAACCGACAACGCGCCGCGGAGCGGCGCCTTCAAGCCGGTGGCGGCACGCGAAACCGCGTTCCACTGAACGTCATCGAGCGCGAGCTGCTCTTCCGCTTTGCCACTTTGCGGCGGGTCAGGAAGTCTTCCTTCGCGTCGGCGAGCGTGCTCGGAACGTAGGTCGCTCCAGCGGCGAGCGTGGTCTGACGATCGCGCGCAAACGCGGAGCCGCCGGCGACGACGACGAGGTCGGGAAACTGCTCAGCGATGAGCTGGATGAGTGCGTAGCCGATGTTCACGTGATCCGGATTCGTGCACGACACAAACGTGGCCTCGGGCTTTACCTCGCTGATGAACGCGACGAGCTCCTCGTCCGGCAGATCGGTGAAGTAGTCGATCGAGTAGCCCTCGACGCGCAGAAGCTGCGTCAGCATGAGGGTGCCGAGGGACAGGCGTTCGCCGGCGACGGAGACGGCGACGATGTGTCTCGTCAGGTCCGCGGTTCCGGCGTTGCGGTCGCCGAAGCGGATGATCAGCTCGCGGATCACGTCTTTGATGAAATGGTCGTTCGCCGGCGAGATTCGTTTCCGCTCCAACTCTTCCTGCGCAAAGGTGAGCGTCGGGATGAAGAGGTCGGTAAACATCTCTTCCATGGTGTCGGTCTCGGCGTGGCGATCGGCGATGGCGATGGCTCCGGTGCGATCGCGCAGCAACAGGCGGTTGTAAAAACTCAGATAGCCCTCGAGCGGATCCTCGGCCCCGAACATGATCGAGAAGACACGCAGCGCCGGAATGAACTCGCCGCCGACGGTGAGACAGACCGAGATCGGCGTCGCAAGCAGGAGGCCGACGGGACCCCACAGCCAGCCCCAGAAGATGGCCGACACGAGCAGCGCGACCGGAGAGACACCAACGCGATGACCGACGACGATCGGCTCGATAAAGCTACCGATCAGCTGATCCATCAGGATGAAGAGGCTCAATACGGCCAGAGGAACGTACCAGTTCGGAAAGATCGCCAACGAGAGAAATGTCGGAAGCGCGGCGCTGAGGAACGCGCCGACGTACGGAACGAAACGCATCGTGCCGGCGATGAAACCCCAGAGCGGCGCGTGAGGGACACCGAGAAAAAAGAGGCCAAAGCCGATGAGCGTGCCGAAGCTCAGGTTGAGCAAGGCAAACGTCAGGAGGTACCGGCTGATGCGCTGCGACGTTTCGCCGATCGCCTGCGTCGTCACCGTGAGGTGCGCGCGGCCGGCCAGCCGGAGCAGTTTGTCGCGCATCTGCTCGCGTTCTTTCAGAAGGAAGAAAACCAGAACGACGACGAGGAAGGACGACGCGACGACCTCGATCGTCGGAGCGAGCGACTTGTATCGCTGCCCCATGGTCTGACGGTCATCGACGACCTTGACCTTCAGATCCGCTTTCTCCTGCTTCTCCGACGACGTCGACTCGGCCACGCGCTGCAGCGTTCGTTCGAAGATCCCAAAGCCGCCGCCGCTGCGTCTCAGAAAGCGCAGTTTCTGCTCGATCTTGCCGCTGGCGGCCGCGTCGGCAAACTCGTGCGCCACCAGATTGAACTGCTGGTAGATCCACCAGCCGCCGAGTCCGCCCGCCGCGACGACGAGGCCCAGCGAGAGCACGACACCGCCCAGGCGCTTGAGAAACGTGCGTTCGAGAAGCGTGACGATGGGCGTCAGCAGGAACGAAAACATGATCGCCAGCGCGATCGGAACGACGACGGGCTTCGCGAGATACAGAATCGCGATGACCACCACCGTGACGTAGAGAATGCGCGTGTTTCCCTGGCGGCGATCGAGCGCGCGCTTGTCGTTGACGGGCATCGCATCCGAGATCGCGGAGCGGCGGACGGAGATCGTCCGATCGAGGTCGTCTGCTTCGTCGTCTTCGAAAGGGGGCACGTTAGGCCAAGTCTACTGCACCATGCGCGCCTGACGCGTGGGGCCAGCCCTTCGGCTGGCCTGGCCAGCCAGAGGGCTGGCCCCACACTACTTCTTCCAGCGAAGGACTGGCTGTCTCGCCGCGCGTGCCTCGTCCAACCGCCGGACCGGCGTCGTGTGCGGGGCCGAGCGCACCAGTTCGGGCCGCTCTTCGCATTCACGAGCGATGGCGATCATCGCGTCACAGAATGCATCGAGCTCTTCCTTTGGCTCGCTCTCTGTCGGCTCGATCATCAGCGCGCCGGACACGATCAGCGGGAAGTAGATCGTCGGCGGATGGAAACCGTAGTCCATGAGGCGCTTGGCGATGTCGAGCGTGTGCACGTCGTGCTGCGTCTGATTCTTGTCGCTGAACACGACTTCGTGAAGAGTCGCCGATTCATAGGGCAGGTGATACGTGCCCTTGAGACGAGCGCGGATGTAATTCGCATTCAGCACCGCCAGCTGCGCGATCCGGCGCAGGCCGTCGGGTCCCATCGAGCGCATGTAGGTCAGCGCGCGAACGAGAACACCGAAGTTGCCGTTGAACGCGCGCATGCGGCCGATCGAGTCGGGGTGATTGTGCTCGAGGTAGAACGTTCCGTCTTCGCGGCGCTCGACGGTCGGGGTGGGCAGGAAGGCCACCAGCCGTTCCGATACGCCAACCGGCCCGGCACCGGGACCACCACCGCCGTGCGGCGTTGAAAACGTCTTGTGAAGATTGGAGTGGATGACGTCGATTCCCATGTCGCCCGGACGGGCGATGCCGACGAACGAGTTGAGATTCGCGCCGTCGCAATACAAATAGGCACCCTTGGCGTGAAGGATGTCGGCGATCTTCTTGATCTGCGACTCGAACACGCCGAGGGTGTTCGGGACGGTGATCATGAGCGCGGCGACGTCGTCGGTCATCGCCGCTTCGAGCACGTCGAGGTCCATCGTGCCGCGGCTGTTCGACTTCAACTCCCTGATCTCGTAGCCGGCGAACGCCGCCGAGGCCGGGTTGGTGCCGTGCGCCGAATCGGGGATGAGAATGTATTTGCGCGCGTTGCCCGTTTTCGCCAGCGCCTTGTGAATCATGAGGATGCCAGTCAGCTCGCCGTGCGCGCCGGCGACCGGCTGCAGCGAGACGCGAGGCATGCCGAAGATTTCCTTCAGCGTCTGCTCCAGATTCCACAGCAGCTCGAGATTGCCCTGCACCTGATGATCGGGCTGCAGCGGATGCGACAGCGCGAAGCCTGGCGTGCGCGCCAGCTCTTCGTTGAGCCGCGGGTTGTGCTTCATCGTGCACGAGCCGAGCGGATACAGGCCCGCATCGATCGAGAGGTTCAACTTGGAGAGGCGCGTGAAGTGGCGGATGACGTCCACTTCCGAGACTTCGACTTCGTCGGCGATCGAGTCGCGGGTCAGCGATTTCGGCAGCAGATCCGCCTTCTCCGGCACATCGAGGGCCGGCAATTTGTAGCCGCGGCGTCCCTTGCGCGAGTGCTCGAAGATGAGCCCTTCGCGGTTCGAACCCTGCGGCACGGCGGCAGTCTTTTCTTCTTCAACGATTGTCGTCATAAGGTTGTCATCGCCGCTCCCTGCCGACCGCTGCGCTGAGCGCGCTCGCGTAGCGATCGAGATGTTCACGTGGGTGAAGCTCGGTCACCGCAACGAGGAAATCGTTCTCATGTCCGGGATAGAAGTCGCCTAACGGAACGCCGCCGAGGATTTTCTGGTTCTCGAGATCGGCGAGGATTTCCTTCGCCGGATACGGTGTACGCACCACGAATTCGTTGTAGATCGGACCACCGAACGGGATCGAGATCGACGCAATCTTGCCAAGGCGCTCGCGCAGGTATCCGGCTTTCTGCAGGCATTGCACCGCGACTTCGCGCAGGCCTTCCTTGCCCATCAGCGAGAGATACATGTTCGCGGCCAGCGCGATGAGCGCCTCGTTCGTGCAGATGTTCGATGTGGCCTTGCCGCGGCGGATGTGCTGTTCGCGCGTCGCCAGCGTCAGCACGTAGGCGCGTTTGCCGTCGACGTCGACGGTCTCGCCGACCAGGCGTCCCGGCATGTGGCGCTTGAGCGCTTCCTTCACCACCATGAAGCCCACGTACGGGCCGCCGTACTGCGTGGCGATGCCCCACGCCTGCCCTTCGCCGACGCAGATGTCGAATCCGTGCGCCCCCGGCGGCGTCAGAATCCCGAACGAAGACGCCTCGGCCACCACCGCGATCTTCACCGCATCTTTCACCACGGCGCCGATCGCGTCGTAGTCCTCGACGACGCCGAGGAAATTGGGAGACTGGATGGCGACGGCGAAGACATCCGGAGTGCATGCGGCGCGCAACGCCTCGAGATCGACGCTTCCGTCCTTCGTCCAGCCGACTTCCACGACTTCGTAGCCGAGGTTCTGGACGTAGGCGCGAACGGTTTCGGTGTACTGAGGATGGACGGTCTTCGCGATCACGACCTTGTGGCGATCCTTCGCAACGCGTTCCGCGAGCAACACCGCCTCACACAACGCGGTCGAGCCGTCGTAAAGCGACGCGTTCGCCACATCGAGACCGGTGAGCATGCACTGATGCGTCTGATACTCGAAAATCGACTGCAGCGTCCCCTGCGACACCTCCGGCTGATACGGCGTGTACGACGTCAGGAACTCCGCGCGAAGCAGAAGTTGATCGACGCAGGCCGGCTGATAGTGCGCATAGGCACCGGCACCGAGGAACGTGAGGTGATCGACGGCGCTCTTGTTCTTCGCGGCGAGCTCGCGGAAGTAGCGGCGCGACTCGATCTCCGACCATGGACCCGCGATGTCCAGAAGCCGATCGAGCTTGACGTCGTTCGGAATCGATTCGAACAGACGATCGATCGAGTCGACGCCGACCGTCTTCAACATCTCGCGAACGTCTTCCTGGGCGTTGGGGATGTAGCGGTGCTGCGATGTGAGCGGGTCGGGGAGATTGGTCACTTGCCGGATTCCGCCTGGGTGTACTCCTCGTAGTCGTCGGCGGGCATCAGCTCGTCGAGCTCGGTGGAGTCGATCACTTTGATCTTGATCATCCAGCCGTCGCCGTACGGGTCGGTATTCACGAGCTCGGGCTTTGTCGCGAGTGCTTCGTTCACTTCGATGACTTCGCCGGTGACCGGCGCGAACAGCTCGGAGACGGCTTTGACAGACTCGATGCTGCCGAGCTCGTCGCCCGCTTCGAGCTGCGTGCCGACCTGCGGAAGCTCGACGAACACGACGTCGCCCAGTTCCTTCTGCGCGTAATCGGTGATGCCGATCGTTCCCATGTCACCTTCGACGTGAATGTACTCGTGACTCTTGGCGTATTTGCTGTCTTCCGGAATGGTCGCCATCGCGTCTCGCTCCTTCTATTTGCCGCGCTTGTAGAACGGTGTCGGCACCACGCGTGCTCGAGTTTCCTTGCCGCGGATCAGGATGGAGAATTCCGTTCCGGGTGCCGATTTCTCGGGCGGAAGATACGCGAGGCCGATCGCTTTTTTCAATGTCGGTGAATGCGTGCCGCTGGTGACCACGCCGATTTCCTGCCCGCCCTCGACGATCGGGTAGCCGTGACGGCCGATGCCGCGATCGATCATCTCGAAACCGACGAGCTTCCGCCGCGGACCTTCGTTGCGCTCGCGCTCCAGCACGTCGCGGCCCGAAAACTCACCCTTGTCCAGCTTGACGATCCAGCCGAGGTCGGCTTCCAGCGGCGTGGTGGTTTGGTCGATGTCGTTGCCGTACAACGCCATCTTCGCTTCGAGGCGAAGTGTGTCGCGCGCGCCGAGGCCGCAGGCTTTCGCGCCGGCGTCGACGAGTTTGCGGAAGATCTTCGGACCATGCTCCGGTGCGACGTAGACCTCGAAGCCGTCCTCGCCCGTGTAGCCCGTGCGCGAGACGATGGCGTCGACGCCCGCGACTTTGCCGCGCCCGAAGCGGTAGTACTTCATCGGCTTCAGGTCGACGTCCGTCATCGGCTGCAGGATTCGTTCGGACTCCGGCCCCTGCAGGGCGAGCTGCGCGTAGTCGGCGCTCACGTTGCGGACTTCTACGTCCAGGCCCTTCGCCGAATCGGCGAGCCACTCGTAATCCTTGTCGCTGTTCGATGCGTTCACCACGACGAAGTAATCGTCGCCGCTCATGCGATAGATGAGGATGTCGTCAACGAAGCCGGCGTTCGGGTAGAGCAACCCGTTGTACTGCGCGCGGTTGTCCTCGAGCTTCGAGACGTCGTTGCACGTCGTCCGCTGGAGGAGCGTCAACGCCTGCGGCCCTTTGACCGTGATCTCGCCCATGTGCGAGACGTCGAACAGCCCGGCCTTCGTGCGGACGGCCTCGTGCTCGTCGAGGATGCCAGTGAACTGCACCGGCAGCTCCCAGCCGCCGAAGTCGATCATCTTCCCGCCTAACTCATGCTCGATCTGATTGAGAGGCGTCTTTTTCAGGGGCTGGTCGCTCACGGGCGGGTAAACTAGCATGAAATCGCTGGTCGGGACTGGGGGGTCGGGGGTCTGAAAAGCCGCAAAACTCATGCGTAACGAGATTGGCGATTTCCTCGACTACCTCACCTACGAGCGCAACGTTTCGTTGAACACGGTCTCCTCCTATCGTGACGACCTCGACTCGTTCGTCGGCTTCCTTTGCAATGACTACCTGACGATTGGGAAAGACCTGATCGATCTGACGAAGATCGATCACCTCGCCGTTCGTTCGTACCTTGCCTTTCTCGCGCGAAAGAAAATGAGTCGCGCGTCGATGGCGCGGCATCTGTCGGCCCTGCGATCGTTCTTCAAGTACCTCATGCGCGAAGGCGCGGTAGAGGCGAATCCGGCGCGCAGCGTGGCGACGCCGAAGCGCGAGAAGCATCTGCCCGCCGTGCTACAACCCGCGGATGTCGCGTTGCTGCTCGAGCAACCCGACGACTCGCCGCTCGGCATTCGCGATCGCGCGTGGCTGGAGCTGCTGTACGCGTCGGGACTCCGTATCAGCGAGCTGGTCGGCATCGACATCGAAGACGTCGAGCTGCGTTCGCGCCTGGTGAAAGTGCGCGGCAAGGGCTCGAAAGAACGAATCGTTCCCTTCGGTTCGAAGGCGGAGCAGGCCTTGCGAGCGTATCTGATCGTTCGAAGCGGCTTCTGTGTGAGGACCGGCTTCAGCCGGTCAGGCCGGCTCAAGCCGGCCCACACACAGGACGACGAGCCTGCAGTGTTCGTCAACTATCGCGGCGAGCGCATCACGACCCGCAGCGTGCGCCGTCTGTTCGATCGCTACGTGCGCGCAGCGTCATTGAAAGCCGGCGTTTCGCCGCACACGCTGCGTCATTCATTCGCCACGCATCTCCTCAATGCCGGCGCCGACCTCCGCGGCATCCAGGAGCTCCTCGGCCACGCCTCGCTGTCGACGACACAGAAGTACACGCATCTCAACGACGCGCAGTTGATCGCGGTGTATAAGAAGGCGCATCCTCGGGCCTGATGCCGAACCGCCTGGCGAACGAAACCTCTCCCTATCTTCTGCAGCACGCGAACAATCCAGTCGACTGGTTCGCGTGGGGACCCGAAGCGCTGGCTCGGTCGCGCGACGAGAACAAGCCGATCTTCCTGTCGATCGGTTACTCGGCGTGTCACTGGTGCCACGTGATGGAGCATGAGTCGTTCGAGAACGACGAGGTGGCGCGCATCCTCAACGAGAACTTCGTCTCGATCAAAGTCGATCGCGAGGAGCGGCCGGACATCGATTCGATCTACATGCAGGCCGTGCAGATGATGACCGGCCACGGCGGCTGGCCGATGTCGGTGTTCCTCACGCCGTCCGGCGGTCCGTTCTATGCCGGCACGTACTTCCCGCCTGAAGACCGGCACGGGATGCCGGGATTCAAGCGCGTGTTAGGCCATGTGGCCGAGGCGTATCGGACGAGGCGGGAGGATGTGGAGGCGGCGTCGAACGAGGTCAAGGAAGCGATCGGTGCCTCACTGCAGACTCGCGCCGCTACGAAATCGCTGGATCGCGCCGCGCTCGATCGCGCCGCGGCTTCGATCGCACGGAACTACGATCGCGAAAACGGCGGCTTCGGCAGCGCACCGAAATTCCCGCCGTCGATGACGCTCGATTTCCTGCTGCAGGTGGCGTGGCGGAACAACGATCGCTCGCTCGACGACATCATCACGAACACGCTGACCAAGATGGCGCGCGGCGGGATGTACGACCAGGTCGGCGGCGGCTTTCATCGCTATTCAACGGATGAGCGATGGCTCGTGCCGCACTTCGAGAAGATGCTCTACGACAACGCTCTCCTGGCTCGGCTCTACACGCGCGCATGGCAGTACCAGAAAGACCCCTTCTTCGCCCGCATCGCCAACGAGATCCTCGGCTTCGTCCAGCGGGAGATGACGTCGCCGGACGGCGCGTTCTACTCGACGCTCGACGCCGACAGCGAAGGTGTCGAGGGGAAGTTCTACGTCTGGTCACGCGACGAAGTGATGAGCGTGTTAGGCGAAGACGAGGGCCGCGTGTTTTGCGATCTCTTCGACATCACCAGCGGTGGCAACTGGGAAGGCGCCAACATCCCGCAAGTCTTCGGCGACGTCGATCATCATGCGGACCTCGTGGCGCGAGGCAAGTGCAAGCTGTACGGCGTTCGATCGAAGCGCGTGTGGCCGGCTCGTGACGAAAAGATCCTGTCCGGCTGGAACGGCTGGATGCTGGCTGCGTTCGCAGATGCCTGCATCGCCTTTGGCAAGTACGAGGACGTGGTGCGCAAGAACGCCGACTTTCTCCTGACGCGCATCGATGCGAACGGCCGCCTCATTCGCCACGCGAAGATTCCCGGTCTGCTGGAGGATTACAGCGGCGTCGCGTGGGGGCTCGCACTCGCGTATGAGGCGACGCATGAGCGCCGCTATCTGGACACCGCGCGGAAGCTGGTCGATCAGGTCATCGCACGATTTGCCGACGACGCGAACGGCGGCTTCTTCGACACGCCGGTCGATCACGAGGAGCTGATCACGCGCCCGAAGGACCTCTTCGACAACGCAACGCCGGGCGGCAACTCGGTCGTCTGCGAAGTGTTGCTGCGATTGGCTCTGCTGTACGGGAAGCCCGAGTACGCCGACGTCGCGTCGAAAACCCTCGATTCAATCTCCGCGCTCGCCGAGCGCTATCCGAGCGGCTTCGGCTTCCTGTTAGGCGTCGCGGAATGGCGCGCGGGCCAGCCGAAGGAGATCGCGATCACCGGCAGCGGAGAAGGGTTCGCGGCGTTGAAGCGAGTGGTAGGCGACGAATTTCTCCCGCACCGCGTACTGGTCGCTGGCAGCGGCTCTGCCGACCTGCCTCTGATGGAACATCGCACCTCCGACAAAGTCCTGGCGTACGTCTGCGAGGGATACGCATGTCAGGAGCCGACCGGCGATCCGGAGCGGCTGCGCACGTTGCTGCGGGTCGTTGAATGAGCGACCGCATTGCGGACGTCGACACGATCCGCCGTCTCATCGCCGAGCACGGTCGCTGGTGGCATGAGATCGAGCTTGCGCCCGGAATCGTCACGCCCGGCGATGACTCGAATCGCATGAAACTCCCGATCCTCGACGCGATCGGGCTTCCCGTCGACATGAAAGGCATGCGTGCTCTCGACATCGGTTGTTCCGATGGCTACTTCACGTTCGAGATGGAACGGCGCGGCGCCAGCGTTCTTGCCATCGACTTCGTTCCGGAGAATTACACCGGCTTCGCGGCCGCCAAAGAAATTCTGGGCAGCACGGCAGAATATCGGATGGAGAACGTCTACAACCTCTCGGCGGAAAAACACGGACAGTTCGATGTCGTGCTGTTCATGGGCGTGCTCTATCACCTGCGCAAACCGCTCGCCGCACTCGACTCGATTCGCTCGGTGATGAAAACCGGGGGGATGCTTTTGGTCGGAACCATGTTGATCGACGAATACTTTGTACTCCCCGACGGGTCGGTCACCACGCTCAACGCCGTCAACCCGCTGCTCGAGACCGTGCCTTTGTGGCAGTCCTATCCGGGCGACTCTCTCAACGGTGATTTCACGAATTGTGCGGCCCCGAATCGCCGCGGCCTGGAAGTCGCGTTGCAGGAAGCACAATTCACCGTCGAAGCCTTTCAGATCGTCTCGATGGGTGGATATGCGAATGCGAAGGCAATTGTCGATGAGCGCGCGGCGAAATATCAGCGGCTCGATTCCAGGCTCGAGCGGACACCATTCGATCCTGAGGTGCCGTACTTTCTCGACGAGGAGGGATCGGTGCACGAGGTAACCGGTCGCGGCGACAACAACTCTTGAATGATTGAACGCTCGCAAGCCCGTGGTCCTTGCCGAATGTAGTTGCCCTGTAACCAACTGGTAATCACCCAGAATTCGGGCCGCGCGAGGTAAGCAATACAGCCACCGTTCGAGAAAAACACCGTTATCAGGTCGCATCCATCCGTGTCTCGGACGGGCGATGCGGTTTGGCCCCTATGACCACGCGGATCTATCTGAGGCCTGTGCGGCGTGGGAAGATCAGCAGCAGCACGATTGCAATGACCGACACCGCGGAGATAGCGCCTCCTGTTGCAAGGCCTGGTGGTCGGTATGTGAAGCGCAACGTACCAGAACCGCCCGGAACGAACGTGCCGAGAAACGCGCCGTTGACTGTGACCACGGGCAACTGCTTCCCATTCCACGTCGCCTTCCAACCAGGCACTGCGACATCGCTCGATACAACAAGGTTCCAACTGGAGCCGTTGACGTGGAGCGTTGTCGCGTTCGGCTCATAACGGACCAACTCAACGTCCGACTCGGAGACGAAAACCTGCTCGGCACCCTGCGCGCCGATCGACCGAACTACAGGGTCCGGAACCCTATCGACTGTCACTGAGTGGCGAAAGTCGCTGAGCGTGCCCAGTTTCCGTATCGCTGCTTCAATGGTCGGCGCTATGTGGACATCGCTAGCGGAGAAATATCGCGGAAACACGTAGGGATTTTCGAAAATCCATCCGTCGCTCCCCGCGTAAACCTGTTTGAATCCTGGAATCGCGGCGCTTTGATCAGCGGGCACGTACACGAACCGAATGCCAAGGAAATTGATAAAGGGGTTCGTCCAATCATTAATGATTTGATCATAATCGGCCGGTCGCATCCGAAAAACGTTACCGACAATCATGAGATACGCCGGGTCGGCCATAGGATCCGTCGTCTTGATGTCCTCAATTCCATAGTACGATCCTGTCTCGGGGAGAAATGACCATCCCACCGCCGCGACGCGCCAGGGCGACGCAAACTGCCGAAGATATGTCAGTGCGCCTGTTTCCGGATACATGTCTTGCGAGCGCGCGGGAGGATTGTAGCGATACGTAACAAAGAGTAAGTCTAAAAGCAACCCGGCACAGCAAGCACCAGTTGCCGTGCGTCGGGACCCAAACGCTAGCGACAAACTCGCGATCAAAACCGATGAAGTCGCGACAATGACGTGCGCAATTTGTACATGTCGCAACTGACCCGTCCCAGCGCGCATGGCGTAGGGAGTCAGCGTGATCAACAGTCCGACAGCGAGACATCCGAGCGCGAAGGAGCGCTTGACAGTTCCGACCAAAATATCTGAATAGCCGCAGGCCGCTAACATCGCGATCGCGAATGCGAGCACGAACCGGAGTCGCCCGAATAACGTAAAGCCAATGATTGGCGTGTGTGTCAATATCTGATGAATACCGAGTGATTCGGTAATGGCAAGACTCGCGAACGCGGCTGCCACAATGAAGAAGATGCGAGGGCGCAGGTACGCTCGCCGTAGCGCAACGAGTGCGAAGCCAAGTGAGACTACGCCGGCATATGCAGATGCGATCTCGCCATAGTCGTCGAGAACACCCCCGTTCGGCGGCCGCGGTGGACGATACGTACCGGTTTGCGGTGTACCGAGGACGTTTGGTGCTAGCAGAGGCAGGAACCACTCTGGACTGTACTCGTGCGCCGGCGGATATTTCTTCATCGCCTCCATGAGTTGACCGCGTGCCGTGAATGGAATGAGCCTCCAAGTCGGATACCAAAAGACAGACGCGCTCCCGATGCCGAGTACTATCGCCGTCATCACGCGACCGAGCGTCCGGCCCCTCAGAGCTGATGTGCGCAAGCAGTAAGCGGCGTACATCACGGCCGTAATCAGAACCCATGCTGCCGATTCCGGGTGGCCGCCCAGCAAGGTAAGCGTGACGCCGATGATGAGAGGAACGAGCGATGCGGACGTATGGCGTGTAACCACCTCGTCAATGCCGACGAGCACCAACGGGAGCATCATTGTCGTAAGGCCAAGCGGAAATAACAACCAGACTGCGTGAAATGTGCAGAAGGTGTAGGCGAGCGCGCCGTAAATCGCGGGCGCCATTCCAAGATCCCACCGCCTTAGAAATAGAAACGTGAAAAACAGAACGAAATAAATTCGCAAGCAACTACTCAACGTGAATGCTTGGCCCAGCGGAAGAATTAATCCGAGCAGCGTGAACGGATGCAATAGCGCTGTCTGCTGATTGGCCAAGAGGGGCGATCCGCACGCCGCGTAACGGTTCCAAGTCGGCAATGCACCGGACTTCAAAGACGCCCGAGCCGCCTCCGTCCATGGCGCCAGCTGCGTGAAGACAATACCCGTATTTGAAGCGACTGGCGTGCGTCGAAGCGCCTGCCACGGATAAACGTTGTACGCGGCTGGCGGTAAATCGACGCCGTCATCAAAGAGTGTTTCGCGATGGTAGATACATGTGAGCGCCCAAAACAGAATTGCTACGACTAATGGCACATGCCGATGATACCTATTCCAGAGGTACACCAACCCCGCGACTGTCGTTGTGAATAGAACGAATGGCATTAACACCATTGTATCTCGATAGACCTTGCTGCTTAGGGTTACAACGAGCGAGGTCGCTTCAGGCCTCGCGGCGCGGAGGACACATCGCTAAGGTTAGCTGCCGGCGCAAGCTCGAACACCTTGGGCGCGTCTTATATGTGGTACGAGCGTACTTGTGTTTGGCTGATGCGATTATGGCGCTGTCGATACGTGACGAGATTGATCGAGCACCGACCCCGCTGCAGCCGAACACTACGGTGAAGCCGGGCTCAAGAAATGGCCGTGGGCTACTACTTCACAGGGCATGTTATAGATGAGGTAGTACGGCATTATTTATGCACTGCCATATGGGTGGCAGTCCGTAGTGCTGGTACCTGGCCGCGGACAGTCTCGTTCACGAGAGCGAGCATCTATGGCCCGTATCTCCGAGACGAAGGAGGCAACCTATGCATAATCATGGCGCATCGAGAAAGTTGTTTGTTCTTGAAATCATCGTAATAGCAGTTCTGGCGGTGATGGTTACACCGGCAGCGACGTTCGCACAGTGCCCTTGGAGTCCGCCCGAGCAGCCCTCCCTAGGCCCACCGACCTACTACGCAGGACCATACTATTGGAAGTGGTGTGAGGTCTGGACGACGAACTACAATTCACTTACCCCGCACACAGACCAGCTTGTCTCATTTTACCCAGATCAATCAGGCAATCCCCGCAACAGTGGTATGGGGATGGGCATCGTGCGGATGAACAGTGGCACGTATAACTTTTTTCAAGCGAAAGATAATACCGCCGCAAACAACTACGGTTATTCCGGTTCTGACTACGCGACTGTATCGACGTTTATCGGCGATCACGTCGACTCTTTTCTACGGCGAGATTTTGATGGCGCATACGACCGACACCCAGCGATGACGTTTTTGCAGTTGCCACAGAACGGTGACCTGGTTACGATGGCCGACAATAGCGTCAAACAACTGTCAACGGACGCGCTCCCCGGCAATCTTGCGGCGACTGCCTGTCCGCAACCCGATCAAAACGCCACCTGCTCCACGGGCATGATGTGGCAGATTGGATCAGGCTTCGCGCCAGTTGTGGCTCCGGGCCTCTCGAGTGACCCGCCCTATTCCCAGCGTATTTACTCGTTTTTTCCTCCCGAGGCGTATCCGCCAGACTGCGCCGTCGGCGGTCATCTGCTCGGCTTTGCTAGTCTAA
>JBBRMQ010000056.1:0-20117 GCA_038230775.1 Thermoanaerobaculia bacterium
CGGCTTGACCCTCGACGAATTGCGCAGCCGGTCGTTCGTGAAAATCATGCGCGGGCGGCGGGCAGCGTCGTCGTCGTAATCTGGCGGCGGCCCTCAGGCGTTCACCAAATCGTTGCGTCGCCACTTGGGTCGCGTCTTCGCCGGCACGGACATCGGCGTCTTCTTTCTCGATCCGTCGATGCCGACATGGGTGCCGCTCGCCAACGGCATGCCGCCGGTTCTCGTGACTTCCTTCACCACGACGGCCGATGGCCGCCTCCTCGCGAGCACGTACGGTCGCGGCGTGTACGAGCTGGCGATGGACGAGGCACCCTTCATCAGCGATCCGCGCCGCCGCGCCGTGCATCACTGAGATCAAGAGCTTCGGTGTGAGGACCGGCTTCAGCCGGTCGAGCGTGGCCGCTGAAGCCGGTCCTCACACAAAAGCCCCTTACGGACTGGGTTGAAGGATATCGGCAGTGCTCAACTGCAACTGCCGCTTGCGATGCCGGCGGACCCATACGTCGGTCATGTAGCCCTCGAACTGGAACGGCTGGCCACTCACCGCGCCGATCCAGCGATAGCGCGACACCACGATGCCGACGCTGCCGATGACGCGCGAATCGATGAGGGTCCATGTGAGGGGTCCGTTGCTGAGACGGCCGAACAACTCGGCGGGCCATCGGCCGCGCGGCGCGTTGGGCAAAGCGCGCAGAGTGCCCGACACACTCTGATCGATGTAGTGAAACGTGTAGTCGGGGGCCATCAGCGCCTGCAGCGCCGCGGCATCGCGCAGCGTGAACGCGGCGTTGAACTCGCGCGTCCTCGCGACCACGTCCTCCGTTCCGATTCCGTACATGTCGATCGGCGGCGAGAACGTCGTTCGACATCCGAGGGCCAGAAGGGCAACCGCGATCGCGGCGGTGCGCAAGCTACTCCAGATCTTCGTGCCGAGCCGCCTCGGCGACGAGATCGTTTCCCTTCGCGGCTGAAGACAACAAGAGCTGGTATGGGTAGACGCTGTGCTGGTAGCTGAACTTCACGAGCAGATCGAGCTGGCCGTCGTGATCGACGTCGCCGGACCATTCGACCCTGAACTCCGGCTCGTCACACGAGTCATTTTCATTCCGCATCGCCGGCTCGAGCAGCGTCTGGCTCCGGCCGTTTGATTCGAGTGTGATGACGGAGTCGCAATACGCAGGATCGTCCCCCGCGAGGCGAATGGCGTACATGCGGTTGCCCAACCGAAGATCGATCTGGCGATGCTCATGATCGAGTGGGACGCCAACCGGCAGAGTGACGACCGGACCGATCGTAACCCGCGGGATGTCGGCCACGAGGAAAACAGCGCCGGACGGATTGGTGTGAACGCGGTACTCGTCCTTTCCAGTTTTCTCGGCCGATACTCTCACCGTCGTAACGCGCGAAGGGAAGACGCCGAGCCACGAAATGCCCGCGACTTGCGGATCGACCGCAACCGTGGCGTCGCCGAAGTCCGCGCCGGGGAGCAGGCGCGGCA
Source organism: Thermoanaerobaculia bacterium (assembly GCA_038230775.1). Taxonomy (GTDB): domain Bacteria; phylum Acidobacteriota; class Thermoanaerobaculia; order Gp7-AA8; family Gp7-AA8; genus JBBRMQ01. Next base: position 1,499 of record JBBRMQ010000056.1, read on the forward strand.
CTCGCTTCACCGGTGTGGCCACCAGGGCCGCGAAAAGCATGAGGATCACCCGGCTGTTCATGGCCACTGCGGCTTCGGCCGTCCCATCCAGATCCACGCGATGTAATCCGTGAGTGGAGGCGTGCCGCCGGCCTCGCGGATGCGTGCGTTGACCTGTCCGCGGTGATAGGTCGAATGCATCGGCACCTGCAACAGCGTGTCGCGAAGCGTCGTCTGCTGCGGCGCTTTGCGAAAACGCTCGGCCCACGGCATGGTGATCGGCTTGTCCAGGTGCTTGTCGTCGAAGGTCAGGTGGCGGTAGTACTCGCGGGCGAATGCCAGCACTTCATCGGCATCCTTGAACGACGCGGAATCGCGATACTGGAACGCCTGGCCGCGCCAGGTGCTCAGAAACGCCGATTGCGTGAGATGAAGGTGCGCGAGCAGCTCGCGGATGCGTTTGTCTTTCTTTGTGGCATCGCTGGACATCACCGCCGTCCAGACGACGGCGTCGGCCCACTCCATGTGTTCGTAGAGATCGTGAAACATCGTTTAGCTCCCCCGATACGTCGAATAGCCGAATGGCGAGATGAGGAGCGGCACGTGATGATTCTGCACGGGATCGGTCACCGTGAAGATGACCACCGTCTCCGGGAAGAACGTCTCGGTGTGGCGCTCGCGGAAATACGAGCCGGTGTCGAAGCAGAGACGATAGATCCCCGGCTCCATCGACGCCGGTGAGAGCGTCTTGCATCGGCCGTCGCTGTCCGTCTCGCCGCGACCCACTTCCTGCCACTGATTCTCGCGCCGTGCCTCGAGCTTGATCCCCACATTCGCGGCGGGCTTGCCGCGCGACGTGTCGAGGATGTGGGTGGTGATCGGCATTACTCCACCAGTTTCATCAGTCGCAAGATCGTGATCTTACGCTGCTCGTCCGCTGCATTCCGGATTTCCTGCTCCGGGGTGTTGCGAATGCGTTCGCGCGCGGAGACCAGAATCTCGTCGCCGCTCTTCCCGGTCGCGCAGATCAGGAACACGTGGCCGAACTTCTCTTCATACTCGCGATTGATCTTCGCCAGCTCGTCGTTCGCGGTGACCTTCGCCTGTTCCTGTGCCGACCATCCCGGTTTCCTGTCACCGATCCGCGGGTGCGCGGCAAAAGCCTCGCGGCGATCGCTGTCGGACGCTTTGCTCCAGAGCTCGTCCGCTTTCCTCGCCAGATCATCCCAGTCTCGAAACGGCCGCGCGTCGTTCATGCGACGCACCCAGTCGGACGACGCGCAACATTTGCGAAGCTCTCCACCGGCATCGAAGCGGGTGTTGATGCGTCGCACCGCTTCGCGCTGGCGCCCCGCTTCGGTGGCCGTTCCGTACACGCGCAGCCGCGCGACACCACCATCGGGGTACACGTTCAAACGGATCTTCTGCACCGGTCCGGCGTCGCGCAGTTCGTCCACGAAGATGTGACGCGTGTCCGGCAACAGCTTCGTTCGCGGCAGGATCTCGCGATCATCGGAGTCGATCGAACAGGTATCGGGATAGTTGCCCTTGAAATGCGACGTATCGATCTCCACCCGCCGCACCACCGCCTCGGTCGCCAATTGCACGATCACCCAGTCGTTGCCCGGGCCCCGCCGCCGTCTGGTCTCCCAGCCGTCGCTCATATTGCGGGCGCGGCCGGGCATGATGAGGTTGTGCTTCGGTCCGAAGAACATGTCGCTGCAGTTGAGCACCTGGCCGCCGTGCTCGATCGCCGCGAGATCGGTCTCGTGCTGCAGCCCGCCTTCGTGATGCCACTCCGGAACGACCTCGCCGTAAACGCGCAGCCTTGCGACGCCGCCGTCGGGATAGATGTGAAAGCGCAGATGCGTGAACGCGTAGTGCGACGCGATCCTGAACTCGTTCTGCGAATCGCCCTTCAGTTCCGACTTGGGAAGGATCTCGATCCAGTCCGTGAGCGCATCCGGCTGGGTTTCCGGCGCCGCAAAGCACGCCTCCAGCGAGCAGTGCGAAGGAAAGTTGCCGCGAAAGAAACTGGTGTCGACCACGATGCCGCGAAGGATGCCCGGCGCGCCTAACCGCACGATCGCGAAATCGTGACCGGGCACGCGCTTGCGGCGGCTTTCCCATCCGTCCATCCACTTCCCGCGGTCGGTGTACTCATGTTCCTTCCACACCGGTGCGGACTGCTTGACGAGATTTTCCTTCTCCGCAAAGAAGTCGTCGTTGGCGAAGAGAACAGAGCCGCCGAGGCGGTCGGAGGCGAGGTCTACGAGGTCTTTGAAGTCGGTCATGATGGGGGTACGAGGAATGTTGAATGTTGAATGCGTGCCCGGGGCTCATTCAACATTCAACATTCAACATTCAACATTCCCCGTACCCATCGTCCCCCTGGAGCTCCAACATGCGCCCCATGCTCCCATATCTTCATTCCGCGCAGATAGGTCGTCTTGACTACTCCGCGCAGTTCTTCACCAGCGTACGGCGTGACTTTGTGACGATGCTCGATGATCTCCGGCGTGACGCGGAACGTCTCGTCCGGATCGAAGATCGCGAGGTCCGCATCCGCGCCCGGCTCGATGCGGCCTTTCGCGACGCCGGCCAGATCGGCGGGTCCGGCGCACATCAGCTCCGCGATGCGATCAAGGGAGAGGCCACGCGTGTTCATGATCGGCAGTGTGAACTGCAGCGACGCGATGCCTCCCCACGCGCGCTCGATGTTCCCGTCGTGGAGATGCTTGAGCGATGGCGTCGACGGCGAGTGATCGCTGACCACCGCCTGCAGGACATCGAGGCCGTCCCAGAGACGGTCGCGATTGGCGCGATCGCGAATTGGCGGCGCGCATTTGAATGCGCAGGCGCCGTCCGGAATCGTCTCCTCGGCGAAGTAGAGATAGTGCGGTGTGGTTTCGGCGGTGAGTCGCAGACCCGAGTCGCGCGCGCGCCGCAAGCGATCGAGGCCTCCTGCCGACGACAGATGCACGATGTGCGCTTTCGCGCCGCTGCGGCGCACTTCGTCGAAGACCATGTCGATCGCCGTGTCTTCCGCGATGGCCGGTCGTGACGCAACGTAGGCGCGATAGGAGTGAGGATCGGTCATCGCGTGAAGATGTTCGGCGAGCTCGGCGTGCACGAGGAGCGGCGCGTTCGTATCTCGCATCGTGGTCAGCGCGGTGGCCAGACCCCCGCGATCGAGCCATCCGAATTCCGGGACGCCCGAGTCGACGAGAAAACACTTGAAGCCGAGAGCGCCTTCGCGGAGCATCGGCTGCAACTGGGAGGCGTTGCCGGGCACTGCGCCGCCCCACAGACCGACATCGACCCAGCACTTCCCGCTCATCGCCTCCGCCTTCGTCAGCAGCGCCGCGACCGACGTCGTGGGCGGGATGCTGTTGAGCGGCATGTCGATGATGGTGGTGATCCCGCCGGCCGCGGCGGCGCGCGTCGCGGTATCGAAGCCTTCCCACTCCGTCCGCCCCGGCTCGTTGACGTGAACGTGCGAGTCGACGAGTCCCGGCAGAATCACGAGATCGCCGTAATCCGTTTCGTCATCGCTGTCGAACGGCTCGTCGTAGTCGCCGATGCGATCGATTTTCTCGCCGCGACTGTGAATGGTGGCCGCGCGCGTGCCGCTCGGCATGACCACCCGGCGGCTGCGCAGGATCACTCGAGATCCTCGGCCATCCAGATGTCGCCGCCCTCCGGCTTGAACCGGTCGAACAGCAGCCACGCGCCGTCTGGTGACCAGACCGGGTAGTCGATGCGCACATCGGTATCATCGAAGGCGAACATCTTTTTCTCGCTGTCGTCGCGGCCGTACAGCGAGAGAACTTTGTGGCCGGTCACATCGATGAACTTCGATCCGTCAGGCGAGAATGAGATATGGGAGCCGCCGTTCTTGCTCACGTGCTCCGGCTCTCCGGTCGTGGAGCGGACACGCATCATCCCGTTGCCGGGCGAGCGGAAGTAAATGAATCCGTCCCTCAGCCAGCGGGTGAAATGGCCGCCCGCTCCGATGTTGGTGCGCTGCCGCTGCTGCGTGCCATCGCTGCGCATCACCCAGAGCTCGAGACGTCCCGAGGCGTCGGACTGATAGGCGATCTCGCTGCCGTCCGGTGAGAAGAACGGATTGATCTCGAGCGATTTCGCATGTGTGAGCTGCGTGAGCGCTCCGTTGGCGGCGTCCGCCTTCCAGATGTCGGCATTTCCGCTGCGCGAGGAGAAGAAGGCGATCTGCCGGTTGTCCGCGGACATGTTCGGCTGAAAGTCACCGCCATCACCGCGCGTGATTTGGCGCGCCGTCCCATCGCGCACCCGATACGTCCAGATGTTCATGTCTCCGCTGCGATCGGAATTGAACACGATGGTCTGTCCGTCGGCGGACCATGATCCGCGGCTGTCTTCTCTCGTGGTCGCGATCAGAGGTTGCGGCGGGCCGGAGACCGTGGAATCGGCGGCGAGCGGAAGGCGCCAGATGTCCGCGTTCTGATGCAAGGTCGCATAGGCTATGCGCTTGCCATCGGGCGCGATCGAGATCTGCACATCCTGTCCGGCGCCGGTCGTAATCTGCTGCGGCCGCTCGTTCGGTTTTCCATCGGCTGTGACGTCGACGCGCCAGACGTTCATGCCGCCGCCGCGATCGGAAGAGAAGTAGATGTAGCGGCCTGAGGGCGACCATACGGGATTGATCTCGCGATAGGAGTCGTTCGTCACCGCGACCGACTGCTTCGTGGTGACGTCGACGGTGGCAATGTCGAATTTCGTCCGTTCAATGCGCTGATAGACGATTTTTTTTCCGTCCGGTGACCACTGCGGCAGTACGTGCACCACGGCCTCGGACGATTCCGTTGTGATCTGTTGCGGGTTCAAGCCGTTCGCGTCCACGATCCAGATCCTGCGCGGTCCGGCCCACGAAGCGTCGACGGCAACCGACTTGCCATCCGGAGAGACGGCGGGACTGAAGGCGCTGGCGACGAGCTGAGTCTCGCGCTTTGAAGCGATGTCGATCGACCACAGATCGGCCGCGGTCGCCTCGTAGAAGCCAAAGACATCGCCCGGCTCGATGCGGCGCTTCGGTTCGCGGCCCCGAACGAAGAGCACGCGCTTGCCATCCATCGACCACGCGGGCTGCAGGTCATCGTGATCGCCTGCCGTGAGCTGGCGGTCGTCGTTGGACCCGACCCGCTTGATGAAGATCTTGCGTACGCCGCCGATTTCGCCCGAGTAGACGAGCGAGGATCCGTCTCGAGACCACCCTGGAAACTCTTCGACGCCTTGCGCGAACGTTAGCTGCGTCAATCGCGGCATGAGCGGGCGAGATTGCGCTCGCGGGGGATTGTGCCAGAGCAGCGCTGCCGTGACGGCGAGGACCGCGACAACGATCGCCGCGACGAGACCGAGACGCGTGACGTGTGAGACGGCGCTGCCGCTGCGCTCATGCGCGATCTCCTGCAGCTCGACGCGGACGTCCGCCATGCTGTGGAGACGCTCTCGCGGCCCCTTTCGCAGGCAGTGCGCGATCAGGCGGCGCAAACGATCCGGAGTTCCGCGCGGCAACGCCGACCAGTCGGGCTCGTCATTGCGGATCGCGTCCGCGAGTTGCAGATAGGTCGTGCCTTTGAACGCGCGCTGGGCCGTGATCATCTCGAACAGCAGGCAGCCGAAGGCCCAGATATCGGTCTGGCGATCGACCTCGCCGCCGGCGATCTGCTCGGGACTCATGTACGCCGGTGTTCCGACGCTCGATCCGGATTGCGTGAGGTTGCCGGCCACGGTCGAAGCGTGCGAGAGATCGCCTTTGTCGCGGACGATGTTCTTGGCGATGCCGAAGTCGAGCAATTTCACGCGTCCGTCGGGAGTGACCTTGACGTTGGTCGGCTTCAGATCGCGATGCACGATTCCGGCATCGTGCGCAGCCTCCAGCGCCGAGGCGATGTCGATTCCGACTGCGAGCGCGCGCGACAGCGGGAAAGGAATGATGGCGTCGAGCGTCAGGCCGGGCACGAGCTCGAGAACGAGAAATCGCTCCCCCTGGTGCTCTTCGATTCCGTAGATGGCCGCGATGTTCGGATGATTCAGTGCGGCGAGGAAGTGCGCCTCACGCTCGAAGCGCGCCATCGCGTGCTCGTCGTTCGCAAGTGCCTGTCCGATGGTCTTGATCGCGACCTGGCGTCCCAGCCGTAGATCGGATGCCCGAAAGACGCTTCCCATGCCGCCCGCGCCGAGCGAGTCGAGGACCTCGTAGGAACCGATGCGCGTTCCGGCCGTGATGTGCAAGGTGGTTGAACTATACGACCGATGCCGCGACCCGTGAGGTGGTCAGCCGCATCAGGATTTCTTCCGGCGTCGCGGGCGCGTTGATCTTCGCGATCTCTCCGTGCGAGACGAACGACAGCGCGTTCTTGATGGCCATGAATACCGAGATGCCGAGGAGCAGCGGTGGCTCGCCGACGGCTTTGCTGCCGCGGATGTTGACCGTGTTGTCCGCGTTCTCGATCCAGTCGACGTTGAACACTTCGGGGAGATCCTGAATGTTGGGAATCTTGTACGTCGTTGGCGAGTGGGTGAGGAGATCGCCGTTCGGCGTCCACCGTTTTTCTTCGGTGGTGAGCCAGCCGACTCCCTGCACGAACGCGCCGGTGATCTGCCCGCGATCGATGCCGGGGTTGATCGGCTTACCGATGTCCATCAGGAGATCGCAGCGCAGCACTTTCATCATGCCGGTGAAGCGATCGATCTCCACTTCCGAGATCGCGAGTCCCTGTGTGAAGTAGAGGAATGGCGTGCCGCAGCCTTTGTCGACGTCCCAGTCGATGCCTTCTGTCGAATAGAAACCCTTGTCGCCGAGCGAGACGCGGCTGAGATACGACTCCTTGACGAGCTGCTTCCACGGCAGCTTGCGACCGGCGTCGACCTCGAGCATCCGCGCGAGGATCTTGCGACAGGCGTCGACGGCGGCGCTGCCGTTCAGATCGGCCGCGCTCGATGCAGCGGTCGCCGACGTGTTGTTGTTCTTCTCCGTGGAGGTGGGCATCAGGATCACGTCGTCGACGGGGATTCCGAATTCGTCCGCGACGAGTTGGCGGATCTTCGTATTCACGCCCTGGCCCATCTCTGTCGCACCGGTCGAGACCTGCACGGTGCCGTCGAGGTAAATGTTGACGAGCGCGTTCGCCTGGTTGAGGAACTTGGTGTTGAAGGAGATTCCGAACTTCACGGCTGTGCAGGCGATGCCGCGAAGATGTGTCTTCGAGTGCGCGTTGAACGCGAAAACTGACGCGCGCCGCTCGTTGTAGTCGCACCGGACAGGAAGCTCACGAAAGAGCTCGGGCAGCTTATTGTTCTGCAGTCGCTGGTTGTAGTGCGTGATGTTGCGATCGTCCACCCCGTAGCAGTTCCTCGCGCGGATCTCGAGCGGGTCTTTGCCGAGAAGGGTGGCGATTTCCTCGAGGATGTTTTCGATGGTGATCGCGCCTTGCGGTCCGCCGAATCCGCGGAACGCCGTGTTCGGTGGCAGGTTGGTGCGGCAGATCGTTCCGCTGATGGCCGCGTTCGCGATGTAGTAGGCGTTGTCGATGTGCGTCATCGCGCGGCCCATCACGGCGGGCGACAGATCGGCGTAGGCGCCGCCGTCGGAGAACAGATCGGCCTTGAGCGCGGTGATCACGCCGTCGCCCGTGAACGCAACTTTGTATTCGTTCTGGAACGGATGGCGGCCGCCGGTGACGATCATGTCGTCGTCCTTGCCGTAGGCGATGCGCGCCGGCCGCTTCGTCCTGTGCGCGACGAGCGCCGCCAGCGCCGCCGGATGTGTCGCCTGGCACTCCTTGCCGCCGAACCCGCCGCCCATGCGCTTGGTGACGACGGTGACCTTGTTGACCGGCAGCCCGAGGACGTGCGCGATCACTTCCTGCACTTCCGATGGGTTTTGCGTGGACGAGTGCACCACCATCTGATCGAGCTCGCCCGGAACGACGAGCGCGGCCTGCGACTCGAGATAGAAATGATCCTGCCCGCCGTTGATCCAGGTGCCTTCGAGGATGTGTTCCGCTTTGGCGAATGCCGCCTCGACGTCGCCGCGGTTGATGGAGCGCGTCGGGCCGATGAACTGCTGCGCGCGTTTCGCGTCGTCGATCGTGAAGATCGGCTCCAGCTTCTCGATGTCCACTTTGATGGCTGCCTTGGCCGCGCGGATGGCCTCGCGCGACTCCGCGGCGATGACGACGATCGGCTGCCCGATGAACGTCACCTTGTCTTCTGCGATCAGAATCTCATCTTTGATGATCGGGCCGAAGAGGTTGTGCGCGAGATCTTTGTACGTGAAAAGGGCGACCACGCCTGTGACCGCGGAGGTATCGATGGAACGGATGCGACCGTGCGCGACGGGCGACCAGAAGTGGTCGACGATGAGCTCGTTTCGAGCGAACGGGATGTCGTCGACGTAGATCGATTCGCCGGTCACGTGGCCGCGCGCGGAGTCGTGCGGAACGTTCTTGCCAACCTGGGACATCGGGCTTGCCGAGTATAGCTTCTAGCGAAGGAGCGCCGGCGGCCCGGCGACCAGTGTGAGGACCGGCTTCAGCCGGTCACGATCGACCGGCTGAAGCCGGTCCTCACACAGAATCACACCGGGCGTCACAAAAATTAGGACTTGAGGGCGATTGCACGCCTAACCGCTGCGATACGCGTTCTCCCCACCGGCAGAGTCGTTCCATCCCGGAGCACGACGCAGTATCGCGAGCCTTCCTGCGAGACCAGCTTCTCCACGCGATGCGTGTCGACGATCAGCGACCTGTGGATGCGTTCAAAATGCGGGGGCAGAAGCTGCTCGAGGCGGTCGAGCATTCGATCGTGCTCGATCACGCGGCCGCGCGTGAGAACGAGCTCGGAGTGCGCACCGGCGCCTCGTGCGTAGACGATCTCGTCCATTGGAACGAAGAGCGTTCCGTCTCCGCTGCGGATCCCGATTCGCTCCGGCGGTTTCGGTGCGTCGTCGAGCGCCCGGCGCAGCGCGAGCTCGAGGCGATCGCGCCCGAACGGCTTTGGAACGAAATCGCGGACGCCGAGCTCGAAGGCCTCGAGCGCGCGATCGGTGTGCGCCGATACTACGATTGTCGGGCTTCGCCGCAGGATCGGATCGTGAAGAAGATCGAATCCGTCGCGCCCTTCGACGTTCAGGTCGAGGAGGAGAATGTCCGGGGCGGCGGGCCTCACGAGTGCTCGCGCATCCTCGAGGCTGGCCGCGATCGACACGCTCGTGTCGGGACCGAGGATTTCGGTGGAGAGGCGGGCGACGCGGCGGGCGATGACCGCTTCGTCCTCCACGATCACGATCCTAGTCACGCCGGCACCTCGATCGTGGTGCGCCACGACTCATCCAGGCGTGCGCTCTCGACGATCCATGCGCCCGGATACGTTTCTTCCAGACGGGCCTTGACGTAGCGGAGGCCGGTGCCGTCCCCGTTGTGCGAAGTGCCGTCGCTGAGCGGCACGTCAAAGACGTAGCGTCGGCGGCCGTTCGTCCGCTTTTCGGACAGAACGAACTGAACGTCATTTGAGGCGTACCGGTTGTGCGTGAGCGCGTTCTCGACCAGCGTGTGAAAAATCGCCGGCGGAATCGCGGACGATGGATCGACCTCGTCCGCGCGCAGGTGGAATCGTTTGCCCTTGCGGCATCCCATGACCACGAGATGCGATCGGCATAACGCGATCTCGTCGGCGAGAGAGATGCTCGAGCTCCGCGACACCGTCGAGAACAGCCGCAGCTCTTCGGCGAACGCCTCCAGAAACTGGACGCCGGCGTGCGGATCCTCTTCCAGCCACTCCATCACCGCGGTGAGCGTGTTCATGACGAAATGCGGCTGAATCGTTTTCTGCAGCAGCTCGATCTCCAGCCGCGCCGCCCGCAGCATCGCGCTCTCGTGGTCGCGGCGTTCGCGTCGAAGATCGATGGCCATGCTGACGAGCAGGCAGACGATCATCAGGCAGAACGCGATGAAGAACGTGTTGTCGCTGAAGCGGAAGCCGCCGTTGACCATCGCGACGATGAGAATCGAAAGCGCGACGGCGCCCGGAATCGTGCGGCGACGTTCGCGAGCGACGGATCCGGCGATGGCAAACGACGAGAGAAGCAGCGAGGCCCAGAAGAGCCGTAGACAGAGATCGTCGGGTTGTTCCGGAATTGCCACGATGGCGAGGAGGACGGCGGCACAGGCACCGATCCACCGGCGGCCCCACGGAACGTTCAGCTCGAGAATGAAAAACGCGGGCAGCAGCAGCGAGACGCAGAGTGTGAGCGCCGAGATGATCGCCAGTCGAGTGGCCTGAACGTCGTACGTGTAGCCGACGGTCCATCGCCAGGTTTCCGCCACGGCCAGGAGAGCGGATGCAAAACAGAGCAACGCGAACGTCACCGCGGCGCCGCGACGCCGCATGGCGAAACTGAGAGTGAGGTAGTACATCCCGATCACCACGAAGACCGCGAAGCCCGAGAGTGGCACGACCTGCGCGACGATGCGGCTGCGCAACATCCGCTCGTACTCCCCGATCACGATCCCGTGAAACCAGTTTCGCTTCGGCTGCGCGAAGGCGACGTGGAACGCCAGCATGTGTGGCCCGGCGTTCGCCGACGAGGCCGGAATCACGAAGAAGTTGTCCATCGGTCCCGGCGCGACCGCACGACCGGCGTTCGAGATGACTCCCGACCGGCCGATGAGTTTTCCGTCCCAAGAGACCTCGAAGGAGGCGAGCATGGCCGCGTAGACGCACATCGTCCGGCTATTCGCGTCCGGCAGAACGACCTGCTGTCGCATCCACAACTCGCGCGCGGGCGTCTCGATGAGGTAGGGCGATGTCACGACGCGCTCGTTCCCGGTCGAGATCTCCAGGACGTTCACCGATTGATCCGCGCCGCGAAACCTTGCGGCCTGATCGCGCGGTTGCGCACACGCGGCGAGGAGAAGGATCGCGAGAAGGAGTGTGGGAACGACGGCGGCGTCGCGCGCGCGGTTTGCTCTTGTGGTGGCGGGCGACGAGGAATGTTGAATGTTCAATGTTGAATGTTGAATGAAGGTGAGGGCTGAACATTCAACATTCAACATTGAACATTCAACATTCCTCGTCCATCGCCGCCACAGATGCTGCGGGCGCCCCTCTGTCAGGTGGTCCCGAGACAGGCTGAAGCCCGTCTCCACATTTCGCACGGACGATGAGCAGTTCATGGTCCGGAGCGAGCCGTTCATTCGGTCGCAGTGGCGCGAAACGTCTTCCCTGAGCACAATGCGCGTCATGATGAATACGAAGGCTTTCGTTCTTACTTTACTCCTCGCGATGCCCGCCGCGGCAGCGCCGCTGGCGCAACGCGTCGATCAACTGGTGCAACCCTACGTCGAATACAACGCGTTCAGCGGAGTCATTTTTGTGGCGAAAGGCGACGAGGTCCTCTTCCAGAAGGCATACGGCATGGCGAACTACGAGTTCAGTGTGCCGAACACGGTGGACACGAGATTTGCGATCGCGTCGATCACGAAGCGATTCACGTCCGTCATCATGCAGCGGCTCTTTGCCGAGAAGAAGCTCTCGCCCGACGACGTGCTCGCGAAGTGGGTTCCCGATTTTCCATCCGCGGATGCGATCACCGTCCGGCACTTGATGACGCATCGCTCCGGTCTCCGCGATCCGGACAAACTGCGGCGCATCATCCGCCAGAACTTCACGTCCGCTGACGTGGTGGATGCGCTGAAGAGCGAGAAGATCGTGAGCAAGCCCGGCGAGGTCTATTCCTACACCACCGCCAACTACGCCATCCTCGGCCACATCATCGAGCGCGTCACCGGCAAGACGTACGCGGAAGTCGTGAAGCAGTACGTGTATGACCCGGCGAAGATGAAGGACTCCGGCGAGCTGACGACGACCACGGTCGTACCGCGGCTGGCGACGGGCTACATGCCCGATCCCTTCGGCCACGGGATGTCGGTGTGCGGACCGGAAGACACATCGTGGAAGGTGGGCGGCGGATCGTCCTATTCGACGGTGCGCGATCTTCATCGCTTCATCCGCGCGTTGTACGACGGCACGCTCCTGTCAAAGGAGGTGGCGCTGGCCTCGTGGACACCACCGTCGAAGACCTTCGACAAACGCGTCGCGAATCTGAGCGGCGCGTTTCCAGGGGCCGGCGCGAACCTTCTCTACTTCATGGACGACGACGTGACGGTCATCGTGCTCACCAACAACTACGCGACGGTCGCATCAGGCATCGCACAGTCCCTCGCAGCGATGATCTTCGATCAGCCCTACGAGGTCCCGTCCGTGAAACTGGCGGCCGATCCTCACAGCGCCGATCCGAAAATCGCCGGCCACTACACCGTCGAAGGAAGAGGCTGGACGTTCACCATCCTTTTCCGCGAAGGTCGGCCCGTCGCCGCGTGGAACTCGATCCGCCAGTCGGCGATGCTGCGCGTGTCCGATGACACGTGGTTCGAGCCGCTGGACTTCGCGAATCTGCAATTGAAGTTCGATGCGAACGGCAACTTCGTCGAAGGATGGTTCCGCTACCCCGGGATGGAAGTGGCGAAAGTCACGCGTGCTCCTTCGGAGCGTTGACGGTTGACGGTGGCAGTTGCGTGCTTCGGCAACCGTCAACTGTGAACCGTCAACCGTCAACGCGCGCGTCAGTGCGCAAGTCGTCAGCGCGCAAGTCGTAGAAAAACTTCGACATGATGTTCTGCGCGAGCTGCAGGCGGTAATCGGCGGAGCCGCGAACATCCGAGATCGGCTTGATCTCGCCGCGCGCGATTTCGCCGGCGCGCTCGAAGACGTCGAGCGTCGGCGCCTTGCCGGCCAGGAACGCCTCGGTCTTCGGCAGCCGGATCACCGTCGGCGCGACGCCGCCGTACGCGATGCGCGGATCTTCGATGTGACCGTTGACGCGCATGCGGATCGCCGCGGTGAACGCGGAGATGTCGAGGTCCTTGCGGCGCGAGACTTTGTAAAGCTTGATCGTGTCTTTCACCACCGGTACGAAGACCCGCGTGATGATCTCGTCCGGTTTCAGATCGAATTGCTTGTATCCCCGATAGAACGAACTGATGGGCACGAGACGCGTGCCGCCGGTGCCTGCGAGCTCGAGTTGCGCATCGGAAACCATGAGGTAGGGAATCGTGTCGCCGATGGGCGAGCCGTTCGCGATGTTTCCCGCAAGCGTGCCGGCGTTCCTGATCTGCGGCGAACCGAAGATACTGAGGATGCGATGCAGCTCCGGGATGCGGTCGCGGACGAAGGACTCGAAGCGCGACAGCGAGACGTTCGCGCCGACGGCGATGTGACCGTTGTCGTCACGAATGTCATTGAGCGCAGCGATCTTGCCCAGTGACAAGAGAGCGGGAGACATGAAGTGGCGTTTGGTCATCCAGACGCCGACGTCGGTCGCACCCTGCACGATCGTGCATCCGCGATTCTCGCTCTTGAAGCGTGCGGCGTCTTCGATCGTCGTCGGTGCGAAGAAGCTCTCGATCCGAACCTCGTCGCTCGCGTTTGGAATCGCGGGAAAGCGATCGCGCAGCTTCGGCATCGCCGCCCCGTCGACCTCGAGCGCCGCCTTGATGATCGGCTCATAGCCCGTGCATCGGCAGAGGTTGCCCGTCAGTCCGTCGCGTACCTGCTTGTCGGTGACGCGATCGGAGGTCTCGTACATCGCGCTCATCGCCACGATGAACCCAGGCGTGCAGTATCCGCACTGCGCGCCGTGGCTTACGACCATCGACTGCTGCACGGCCGTCAGCTCGCCGTCCTGTTTCAGCCCCTCGACCGTGATGATGGAGGCGCCGTCGAGCTGCGCGAGAATCTGAATGCACGAGTTGACCGGAACGAAGTTCTCTTCGGCCGACCGGCGCACGAGGACGGTGCACGCGCCGCAGTCGCCTTCTTCACAAACGATCTTCGTCCCGGTGGCCGCTTCGTCGTAGCGCAGCCAGTTGGCGACGGTGGAGAAGATCTGCCGGCCGGTGACGCGATGCTCGCGGCCATTGACGAGGAAGAGGATGTGGTCCCGCATGTGGGATTGCGTAGTTTAGCGGAAGCCCCTCATCCGCGCTCCGCGCACCTCCTCGCCGCACGCGGGGAGAAGGGCTACTAAGTTGGAGAGTGGCGAAGGAGAACTACTAGGTTGGTTGGAGAGTGGCGAAGGAGAGCCTAGTAGCCCCTCGCCCCGCGTCAGCGGGGAGAGGGTGGCCGAAGGCCGGGTGAGGGGCGCTCCAACTCACTGCACCGATCGCCTGTTTCGCTGCATGTCACCGAGCGCCCAGCCCCCTCAGGCGCAAAATCGTGACATGCGAAAACTGATTTACGCGTTCCTGCTGGTCACGCTTCCCCTCGCTGCGGCCCCGTCGAACACGATCAGCGTCACCGTTCCCTGGCTCGCCGCACATCTCAACGATCCGAATCTTGTCCTTCTTCACATCGGCGACAAGGCGGAGTACGACGCGAAGCACATCCCCGGCGCGCGCTATGTCAGCCTCAAGGACATCTCGATCTCCGATCACACCGGAAAAGGATTGATGCTCGAGATGCCGCCGGCGGACGACTTGCGCCAGCGCCTTGAAACGCTCGGCATCTCCGACAACTCGCGGGTGGTCGCGTACTACGGCAAGGATTGGGTCTCGCCGACCACTCGCGTCATCTTGACCCTCGACTACGCCGGCCTCGGCGACCGCTCCAGCCTGCTCGACGGCGGCATGGACGCCTGGGTTCGAGCCGGCCAAGACGTCATCAATGTCGTGCCCGAAGCGAAGAAGGGGACGCTTTCGGCGCTGAAGATCAATCCGATCGTGGTCGATGCTGAGTTCGTGCGCTCGCATCTCAACGCGCCGGGATTCGCGATCGTGGACGGACGCAACGCCTCGTACTACGACGGCGTCGAAACCGGCGAAGGTCACGCCGGCAAGCACCGCACCGGCCACATCGCGGGCGCGCACAGCATTCCGTTCACCGAGATCACCAACGATCAGTTGATGCTGCGATCGCCACAGGAGTGGAACGATCTCTTCACCAAAGCGGGCGTGAAGCCAAACGACACCGTCATCGGCTACTGCCACATCGGCCAGCAGACCACGGCGATGCTCTTCGCCGCGCGCTTCCTCGGCCATCGCGTTCTGCTCTACGACGGCTCGTTCGAGGACTGGTCGCGCCACGCCGACTATCCCGTCGACAACCCGGCGGAGAAAGCGCGTTGAATCGACCGTACGCCAACCCGTACGTGGCGGGAACGGGACTCGGTCTCGTTCTGCTGTCGGCGTACGCGTTCGCCGGACGCGGACTGGGAGCATCCGGCGCGTTCGCCTCAGCCGCTGCGCGCGTCGCGCCGGCCAATCCGTACTTTTCCCGCTACCACGGCGATGACAACTGGCTGGTCGTCGAGATCGCGGGTGTGATTATCGGCGGCTTTCTGTCGGCGCTCCTCGCGGGACGCTTTCGCCGCGTGGTGGAGCGCGGAGCAGGCATTACGACGCGCACGCGCATCGCGCTCGCCTTCGGCGGCGGCGTGGCGATGGGTCTGGGCGCGGCGCTGGCGCGCGGCTGCACGAGCGGACTGGCGCTCACCGGCGGCGCGCTTCTCAGTGTCGGAAGCTGGGCGTTCATGATCGTCGCGTTTGCGATCGCGTATCTGCTCGCGCCGGCGATGCGATGGGCGTGGCGATGATCGTCGCGCTGGCGATCGGGATCGCCTTCGGCTGGACGCTCGAGCGCGCAGGCCTCGGCAGTGCGCCGAAGCTCGCCGGCCAGTTCTACTTCACCGACTTCACCGTGCTCAAGGTGATGTTCACCGCGATCGTGGTGGCCATGCTCGGCGCGTTCTGGTTAGGCCGGCTCGGCGTTCTCGATCTCGCGGGCGTGTACGTGCCGGAAACGTTTCTGCTGCCGCAGATCGCCGGCGGCGCCATCTTCGGCGCCGGCTTTCTCATCGCGGGCCTGTGTCCCGGCACGTCGTGCGTGGCCGCGGCGAGCGGTCGCGGTGATGGACTGGCAGTGATGGGCGGAATGTTCACCGGCGTGCTCGCCACCGGCCTGTCGTTCGCGTTCCTGCAGCGCTTTTACGAGAGCACGCCGCGCGGCGCGCTCACGATCCCGCAGTGGCTGCACGTGCCGTACGGGTTGGTGGTTGGTGCGGTTGTGTTTTTCTTTGCGATTGCCCCTCACCCGGCCTTCGGCCACCCTCTCCCCGCTTTGCGGGGCGAGGGACAACGAGGCACACCTCCCCCTCAGCGTGACGGTGCATTTGTAACCCCTCTCCCCGCGCGCGGGGAGAGGGTCCGCGAAGCGGGGGTGAGGGGCATGCTCGCGCTAGCGGCGATCGTAACCATGTTCGCCGGCAGCCCTTACATCACGCGCTACGTCGAGCCACTCGACCTGGCGTCATGGATCAAAGATCACCAGACGATTCAGGTGATCGATGGCAGATCGGCGCAGGAATTTGCGATAGCGCATGTCCCCGGCTCGACGAACGCACCCGGCGACAGCGCGATTCACGTCAGGAAGGATGGTCGCGACTACGTGCTTCGCGGCGGTATCGACGGATGGAAGCGCGAAGTGCTCGCGGCGACCCGGCCGACGCCGGTGACGAGATATTTCGGCGGACTGCGGCGGCACGGATGTTGACGTTCGCCGAGCTGCGAAAACGCGAGTTCTCGCGGCTCGACGAGCAGAACCACACCTACGCGGATTACACCGGCAGCGCGCTGTACGGCGAATCGCAGCTCCACGCCCATCACGCGCTGCTGGCCGGTGGCGTCTTCGGCAATCCGCACGCCGAATCACCGTCGTCGCGCCTGAGCACGCAGGCGATCGACAGAGTGCGACGAATCGTGCTCCGCTTTTTCGACGTCGATGAATCGACGCACGACGTGATTTTCACCGCCAATACGAGCGCTGCAATCAAGCTCGTGGCGGAGAGCTATCCGTTCGGTCCCGCCGCGTCATGCGTGCTCTCGGCCGACAACCACAACTCCGTCAACGGCATTCGCGAGTACGCGCGAAGAGCAGGCGCGCCGCTCCGCACGATGCCGCTCGACCACACTTTGCACTTGCGCAGCGAGACGCTCGGCCGGGGGCCGGGATTGTTCGCCTTTCCGGCGCGATCGAATTTCTCCGGAATCATTCATCCGCTGAGCCTCGCCGCCCGCGCGCGATCCGCCGGATTCGATGTGCTCATCGACGTCGCGGCGTTCGCGCCGAGCAACAGGCTCAGCCTCCGCGAGTGTCCCGCGGATTTTGCCGTGCTCTCGTTTTACAAGCTGTTCGGTTACCCGACCGGCATCGGAGCGCTGATCGCGCGCCGCCAATCGCTGGCGAAGCTTCGCCGGCCGTGGTTCGCCGGCGGCACGGTGATCTATGCGTCCGTCGGCGCGGATACGCATCGGCTACGCCCGCGGCACGACGCCTTCGAAGACGGCACGCCGAACTTCCTCGGCATCGCCGCGCTGCCGGCGGGCTTTGCCCTGCTCGAAGAGATCGGCATGGAGCGCATCGGCGCGCACGTCGCGCGTCTCACGGACATGTTTCTGGAAGAGATCGCGCCGTTCGCGACGCTGTATGGCCGCACCGCGTTCAACATCGAAGGCGTCCCGTACTGGGAGGTGGAAGAACGCGCCCGAGCGATGAACGTGTCGCTGCGCGGCGGATGCTTCTGCAATCCCGGCGCGTCGGAGGCGGCGTTCGCACTCGACGGAACGCGCATCGCCGAGTGCTTCGATCAACTCGCCGAAGACTTCACCGTCGATCGGTTCGCGTCATGTGTGAAGACGACGGTCGGCGCCGTGCGCGTCTCGTTCGGCACGGCGAACGATGAGCGCGACGTGCGCCGGGTCGTCGACGTCGTGCGCTCGTTTTGCACAACTGGGGCGGTGGCCTCTGAGGCCACGGTCGTCGGATTGAGAGCCCGCCGTCTCAGAGATATCCTGGCCTAACAGCGCGATCAGCTCCAGGCTGCGATTGGCGACTCCTATAGACGCACGATCCCGCTGTACGTCTCCGGCCGGCGGTCGCGGTAGAACTGCCACGTGTGGCGTACTTCGCGGATCTTGTCGAAGTCGAGCTCGGAGGTCACGAGGGCGTCCTCATCCCGCTTCGCGATGTTCAGAATCTGGCCGCGGGGATCGCAGAAGTAGCTCTGTCCGTAAAACTCGCCGATGTTCCACGGCTTCTCGAATCCGACGCGGTTGATGGCGCCGACGAAGTATCCGTTCGCCACCGCGTGGGCCGGCTGTTCGAGCTTCCACAGATACTCGGAGAGACCGGCGACCGTCGCCGATGGATTGAACACGATCTCCGCGCCATTCAGCCCGAGCTCGCGCGCGCCCTCGGGGAAGTGCCGGTCGTAACAGATGTAGACGCCGACCTTGCCGTACTTGGTCTCGAAGACGGGATAGCCGAGGTTGCCCGGGCGGAAGTAGTACTTTTCCCAGAAGCCCGGTGCGGTGTGCGGGATGTGATTCTTGCGATATTTGCCGAGGTAGGTGCCGTCGGCGTCGATCACCGCAGCGGTGTTGTAGAGAACCCCCGGCTGCTCCTGCTCGTACACCGGCAGCACCATCACCATGCCGAGCTCCTTGGCCAGGTCCGCAAAACGCTGCACCGTCGGCCCGGGCAC
>JBBRMQ010000057.1:0-19826 GCA_038230775.1 Thermoanaerobaculia bacterium
GACGCTATCTGGCGTTCCACCAACCGGGGCGCCGGCCACCGAAATCCAGTGGTTTCACAGGCGCTGCGGCATCCTGAACGCCTGGAAGGTCGCGACCGGCGCAGGAGTGATCGTCGTCGATCTCGATTGGGGTTTCGACGTCGACCACCCCGAATTCGTTCGACGTTTGAGTTTCAAAAACATCATCGCTCCGGGACAAAACAATTCGATCGGTGATCTGTCCCACGGGACAGGCGCACTCGGCCATATCGGAGCGGCTCATGATGGTTCAGGCACGGCGGGGTTTGCACCGGCGGCAACCCTGTGGGCATGGCAGGTTGCCAGCACCACCCTCCCAGAAGATCCGCAGCGTCAGGCGAGCCTCCTGGCGATGGCGATCGACGACGCCGTGAACGCCCTCCGGGCAGCTCGGACGCGCGGCATCATTAATATCGAGATGGAGACTGCATGTTCACGCCGGATTGATCAGGTCCTCATCATCAAGGATGCGGTGAATCGCGCAATGCAGGCGGATGTCGTGGTTTGCGTACCGGCCGGCAACGACTCGTGCGATGCGTCGCTGAATGATTTCGGTCAGCGGTTCATCGGTTCTGACTCGATCGTGGTCGGCGCCACCGTTGAGTACATCGACAAGCGAACGACGACGAGTAACCACGGGAGCAGTGTCACCGTCTCCGCGCCTGGAGACGAGAACGACGACTACACGACAATGCCACTAGGCAACTACAGTCCCTATTACGGCGGCACGTCGGGCGCGTGCGCGAAAGTGGCCGGTGCAGCAGCACTAGTGCTTGAGGTCAAATCCCTGATGACCGCGGCAGATGTGAAGAAGATCCTGGTCGCCACCGGTGCAGACATCCCATACAAAGTCATGGGACCGCGCATCGACTGCGAAGCCGCCGTCAATGCGGCGGCTGCATTGCCATAGCAGCAAACTCCTCCAACCCCAACTCCTCGGCGCGCGCATTCTCGTCGATGCGCGCGCCGCGCATCGCCTCCAGCACCTCTTCGCGTGACATCCCCCGCCACCCGACCAGGTTGTTGACCAGCTTCTTTCGGCGCATCCGGAACGCCGCCGAGATCAGGTCGATCAACGCGTCCGACGCGAATGGCTTCCGATCGGGATCGAGCACCACCACCGCGCTGCGTACTTTCGGCGGTGGGTGGAACGATCCGGGGTCGAGGGTCATCAGCATTCGTGTGCGCGCGAATAGCTCGACGTAGAGCGTCAGGAATCCGTATTGCTCGTCGCGCGGTTTCGCCACCAGGCGATCGGCGACCTCCTTCTGCAGCATGAACACGCCGCGGCGGAAGTGCGGGTCGGCGATCACACGGCGCAGGATCGGCGTGCCAACGTTGTAGGGGAGGTTTCCCACCGCGCGGAACGGTCCCTCGGGCAGGGGCGTCTCCAGCGCGTCGCCGTTCACGATCACGTCACCGAAACGCTCGCGTAATTTCGCAGCGAGCTCCGGATCGATCTCGATGGCCTGGAACGGTGCGCCCAGCGCGAGCAGCTTCTCCGTGAGAACGCCCTCGCCCGGGCCGATCTCCAGCACCGTCTCGCCCGGCTGCGGTTCCACGGCGGCCACAATTTTTTCCACCGCGCCGCGGTTGCGGAGGAAGTTCTGTCCCCACTTCTTCTTCGGTCGCACGTTAAACTCAACACAATGGATCAGACGACAATCTCGAATCAAATCGCGGCGGCGCATGAAACGATCGCCAGGTTGCGGGCTGAGGTGGGGAAGGTGGTGATCGGGCAGGACGCGATCGTCGAGCGGCTCATCATCGCGCTCCTCATCCGCGGCCACGTCCTGGTCGAAGGGTTACCGGGCCTGGCGAAGACGCTGCTCGTCAAAACGCTGGCTTCTTCGATCGACGGCTCCTTCAAGCGCATCCAGTTCACGCCCGATCTTCTTCCCGCCGACATCACCGGCACGCTGATCTTCGATCCTGCCGGCCGCAGCTTCAACGCGCGGCTCGGTCCGATCTTCGCGAACTTCATCCTCGCCGATGAGATCAACCGCGCGCCGGCCAAAGTGCAGAGCGCTTTGCTGGAAGCGATGCAGGAGCGGCAGGTCACGATCAGCGACACCTCGTATCCGCTGCCTGATCCGTTCGTCGTCATCGCGACGCAGAATCCGATCGAGCACGAGGGCACCTACGCGTTGCCCGAAGCGCAGGTCGATCGTTTCGTGATGAAGCTGAAGGTCGGCTATCCATCCACGCAGGAAGAGCTGCAGATGCTCGCGCTCTATCTCGACTCCACCGCGCCGCGGCCGGAGGTGCATCGCGTGCTCCCGCTCAGCGAAGTGCAAGCGATCGCGCGCCTCGCGTCGTCGGTGCATCTCGACGAGAAGATCAGCCGCTACATCGTCCAGATCGTCGGCGCGACGCGCGATCCGGCCTCGGTGCGTCTTCCATCGATCGTTCCTCACGTCACCTTCGGCGCGTCGCCGCGCGCGACGCTGGCGATGGCGCACGTGGCCAAAGCGCGCGCCTTCATCCAGGGTCGCGCGTATGTCGTGCCCGAGGATGTGAAGAGTGTCGCGCCGGATGTGCTGCGGCATCGCCTGGTGCTCAGTTACGAAGCCGCGGCGGAGAACATCACACCGGACCGCATCATCGAGCAGGTGTTAGGCGCCGTCGCCGTCCCGTGAGAATCCAGCGGAGGACTGAGGACTGCGGACTGAGGACTGAGATCCGCCTGTTTGGGAGGGCGGCGCAGTCCTCAGTCCTCAGTCCTCAGTCCTCGACAATCCCATGAGACTCTTCCGCTCCCGCCCTCCGCAGTTTCGGGTTCCGCTCACGCGCCGCGTGCGGGAGCTGGAGATCATCTCCGCGCGTCTGATCCGCGCCGGATTCGCGGGCGACTATCACTCGGCGTTCCACGGGCACGGCATCGAGTTCTCGCAGGTGCGCGAGTATCAACCGGGTGACGACGTCCGCACCATCGACTGGAACGTCACCGCACGAAGCGGCACGCCGCACATCAAACAGTTCGTGGAAGAGCGCGACCTCACGATCCTCATTGCGATCGACGTCTCCGGCTCGATGGCCTTCGGTTCCGTCGACTGGCGCAAGTGCGACATCGCCGCGGAGCTCGCCGCCGTCTTCGCCTTTTCCGCGGTGGAGAATTCCGATCGCGTCGGGCTGATGCTCTTCGGCGACACCATGCGCCAGTTCATCCCGCCGCGCCGCGGCGGGCCGGCGCATGCGCAGGTGATCGTGCGCGCGGCCGTCGACGCTGCCATGCGCGGATGCCACGGCGTCTCCGATCTCGATCGCGCCGCCGCGTTTCTGCAGCGCGTGCAGCGCAAGCGGGCGGTCGTCATCGTGATTTCCGACTTCCTCAACCTCAACTTCGAGCGGACGATGCGGCGTTTGAGCACGCACCATGACGTGGTGGCGATCGCCGTCAGCGATCCGCGCGAAGAACGATTCCCGACTGGAGGTCTCGCGCGCCTCGCCGACGCCGAGACCGGCAAGACGCGCCTCGTCGATCTCGAGCGCGCGGGCGTCGCGAAGCGCGCGGTGCAGCATCATCAGCAGATGGTCCGGCGGATGCGCTCTGCGAACGTCGACCTGCTCAACGTCTCGACGGCGATGCCGTACGATCGCGAGCTGCTCCGGTTCTTCCGCCAGCGGATGGTTCGGCGGCGCACATGATCCCGATCCTTCTCTTCGTCATGGCTCACTTCCGGCCGGCGTCGCCGACGATCGGTGATCCGATCACGATGCAGTTTCAGGGACCGGTCGTCCTCGATCCGTCGCCAAACTACGAGATCGTTTCGCGGCGCGGTGACACGGTCGTCATCCGCACCTTTCAACCGCATCCATTCACGGTGAGCGGGAGCGTGGCCGGCGTGCGATTTCACGACATGAACGTGCCGGTGAAGTCGGTGCTGAAGCCGAACGACAAGATGGATCCGGCACCGCTGAAACCGCCGCGGACGATTCCGTATCCGCGGCTGCCGTTCGTGGCCATCGGGATCGCGGCGTTCGCAGCAATCGCGGCATGGACCGCCGCTGCGCTGCGTCGTGACGCGGCAGTCGCGCGAGCGGTCCCGCTGCTTCCGCCCGCGGAACAATTCCGCGCCGCCATCAACACGCTGCGCCGGAATCCGAATTTGCCGCTCCGCTGGTCGAAGCTCGCGGACGCGCTCCGCGACTACCTCGCCGAAACGTCTCCTCTCAGCCATGACATGACGACGACCGAGGTGATCGAGCGGTCGGGGTCGGAGCCGATGGCGGAGATTCTGCGGCAGGGCGATCTCGAGAAGTTTTCTCCCTGGGGCCCGCTGCCCGCGAACTTTGACGCGATCGCGCAGCGCGCGCTGGCCCTCGTGCCGGAGCCGGCCGATGAGGTGGCGGCGTGAGCGTGTGTGCGGGGCCAGCCCTTTGGCTGGCCGGCCAGCCGGAGGGCTGGCCCCACACGAGCCCCTCGCGTACGCTCGGGGCAATTCGATGTCATTCCGAGCGTGAGCGAGGAACCGGTGTGGGCGGGTGGCACGATGCATTGGCCTGGTTCCTTGAATTGCTCGGGGTGACATCGTGACGCGGCTTGCCTCGCCGTGGTGGCTGCTGCTCGCGCTGCTGGTGATCGCGCGCGTCGCGCTGCTGATCCGCGACCGGCGGCATCGCTTCGGAGTCTTCACGCTCTCATCGCTCACCCTCGTCAACCCCGGCACCTCGCTTCGTGCGCGGCTCGCAGGATTGCCGTTTCTGCTCGAGTGTCTCGCGGCGCTGGCGATGATCTTCGCGCTGGCGCGGCCGCAGCGGGTCACGCGTCTGGCGACGAACGACCGCTACGGCATCGACATCGTGATCGCGCTCGACGCGTCGGGCAGCATGGCCGCGGAGGACTTCCGCCCCCGCAACCGGTTCACAGTGGCGAAGGAACTGATCGGCGACTTCATCGCGAAACGGCAGGACGATCGCATCGGCATCGTCACGTTCGGCGTCCGCGCGGCGACGCGCGTGCCGATCACCTACGACCGCGAGATCGCGCAGGCGATCCTGGAGAAAGCGCAAGTGGGGGAGAACGGCGACGGAACCGCGATCGGTCACGCCATCGCCACCGCCGTCAACCGGCTTCGCAGCTCGAAGACGCGAAGCCGCGTGATCGTGCTCGTTACGGACGGCGTCAACAACTCCGGGTCGATCGAGCCCATCACGGCCGCGCAACTCGCCGCGAAGAACGGCATCAAGATGTACACGATCGGCGTCGGGAGCCAGGGGGCAGTGCCGATTCCGCTCAAGCGGCAGGATCCGATGACAGGCGAGATCGTCACCACATACCAGCTCGTGCGCGCTGATCTTGACGAGACGACGCTCAACGCGATCGCGCACGTCACCGGCGGCGAGTATTTCCGCGCCACGAATGCGAAGACGATGGGGGAGATCCTCGATCGCATCGACAAGCTGGAGAAGAGCCGCCTGATCGGTCCGAAGAACGAGAAGGTGGACGAGCTGTATACGGGACCGTTAGGCGCGGGGCTGGCGATGCTGGCGCTCGCGTTGATGTCGGGAGAAACGATATGGCAGAAAATCTCGGCCTGACGTTTCGCTCGATGCCGCTGCTCGCCCTGGCGCTGCTGGCGCCGATCGCGGCCGCGTTCCTCGTCGCACGCGAACATCATCGCGCGCGGCTCGCCAGGCGATTCATCGCCGAACGGCTGCGCGGCCTCGCGAATCCAATGCGCGCGATCCGGCCCTATGTGCTCGCGCTGTCGCTTCTGGCAGCAGTCGTTGCACTGGCCGGTCCACGAGCGGGCTTCACCACGATTCCGGTCGAAGAACGAGAAACGAATCGCGTCATCGCCATCGACGTCTCGCAAAGCATGGCCGCGGCCGACGCGGGCCCCTCGCGCCTCGATGCCGCGAAAGCGATTGCCAAGCGGATCATCGAGTCGCATCCTGGCCGCGTGGCCCTCGTCATCTTCGAGATGCGATCCGACGTCGTGTCGCCGCTCACCACGGATGATGAGGCGGTCGAAGCGCTGCTCGACTCGATCCAACCCGGTGAGCTCTCCGACCCCGGCACCGACCTGGGCGTCGGGCTCACCGCGGCGATGCGGCTCATCGACTCTGACCCCGCGCAGAAAGGCGACATCATCGTCATCAGCGACGGCGAGGATCAGGGCACCAAGACCGCGGATGCGGTGCAGAAGCTCGCCGCGCGCGGCGTCCCCGTCTCCACCATCACGCTAGGCTCAACCTCCGGCAGCACGATTCCGCGCAGCGAAGGCGGCGGCGATCTCCGCGACGACAACGGCGACGTCGTCTACACCTACGCGCACCCGGAGGCCATGCAGAAGGTGGCGAAGCAGACCGGCGGCCGCGCGTATGTGAATCCGTTCGGCGCACACGATCTCGACACGCTGGCCGCACCGCGCAGCGGCATCGCGCGCCAGAAAAACGTGCGCGTTCCCGTGGAGCGTTATCAGTGGCCACTCGCGCTGGCGTGCATCGCACTGTTGTTCGGATCGTTCGTTCATCGAGGTGCGGAGTGAATGGGCTCTGCCCCTCATCCCCGCTTCGCGCACCTTATCCCCGCACGCGGGGCGAAGGGCTACGACGGTCGCGCGACGCAGAGTTGGTTGGCCCTCGCGAGGTACTACTCATTTCGCGCTACTCGAAGTTCGTAGCCCCTCGCCCCGCGGAGCGGGGAGAGGGTGGCCGAAGGCCGGGTGAGGGGCCGCGATGATCGCCGCACTCCTCCTCGCACTCAACCTCCTCGAGCGCTGGCGCGACACGAATTCGCACGCGTCGAACGCGCGCGGCGTGAAGGCATTCGAGCAAAAGAAGTACGCCGAGGCAGCGAAGGCGTTCGCGAAGCAGGGGCAGTCGTCCGTGGCGAACTTCAATCGCGGCACCGCTCAGGTTGCGGCGGGCGATCGCGAGCAGGGGTCGCAGACGCTTGCCAAGGCGCTCGAGGATCCGTCGCTGCGCGCAGACTCCTTCTACAACCGCGGCAAGAGCGCGCTCGACGCGAAAGCGTACGACTACGCCGTTCACGACTTCACGGAGGCGTTGAAGGTGAACCCGCGTGACGGGGCGGCGAAGCGCAATCTGGAGATCGCGCTGGCGAAGAAACAGGCTGAGCAGAAACAGAAGGGCGGTGACAATCGAGACAAGAACGGCGCCAGTCCGAAGCCGCAACCGCAACCGTCCGGCGGCGCCGACACCCGCAAGGGCGACCCGAACGGTGACGCGCTCCTCCGCTCCGTGCAGCAGCAGGAACAGGAGGAGCTGGCGCGCATGCATCGCGCGCGGCCGGAGCGAGTGCGCGTCGGATGGTGAAACGCGTCGCCGTCGCGAGCTTTCTGCTGGCGGCATCGCTTTCGGCGAACGAGCTTCTCGTCGACAAACGCACGCTGCCGTTCGACGACACGCTCACGATCTCACTGTCGCTCGACGGCGACTTCGCGTCGATCGACCCGCCGCGTATTCCGGTCCAGAACCTCGTGATCGATGGCGCTCCATCGGTCTCGTCCGAGTTCCAGTGGATCAACGGCGCGACGTCGCGCAAGAAAGTGTTTCGCTACCTGGCGCACGCGCGGGCCGTCGGTGCCGCATCCGTCGGTCCGCTGACTCTGCGCGACTCGAACGGCGTCCAGCTCACGCTGCCAATCGTAGCCATCGATGTAATCGGCGATGCCTCGGTCGCGTCGAACGATCCCGTGCGCATCATGCGCGAGCTGGTGGCGACGAGTCGCGATCCGATCTTCGTGATGGCGCAGGCCGACAAGAGCAGTGTCTTCGAAGGCGAAGAGGTCGTCGTCACGTGGACGCTCTACAACGGTGCCAGCGTGCAGCAGTACTCGCTGGGCGAGATCCCGAAGCTCGACCACTTCTGGACCGAGGAGTTGAATGTGCGCAGCGAGGAGCCGCAGGACGTGATGTTAGGCGGCGTGCCCGCGCAGAAGTTGGTCATCCGGCGTGCGGCCTTGTTTCCCCTGCGCAGCGGGAGTCTGACGATCGGCCCGATGGCGCTGCACGCTTCCGTGATGAAGCGCAGGAGCGCCGGCGATCCGTTCGGACTCTTCGAAGGCGAGATGAGCGACGTGCACCGGCGCTCTTCGCCGATCACCATCGTCGCGAACGCCACTCCGGCGGGGCCGCCGGTGATCGCCGTGACGAACGTCCTCAACGCGACGTGTGGCGCACCGTCGCAGAGAAATGGCGGTCCGGTGGTGTTCGATCTGGGGCTGTCCGGCCGCGCGAATCTGCGATCGGTGCGACCGCCGTCGTGGCAGAGGCGCGTCGATGGCGAGGTGCAGATCGTCGACCGCGGCGTGAAGGTCTTTCCGGTGAATTACGACGCCTGGATGACGCGCCGATGGCGCTACATCATCTTTCCGGCGCACGGCGGAAGTCTCACCGTGCCGGCGCTGGCCGCCACGTATCTCACGCCTGCAGGCGAGCGGCGCGAGGTTCGATGCGAGGCGAAGACGATCGATGTGATGGCGGCGGAACGCGCCGCGCCGCCGCCCGCGCAGGCGCTGCGGAGCGAGCGGCGCTGGGCTCCGATCGCGGGAGTGATCGCCGCTGTGCTCCTGCTCTTAATCGCCATTCCGCGGATGCGAAGGCAGATGCGGTTGCGCGGGCAGGTGCGCTCTCTGGTACGGGAAACGCCGTCAGCGACACGCGATGCCGTGGAAGCAGCGCTCGTGGCGCGCGGGATCGATCCAATCGCATTGCTGCGCGAGGCGTCGGATCGGGGAGACGCGTTCCGCGCCTTTCGATCGCTGATCGACGCCGCGGAGCATGACCGCATCAGCGCCACGCCGCGCGATATTGCGCATCGCGTGCGAGACCTGCTGGTGGCTACTGAGAGCGGCAAACGCGGTTCTGTGTGAGGACCGGCTTCTGTGTGAGGACCGGCTTCTGTGTGAGGACCGGCTTCAGCCGGTCGATCGTGACCGGCTGAAGCCGGTCCTCACACAGAAGTATCTGCTCAGAGCTTCGGTCACCACCCGCACTTCTGGCCCTTGTTCTGCTCGTCGAGCCACGTCTTCAGCGGGGCGAAGTAGTCGAGCATCGCGGTCGCATCCATCTGCCGCTCGCCGGTGATCGCTTCCAGCGCGTCGGGCCACGGCCGGCTCTGCCCCATCGCCAGCATCGTGTTGAGCTTCTCGCCCGCCACCTTGTTGTCGTAGATCGAGCAGCGGTTGAGGGGTCCGCTATACCCGGCCGTCCTGCACAGCGCGCGATGAAACTGGAACTGAAGAATGCGCGCGAGGAAGTAGCGCGCATACGGCACGTTGGCGGCGATGTGGTACTTCGCGCCCGGATCGAAATCGCTCTCGCTTCGGCTGTTCGGCGGAGTGATGCCCTGATACTTCAGCTTCAGATCCCACCACGCCTTGTTGTAGCTCGCGGGCGTGACGGCGCCGGAAAACACCTGCCAGCGCCACTTGTCGATGAGCAGACCGAACGGCAGGAACGCGACCTTGTCGAGCGCGTCGTGCAGCAGCAGCGGGATATCCGCGGACGCCGGCGGCTCCTTGTCCAGCAGCCCGATCTTCACGAGATAGCTCGGCGTCACCGAGAGCGCGATCGTGTCGCCGATCGCCTCGTGGAACGCGTCGTTCGCGCTGTTCTTGTACAGAAACGGCCGATGCATGTACGCGCGCTGGTAGAAGTTGTGCCCCAGCTCGTGATGGATGGTCTGGAAGTAATCCGCGCTCTTCGAGATGCACATCTTCACGCGCAGGTCTTCCTTGTCGTCGATGTCCCACGCACTGGCGTGACACACCACGTCGCGATCGCGCGGCTTCGTGAACAGCGACCGTTCCCAGAAGGTCTTCGGCAACTGCGCGAAGCCTAACGACGTGAAGAAGTGCTCGCCGATGCGCACCATCCCGACTTCGTCGA
Source organism: Thermoanaerobaculia bacterium (assembly GCA_038230775.1). Taxonomy (GTDB): domain Bacteria; phylum Acidobacteriota; class Thermoanaerobaculia; order Gp7-AA8; family Gp7-AA8; genus JBBRMQ01. The sequence continues at coordinate 9,880 of JBBRMQ010000057.1, forward strand.
TGTCCTTCCGCGCCTCGAGGATCTTCGTCAGGTCGTAGCCGCGCTCCGCGTTCGCCGGCGCGACCTGGTCGTAGATCGTTCCCCATTCCTGCGCCCAGATGTTGCCGAGGAGGTGCGCGGGAATCGGTTTCCCGGGAGCGACGACGTTTTCGCCGTACTGCTTCGCCAGATTCGTCCGCACGTAGCAATGCAGCGAGTCGTACAGCGGCTTGACCTGTCCCCACAGCCGGTCCATCTCCGCGGCGAACGCGTCGGGCTCCATGTCGTACTTCGCGCGCCACATCGCGCCGGCGTCCGGGTATCCGAGCTCGCGCGCGCCTTCGTTCGTGAGATCGACGAAGCGCGAGTACAACGGTTTCATCGGACGCGAGACGGTGTGCCAGCCGTTCCACACCTCGAGGAGGCGTTGCGGATCGCGGCTGGTCTGCATGATCTTCGTGACCGCTTCGACGTCCAGGCATTGCTCGCCCGTCGCGCCGGGCGGACAGTACTTGCCCGCGCCGTACATGGCGTCCATCTCCGCCGCGATCTTCGCCAGCTCCGCGGTCTTCTTCGCCTCGGATGGGCCGGGCGTCGTCAGCGACAACTTGATGAGGTCGAGCTTGCGGCGGATGTCGTACGGCAGCTTGGCCACGTGATCGAACTGTGCGGCCTTCTTCGCCAAGGCGACGCCGAGGTTGATTTGTTTCTCGCCGGCCTGGGCGGCGAGGACCTGGGTGTCGTACGTGATGAAGTTCTCAGCCACCCACGCGGCGCGCTGTTGCTCCACATTGATCGCCGCCAACTGCCCCTCGGCCTCGTCCACGAATTTCGTTGCGTCAGCGATCGTCATCATCTTTTTCTTCTGCGGTGCGGCGATTAGCGGTACAACGAACAGCGTGAGTGCCAGTGCCATCCCGATTCGCATCGCCGAAGTATGTCATCCCGAGCGCCCGACATGACATCGATCTACGAACGGCAACTCGCGAACACGCGGCTGACCACGGTTGATGAACGCGTGGCGAAGATCCGTGCGCTTGCCGCCGTGGTGCTCAGGCGACGAAAAGATTTCAAGGCGGCGTTGTGGGCGGACTATCGCAAGCCCGCGGAAGAAGTCGACCTCTCGGAGATCTACCCGGTGTTAGGCGAGGCGCGCCACGCGGCGCGGCATCTGAAGAAGTGGGCGAAGCCGCGGCGGGTGCCGACGCCGATCGCGCTCTTCGGATCGCGCTCGACCATCACGTACGAGCCGAAGGGCATGGCGCTGATCATTTCGCCGTGGAACTTTCCGATCAACCTGACGCTCGGGCCGCTGGTCTCCGCCATCGCCGCCGGCAACCGCGTGATCATCAAGCCTTCGGAGATGACGCCGGCCACCAGCGCGTGCATGAAGCGCGTCCTTGCCGAAGTCTTCGACGAGAGCGAGGTCGCCGTGATTGAAGGCGACGCATCGGTGGCGACCGCGCTCCTGCAGAAAAAGTTCGATCACATCTTCTTCACCGGCAGCCCGGCTGTGGGCAAGATCGTCATGAAAGCCGCGGCCGAACACCTCACCTCGGTTACGCTCGAGTTAGGCGGCAAGTCGCCGGCTATCGTCGATCGCACCGCGGACGTGGCCGAGGCGGCGAGGAAGATCGCGTGGGGAAAGTTTCTGAACAGCGGTCAGGTCTGCATCGCGCCCGACTACGTCCTCGTGGACGAAGCCGTTCGCGCGCCGTTCATCGAAGCGCTCAAGGCCGCGGTGCACGACAGCGGCGGGAATCTCGTCAACGAGCGCCACGCCTCTCGCGTGAAGCGTCTCTTCGATGATGCGATCGCCGGGGGAGCCAGCATCGTCGCCGGCGGCCTGTTCGCCGACGGCAGGCTGGAGCCGACGATCTTGACGGATGTCGCGCCAGATTCGGCGGTGATGAACGACGAGATCTTCGGGCCGATCCTGCCGATCGTCGCCTATCGCGATCGCGACGATGCGCTGCGCATCATCCATGAGCGCGAGAAGCCGCTCGTTCTCTACATCTTCAGCCGCGACAAGGAGGTGGCGCACGGTTTCGTACGCGACACCCGCGCCGGCGGCACAGTGATCAACGACACGCTGGTTCATTTCTATCAGGTGAACCTGCCGTTCGGCGGCGTGGGCAACAGCGGCATGGGGAAAGCGCACGGCTTCTTCGGCTTCGAGGCGTTCTCGAACGTGCGGGGTGTACTCGAGCAGCCGACGAAGTTCAGCGCGATCCAGTTTCTCTATCCGCCGTTCAACCCGCTGAAGCGGAGAGTGATCGACTTCCTGCTGCGGTTTTTGTGATGGATCTGAGATGTTTCTGTGGTCCCGGGACCGCCACTACAGAAAACAGGGCACAATGTCCGCATGTCCCTCGGAGGAATCGCTCGTTTCGCGCTACAGCGCATCACAGGAGGTGCTCCGATGCTCAAGGTTGGTGACCAGGCTCCCGACTTCGATGTGACCGATCACCAGGGCAAGCGCACGAAGCTCAGCGACTTTCGCGGCAAGAAGGTCGTCCTCTGGTTCTATCCGAAGGCCAGCACCCCCGGCTGAACGATGGAGGGTTCCGGGTTCCGGGACCTCAACCAGCAATACGAAGCAAAAAACGCCCGCATCCTCGGCGTCAGCTTCGACACTCCCGCCGACAACGCCAAATTCGCCGAGAAGTTCCACTTCCCCTTTCCGCTGCTGAGCGACACCGATCGCAAGATCGGCCTGGCCTACGGCGCCGCATCGAGCCCGAAAGATGAATACGCCAAGCGCATCGCGTACGTGATCGACGAGAACGGCAAGATCGCACAAGCGCATCCGAAGGTGGATGCGAAGGGGTATCCCAAGGAACAACTCGCCACGTTGTGACTTCGAGCGCCGCTTCGCGGCGCGTTGACAGTTGTCAGTTGTCGGTTGTCCCCGCCCTCCTCGGCTCTTGCTTCTGACAACCGACCACCGACAACCGACAACGCGACGGCGCAGCCGTCGCAAGTGCATGAAACCTTTACCCTTCTCGAGCGTTATACGTGCATCAATCGAGGAGTCCACGTATGACTGCATCCAAGCGAAAAAAGCGAGTCGCGATCTGGTCGATCGTTGCCCTGGCGGTGGCGATCATCGCCGTCTTCGTGGCGATGAAAGCCAACGGTAAGAAGAATCAGGAAGTGAAGTTGCCGGTGAAGATCGGCAAGGCCGAGATCGCCGATATCCAGGTCAAGGTCACCGAAGTCGGCAACGTTCAGCCGGAGGTCAAGGTCGACGTCAAGAGTGCCGTTTCCGGAAAGGTCGTCTCGATCTTCCATCGCGACGGCGACTCGGTGAAGCGCGGCGATGTGCTGGCCCGCGTCGAGCCTGACCTCAACCAGGCGCAGTCGCTCGCGGAAACGAAGAACGCGCTGAGCGCCGCGCAGATCCGCTACGAGCAGGCCAGGAAGAATTTCGAGAGCGATCACAAGCTGTTCGACGCCGGCCTCCTCGCCGGACGCCAGAACCGCGACAGCGAAGCGGAGTTCATGTCCGCCAAGCAGGAGTTCGAGAAGACGCAGGAGAAGTACAACCTCGTCGAGAAGAGCGGCATCCCGATCGGCCTCTCCGCGGCGAAGTTCACGGGCTCGAACGTCGTCTCGCCGATGGACGGTACCGTTCTGACGAAGAACGTCGAGATCGGCGAGTCGATCACCTCCGGCGTGTCGTCGTTCAACGCGGGCACGATCCTGTTCTCGGTCGCCGACGTCTCCTCGATGATCGTGAAGGCCGGCGTCAACGAAGTCGATATCGGCAAGGTGCGCGTCGGCATGCCGGTGAAGGTCACGCTCGATGCCTATCCGAAGATGTCGTTCCCCGGCCGCGTCGATCGCATCGCGCCGGCGGTCCGCATCGATGACAAGGTCCGCGTGTTCGACGTCGAAGTGCGCCTCGACTCGCAGGGCAAAGAGCTGCGCTCCGGCATGACCGCGAACATCGAGATGGTCGGCGAGCGCAAGCCGAAGGTGCTGACGGTTCCCGTCGAGTCGGTGTTCCAGCGCGACGAAGGCGAGATCGTGTACGTGAAGAAGAACATCGACCCGAAGACCGTGCAGCAGCCGGAGAAGAAATCGGCCGACGGCAAGATCGACAAGAACGCGTGGAAAAAGTACTTCGACAAGCGCGTGGTCGTGACCGGTCTCTCGGACAACGCGCACGTCGAGATCCTCAAGGGTCTCAAGCTCGGCGAGGAAGTCGCGCTCGAAGATCCGACCCTGCCCAAGGACAAGAAGGACGAGAACGACGACTAGCGGTGTGGGGCCAGCCCTCCGGCTGGCCGGCCAGCCAGAGGGCTGGCCCCACACAGGAGACCGACGATGACAGCAGTCGCATACGCGGACGAGCCCATGAACGAAGCAGCGGGCAAGGCTCTCATTCAGCTGGAAAACATCACCACGATCTACGACTCGGGTGAAAACGCCGTGGCGGCTCTGCGCGGTGTCGACGTCGCGATCCAGGAAGGGGAGTTCGCCTCCATCACCGGCCCCTCCGGTTCCGGCAAGTCGACGCTCATGCACATCCTCGGCTGCCTCGACACTCCGACGAGCGGGAAGTACTGGCTCGACGGTCAGGACGTTGCGGAGATGACGAACCGCGAGCTCGCGCGCATCCGCAATCAGAAGATCGGCTTCGTGTTCCAGACGTTCAACCTGCTGCCGCGCGCGACGATCCTCAAGAACGTCGAGCTGCCGCTGCTCTACGCGGGCGTCGGCCGCGACGAACGCCGCGAGCGCGCGCAGAAAGCGCTCGAGCGCGTCGGCCTCGGCACCCGGGCGAAGAATCGGCCGAATGAGCTGTCGGGCGGACAACGACAGCGCGTCGCGATCGCCCGCGCGCTGGTGAACAATCCGTCGCTGATCCTCGCCGACGAGCCGACGGGCAACCTCGATCAGAAGACCGGCAGCGAGATCATCGACATCTTCGAGAACCTCGCCGGCGAGGAGACGATCATCCTCGTGACGCACGATCCCGCGATCGCGCAGCGCACACATCGCCGCATCAGCATCGTCGACGGGCGCATCGTCGATGGAGACGAGAGTGAGTAGGACTCTGCCTCCGCCTCTGCCTCTGCCTCTGCCTCTGCTTCTGCCTCTGTGTGAGGACCGGCTTCAGCCGGTCAGATCCGACCGGCTGAAGCCGGTCCTCACACAGAAGCCGGCCCTCACACAGAAGCTAGTCCACACCGAGGCAAGAAAATGATTCTCCTCGAATCGATCATCGACGGGATCCGCGACATCAAGGATCACTTCGGGCGCACGCTGCTGCAGCTCGTCGGCATCATCCTCGGTGCCGGATCGATCGTGGCCACGTTCTCGCTCTCGGTGGCCGGCAAGGCCGCGTCGATGGAGTACTACCGCATCAGCGGCGGCATCCAGAAGATCTGGATCTGGGATCGGCCGACCGGAAAAGTGACGCTCGACGCGAAAGCGCTGGCGTCGAAAGGTCTGACCTATCGCGACGCGGTGGCCATCAAGCGCGATTGTCCGGAGATCGATCTCGTGTCGCCGGTGGCACAGGAAGATCTGAGCGTCCGCTATCGCGAGGTCGAGAAGGCCCGCGGCGTGATGGGCGTCGTTCCCGCGTATTCGCCGATGAACGACGTGCACGCCGCGCGCGGACGCTTCATCACCGATGGGGACGTACAGTCCGCGGCGCGCGTGGTGGTTTTCGGATCGGAGCGGGCGGCCGAGTTCTTCTCCACCGACAACCCGATCGGCAAGACCGTCACCATCGGCGGCACCGGCTACCAGGTCGTGGGCGTGATGGAAGAGAAGTACTTCAGCTTCGATCACAAGCGCAACGTGATGCGCTGGGCCAACCGCCAGATCTACATCCCGATTACGACGTACTTCACGCGCAAGGGGCAGACGCTCGAGACGGGCAAGGTCAGCTTCATGAACGCGCGCATGATCAACGTGAAGACGCACGAGGAAGCGGTCGATCAGATCCGCAAGGTCCTTCGCCGCGCGCACGGCGTGAAGGATTACGAGGTCATGTCGCGCGTCGCGAACCTCAAGCGCAACGAACAGCAGAATCAGATGTACGACATGACGTTCATGATCTGCGGACTGATCTCGCTGATCGTCGGCGGCATCGTCGTGATGAACATCCAGCTCGCATCCTTTAACGAGCGTGTCCGCGAAGTCGGCACGCGCAAGGCCGTCGGCGCGTCGCCGGCGCAGATCTTCGGACAGTTCCTCGCGGAATCCGTCCTGGTCTCGGTCATCGGCGGCTTCCTGGGCCTCGGCGTCGGCAAGCTGTTCACCGACGGCATCGCGATGCTGACGCGCGATCCCGCCGTCGTCACGGCCGACACCATCGTGAAGGCGCTCGTCTTCGCGGCCGGAACGGGACTGGTGTTCGGAATGTACCCCGCGATCCGGGCGTCGCGGCTCAATCCGATTGAAGCATTGAGGGCAGAATAAATGCGCGCCACGCAACGCGCGAACGGAGTGAGCGCATGTACGTAGGCGAGTCGATAAGAACCAGCCTCGAAGAAGTGAAAGGGCATCCGCTCCGCTCTTTCTTCACGCTCATCGGCGTGATCCTCGGCACGCTCGCGATCGTGGTCGTGATGTCGGTGCTCGACGGCGTCTCCGCCGCCGTGTGGCAGGGGATGGAAGACCTCGGCATGGACAGCGTGCTGATCGTTCACAAGCGCAAGCCGGTCGACAAGATCGAGGCGGCGAAAGCGGGTCTCTCGCGCGGCATGCGCACCGAGGACACGAGCTATTTCGAGAGCAGCGAGCTGGTGAAGGCGATCGGTCCGGTCGGCGAGACGCGCGGCGTCATCACCGCGGGCACCATGACGCGGCGCGTGAACGTCTACGGCATCACGCCGGCCTTCGTGCAGATCAAAGGCCGGAAGACGTCCGAGGGACGGTTGATCAGCGAGAGTGATGAGCAGGGGTCGAAGGCGGTTGCCGTCATCGGATTCAAGCTCAAGGAAAAGCTGTTCGGCGGCGACAAGGCCGTCGGCCAGCAGATCAGCATCGGCGGTCGCCGCCTCACCGTCATCGGCGTCGGCACGAAGTTCAACATGGCGTTCGTCAACGACGACGACATGCGCAAGGAGACCGACGGCGTCTACATCCCGTTCTCGATCTACGAGCAGATGTACGGCCGCAACGCGATCTCGTACGTGATCGCGAAGGCCGTCGAGCCGGAGAAGGCCATCGATGCCGAGGATGAGACGTCGAAGCTGTACGCGCAGGCGCACAACGGCATTCACGACGTGAAGGTGGAGAACGTCGGCAAGGAAATCCTGAAGGAGCGCGGCAACATCGTGCGCATCCTGCGCAACTGGCGCATCGTCTTCTTCTCGATCGCGGCGGTGTCGCTGCTGATCGGCGGCGTCGGCATCTTCTCCGTGCTCAAGATCTCGATCTCCGAGCGCCTGTTCGAGATCGGTCTGCGCAAATCGTTGGGCGCATCGAACGGCGAGATCTTCGGTCAGTTTCTGATCGAGTCGATCACGTTATCGGTGACTGGCGCCGTCATCGGGCTGGCCGGAGGCATCGCGCTGGTGAAAGTGATCTCCGGATTCTTTCCGGCCGGTCTGCCGGTGTCGATGTTCGGGCTCTCGGTCGCGAGCGGCTTTGCGATCTCGATCGGACTGCTGGCCGGTCTGTATCCGTCGATCACCGCGTCGCGCCTCGAGCCCGTCGAAGCGTTGCGATCGTAAAACGCGTCAGGCCGAAAAACTCTTCACTTCCCCCGGCTTCCGCAACATCTTGTCCACCTCGAACGAGTGCAGCTCCTCGGCGTGGATCATCTGCCGCGCGTACTCCTCGATCCACACTTCATCGCCTTCCACCGCGGCGAGCAGCTGCTTGTAGAGTGCGAGGCCGCTCTTCTCGTTCTGCAGCGCTTCGCGGAGGATGTCGCCGACGTCGTGCTTGTGCGTCTCCAGCAGGTCGCCGATCGACAGCGAGGGATGTTCGCCGAGGGCGGTGATGATCTCGCCGGCTTGCTGGGCGTGGGTCATCGACTCCGTCGCCTGCTCGCGCAGCCACGACACGATCGGGATGCGGTTGTAGCCGAAGACCATGAACGAGTAGTGCGTGTAGCGCACGACGCCCGCCAGCTCTGCTTCGAGAATCTTGTTGAGAAGTCCGACCACTTTCGCTTTGTCCATTACTTGCTCCCGGCGAGCGCGCTCAGCGCGTCGCCTGTCAGGCGAAACATCTTCCAGTCATCGAGCGAGATCGCGCCGATGCGGCGATAAAAGTTGATCGATGGCTCGTTCCAGTCGAGAACGGCCCATTCCACGCGGCCGCACTGGCGATCCTGCGCGATCTTCGCCAGCCGCGCCAGCAACGATTTTCCGTAGCCCTTGCCGCGGTGCTCTCTTTTCACGAACAGGTCCTCGAGGTAGATGCCGGGCAGGCCGATGAACGTCGAGTAGTTGTGGAAGAAGAGCGCGAAGCCGGCCGGCTCGCCCTCCTCCTCGCCGATGATCACTTCGGCGAAACGCGGATTGCCGAACAACGTGCGGCGGATGCGCTCTTCTGTCGCGACGACGCGGTCGTGCAGCTTCTCGTAGATCGCGAGCTCGTTGATGAAATAGAGGATGAGCGGCACATCCTCTTCAGTCGCTGCGCGGATGGAGAACATCGCGTGGGATGATATCCCGCGATGCGGAAGGTCTGCCTTCTCCTGTTCGTGTGTGCTTCTGTGTGTGGACCGGCTTTAGCCGGTCAGGCCCCAGACCGGCTGAAGCCGGTCCACACACAGAAACAAGACCGCTTCACGGTGCGCGTGACGCCGGAGATGATCCGCCACAGCCGGATCTACGACGTCCTCTACTTCGTGGGGTTCGTGTACGGGATCGGCGTCCTGCTCCTCGTGTTGAAGACCGGAATCTCCACGAAGATAAGAAACGCCACTCGCGTGCGATGGAGCTTCATCGCCTCGATGCTGTACTTCGCGCTGCTGACCGTGGTCACCAGCGCGCTGGAGTTCCCGCTCACGTTGTACGGCGACTTCATCGTGCCGCATCAGTTCGCGTTGACGCATCAGACCTTTCTCTCGTGGCTCGGCGACTTCGGCAAAGCAATGGCCGTCGACATGATCCTCGGTGGATTCGTCGCCGCGCTCGCGCTGCTCGGCATTCAGCTCTTCAAGCGTTGGTGGGTGGTCCTCTGGCTCGGCTCGATTCCGGTGATCATCCTCGGCATCGTCATCACGCCGCTGATCATCGATCCGCTGTTCAACGAGTTCATCCCGCTGAAGGATCCCGTGCTGCGGACCGATCTGTTGAACGAGGCGGGGCGCGCGGGGATCGAGGGTAGCCGCGTCTATCAAGTGAACAAGTCGAAGCAGACCACGACCATGAACGCGTATGTGACGGGGATGGGCGTCTCGAAGCGCATCGTGTTGTGGGACACGCTGCTGGCAAAGCTCGATCACGACGAGATCATCGGCGTCATGGGCCACGAGATGGGGCACTACGTGCTGCATCATCTATGGAAGGGGATGGCGTTCGGGGTGCTCATCTCGTTCGTGATCCTGTTCATCACGCAGTACTTCTATCGCGACCGCGGCGATCCTGAGACCTTGCCGAAGTTGCTGATCATCGTCTCGACGATCGGCTTCTTGCTCTCGCCGATCACGTCGGCCTTCTCGCGCCACATCGAGCACGAGGCGGACAAGTTCGGCCTGGAGCTCACACACCTCAACGAAGCGACGGCGAGCGCCTTCGTAAAGTTCGCCGAGGATTCGAAGGTGGACCCCGACCCGCCAAGGTTCATCGAGCTCTGGCGCTACAGCCACCCCGCCCCGCAGCGCCGCATCGACTTCGCGCTGACATACAAACCGTGGAACGCCGGCGGCTCGCCGGCGGGACCGCCGCCGGCCCGGCGGCGATAGAAACCGCCAGCGAGACGCTGGCGGAACGGCCGGCGAGGACGCCGGCGATACGAAAACCGCGAGTCCATGTAGCGCCGCCGTC
>JBBRMQ010000058.1:0-19453 GCA_038230775.1 Thermoanaerobaculia bacterium
CGCGGCGCCAGCGGAAAAAAAGGATGCACGGCGGCGAGCAGGCGGCACTCGCGGGCCATGTCGTGCGCGCGAGGCGGCACCGGTCCGAACGGCGGGCGGCGCATGACGAGCTCGCGGTCGCCGAATCGAAGCAGGTACGTGAGATTGGAGTGCCCGCCGGGGAACTGCTCGACCTCCATTTCGGCGGCGCGGTCGAATCCATCGATCTGCTTCGACAGCTCGGATCGCAGATACGCCGACAGCCGGCCCCACTCGAGTTGCTCACTCGCGCGCACCGGCTTCGTGTCTGTGTGAGGGCCGGCTTCAGCCGGCCGACTGAAGTCGGCCCTCACACAGAACCCCCTTGCAGGATGATGCATGTCGTCGTCGCGTGCGCGTAGAGCTTCCCGTCTTTGTCGACCACGCGCCCTTCCGCGGTGGCAGTGCTTCTCCCCACGTGAACGACCGTCGCTTCGCTCCGAACGAGCCCCGTGGTTGATGTAATGGCGCGAATGAAGTTCACCTTGATCTCGAGCGTCGAGTAGCCCACACCGGCGGGCAGCATGGACTGGATGGCGCAGCCCATCGCCGAATCGAGCAGCGTCGCGGCCAGACCACCGTGCACGACTCCAATCGGGTTGTAGTGAAACTCCGCCGGCTCGACGGCGAACACGGCGCGACCGGGGCTGACCTCGACGATCGCAAAATCCATCAGCATCGCCATCGGCGCCCCGGGCAGCTCACGTCGGACGAACTTCTCCAGGAACTGGAGTCCGGTCAGGCCGCTGTTCATCGCCTCGACGAGCAGTTGCGGATCTTCCCACTCGATCGTCCGGCTGCGTTTCGGTGTGGTCATTTCATCCTCACCATTCGCGCGACGATCCGCGGCGCGAATCGCTTCAACGCCACCGTCCAGGTTTCCTTGCCGCCGACGACCAGCTCCTGCTTCCGTTTCGCGACCGCATCGACGATCCGGCGGGCGCACGTTTCGGGCAGCATCGCGTGATCGTGTGTGCGGTCCATCTTTCCCAACCTCGACCCGTCCCCGGTCAGCGCGTTGCGCGAAACGTTCGTTCGAATGTAGCCCGGGCAGACGATCGTGATGTCGATGCCGTCCTTCGCGACTTCGGCGCGCAGCGAATCGAAGAAGCCGTGCAACGCATGTTTGGATGCCGAGTATGTCGAGCGCAGAGGAGTGCCGACGTAACCCACCACGCTGCTGATCGGCACGATGTGTCCCGATTTCCTCGCCAGCATCGACGGCAACACGGCCTTCGTGAGCGCTACGGTGCCGAAGAAGTTGAGATCCATGATGGCGCGGTCAGTGGCAAGCGTCGTTTCCGCGACCAGCGATCGCTGACTCACCCCGCCGCTGTGCACCAGCACGTCGACATGATCAAACTGCCGGAGGACCGTCGAGGTGGCGTTCGCAAGAGCATCCTGCTGCGTCAGGTCGAGTGGCAGGACAAGATGCGCATCTCCATCACAGGCGTTGCGCACGCGCTTCAACTCCGCGGCATTTCGCGAGGAGAGCACCAGCTTCGCCCCTTCGCGGCTGAACGCGACCGCAAGCGCCTCCCCGATTCCTGACGACGCACCGGTGACCCAGACCACTTTGTCGCGAAATCTCATGAGTAGTAGAGGACGATCCACTCTGCGACGCAACACGGTTTCGAATCCGGTTCGCATTCGACCGTCACGTTCCAGACGACCTTCAACGCATCGCCGCTCGGTTCCGCCGAGGCGACGACAAATCGTCCGCGGATACGGGTGCCGGCGATCACCGGCGCGATAAAGCGCACGCGATTCGAGCCGTAGTTCACGGACATGCGAACACCATCGAGGGCGATTGCATCCCGCAGAAGTGTGCCGATCAGAGAAAGGGTCAGGAATCCGTGGGCGATCGTTCCGCGATAAGGGGACTCGCGCGCCGCGCGCTCCGCATCGACGTGCAGCCATTGATCGTCGCCAGTGGCCGAGGCGAATGCATCGATCCTTTCCTGCGAGACCGTGACCCAGTCGCTGACCGCCAGCTCGCTGCCGGCGTGCTCGCGGAGATCATCGAGTGCTGTCCGTAGGACCGTCATGACCATCGCTCAACCTTTCGAACGCAACACATTCCGCGCAATGACCATGCGGTGCACTTCCGACGGGCCGTCGTAGATCCGGAATGCTCGCGCCTCGCGGTAGAAATGCTCGAGCGGCGTGTCGGTCGAGAAACCGAGAGCGCCGCAGATCTGAATGGCCCGGTCGATCACCCGATTGATCGCCTCGGATACGAAGACTTTGCAGATCGACGACTGGTGCCGAATGTCGTCGCCGCGCTCGTGCTTCCATGCCGCCTGCATCACCATGAGACGCGAGGCGTGCAGCTCGATCTCGGAGTCGGCGATCATCCACTGGACCGCCTGATGTTCGGCGAGCTTCTTTCCGAATGCCTCCCGCGAGCGCGCTCGATCGACGGCGATCTCCAGCGAGCGCTGCGCCACACCAAGCCACCGCATGCAGTGCGTCAGCCGCGCCGGGGTGAGGCGGACCTGCGCCATCTTGAAGCCGTCGCCGACCTTGCCGAGAACGGCTGCATCGGGGACGCGCACGTGTTCGTACTCCACTTCGCCGTGACCGGGCTCGTGCCCACCCATCGTTGGAATCGAACGGAGCACGCGGAATCCGGGCGTGTCGGTCGGGACGAGAAACATCGTCACGCCCCTCTTCTCAGTGTTCTCATCGGTGACTGCCATCGTGATCGCAAACGCGGCTCCGACGGCCCCGGTGGTGAACCACTTCCGGCCGTTGATCTCCCAGTCGCCGTCGACGCGCTCGGCGCGCGTCTGCATCATGGTGGGATCGGAGCCGGCGCCCGGTGCCGGTTCGGACATCGCGAAGCACGACCGAATCTTCCCTTCGACCAATGGCCGCAGATACCGCTCGCGCTGTTCATCGGTTGCGTAGAGCGACAGCAGGTGCATGTTGCCTTCGTCCGGTGCCGCGCAGTTGAGCGCCAGCGGGCCGAGAAAACTGCGCCCGGCCTGCTCGAAGACGACGCACATGCCCACAGTTCCGAGTCCGAGTCCGCCGTACTCGCGCGGCAACTGCGGGCCGTAGATGCCGGCCTTCCGCGCTTTGTCGCGCAGAGCCGGGATATCGGCCGTGCCGTTCTCCGCCGGCATGACTTCGTCGCGAACGAACGTCGCCACGCGATCGCGCAAGTCGATGAGCTGCGGAGAAAGTTCGAAATCCATCTTCAACTCTGGAGGTTCTCGAAGATCGTCGCCGCTCCCTGCCCGCCGCCGACGCACATGGTGACCATGCCGTATCGCGACCGGCGCCGACGCATCTCCCCGAGCAGTTGCACGGTCAGCTTTGCGCCGGAGGCACCGAGCGGATGCCCGAGCGCGATCGCGCCGCCATTGACGTTGACGCGTTCCTCCTTCAGACCGAGCTCTCGCATCACCGCGAGCGCCTGTGCGGCGAAGGCCTCGTTCAACTCGATGAGGTCGATCTGGTCGAGGGTGAGTCCGGCAAGCTTCAGCGCTTTCGGCACCGCCACGACCGGACCCATGCCCATGATCTCCGGCGGCACTCCGCCGACAGCAAAGGCGACGAAACGCGCCAGCGGCTTGAGACCCAGCTCGCCTGCGCGACGGCGCGACATGACCATTACCGCCGCGGCACCATCGGAGGTCTGGCTCGAGTTCCCAGCGGTCACCACTCCTTTCGCGTGGAACACCGGACGCAACTTCGCGAGCGCCTCCACGGTGGTGTCGGCTCGCGGTCCTTCATCGGTGTCGAACGTGATCCGCTGACGGACGGTTTCGCCGGAACCGTTGACGTCGACGAACTCGACGTTCAGCGGAACGATGCCGTCGTCCGCGAACCGTTTCGCCTGCTGCGCTGCCAGCGCCTTCTGATGGCTGCGGTACGAGAATGCGTCGGCGTCTTCGCGGGAAACCGCATACTTTCGCGCCACGTTCTCCGCGGTCAGTCCCATGCTCAGGTAAACCTGCGGCCGATGCTCGATCAACTCGGGGTTGGGGCGAAATCGCCCGTTTCCGCGCACGAGGCTCATCGACTCGGTTCCGCCGGCGATGATCTGCTCCGCCATCCCGGCCATGATTCGCTCGGCGGCCATTGCGATGGTCTGCGATCCGGACGAACAAAAACGGTTGACGGTCACTGCCGGTACGGAGTCCGGAAGACCTGCGCGGAGCGCGGCAATGCGCGCCACATTCGTTCCCGATTCCGCTTCCGGCATCGCGCAGCCGAGGATGACGTCGTCGATCGCGTCTGGCGAGAGGCCGGCCGTTTGCCGCATCAGCGCGCGGATGACTTCCGCGGCCATGTCGTCAGGCCGCGTCGTGCGAAGCGTTCCGCGCGGCGCCTTCCCGACCGCCGTGCGCAGTCCGGCAACGATCACCGCTTCGTTCATCGCTCCTCCGTTGTCGTATCGCGGAACAGGATGAAGGTCGCCGTCCCGTGCGCAAAAACATTTCCATTCGCGTCGACCATGCGACCCTCCGCGGTGGCGGTTCGCGAGCCGGCGTGCACGATGTTCGCGGTGCAGGTCAGCGTTCCCGTTTTTCGCGTGACGGCGCGTGTGAAGTTGATCTTCATCTCCAGAGTGGTGAACACCTTCCCCGCCGGCATGACCGAGTTGACGGCGCATCCGAGCGCTGTGTCGAGCAGCGTCGCAGCGAAACCGCCGTGCGCGATATGGAGGCCGTTCTCGAATTCGGGCGTCGGCTCGGCGGTGACCACCACCCGCCCTTCGGCAACATCGACGATTCGAATGTTGAGTAAGCGCGCCATCGGCGCCGCTTCCATCTCGCCGGCCACGAGCTTGCGCATGTACTCCAGGCCACTCATCGTTTGGCGCGCAGTAGTGGGAGCTGTCATGCGATCGTCATCCCTTCCAGTGTGAGGGCCGACTTCAGTCGGCCGGCTGAAGCCGGCCCACACACAGCCGGCCCACACACAGAGTCATCAATTCCTTAATGGTTTCCCTGTCGAAAGCATGGACTGAATCCGTTCGAGAGTCTTCGGCTCGCGGCACAGCGCCACGAACGTTTCGCGCTCGCGATCGAGAAGGAATTGCTCGTCGACCCACTGCCCGCTCGACAGGTCGCCGCCGCAGAGGATCGAGGCCAGCCTCGAGCCGATTAGCGCGTCATACTCGCTCATGTAGGCGCCCTGCTGCAGGACGTACATGCCTGCCTTGAGCGCAGCGAGGACATCGCGGCCGGCGGCGTAGCAACTCTTCTCACGCACCGGAGCGGAATCGCCATGCGCTGCCATCTCCATCACTTCGTCCTTTGCCTCTGCGATCAGGTAGTCGCGATTCATGACGATCCGATCCGCCGCGTCGAGGAATCCGAGGAGACGCGCGTCCGCAGCGCTGGTCGAAACCTTTGCCGCACCGACGGTCTGCAGCACGTTCTGCACGAACGGAAGCGGATCGGCATTCGGCGTCTGCTTCACCGCCGGCGACACGACGCGCCGGATCAGCTCCTTGCAACCGCCCGCCCCCGGCACCAGTCCGACTCCCACCTCGACCAGACCGATATACGTCTCGGCCGCAGCCACGATGCGCGCGCCGGCCATGGCGACTTCCGCCCCGCCGCCGAGCGTGCGACCGAACGGAGCGGTCACGATCGGCTTCGCGCAGAAGCGAACGGCCATCAACGCATCCTGCATGGCCTTGACGCCGCGGTCGATCGCTTCGCTTCCGTTCGATCCGAAGCCCGCTGCGAGATTGGCACCGACGCAGAAGTCCGCGCCTTCGTTGCCGATGACCATGCCGCTCCACGCGCCGTTCTCTAATTCCTCGACCGACTGAACGATCATGCTGCGGACGTCGTCGTCGAGCGTATTCATCTTGGTGTGGAACTCGAGACAGAGCACCCCGTCGCCGATGTCGAACAGGCTCGCACCCTTGTTCTCGCGGACCCTTCGTCCGGTTGCGAGATCGATGACGCGCGGATCCTTCGGAATCGATACGTTCGCGTAGAACGTCTCCTGTCCCTTCGCCAGCATTTCGGTGACCCACGGCGCGACGGCGATACCGTTCTTCTGCATCGCCGCTGCCGTTGCGCGAACGCCGAGAGCGTCCCAGAGCTCGAACGGTCCCATCTCATGCGAGAAGCCCCAGCGCATGGCACGATCGACGTCGATGAAGTCGTCCGTGATCTCCGGAATGCGCCGCGCCGCGTAGGCCAGCGCGTTGTAAATGATGTGCCGCGCCAGGGCGCCGGCTTTGTCGTCCTGCTGCAGCACGAACTGCAGCCGCTTCGGCAGACTCCTGATCTTGCCAGCCTCCGCGATCGATGGGATGTCCGGCTCGCGCCGCTCGCGATATTCGCGCGTCTCGAGATCGAGGGTCTCGATCGACTTGCCGCCCTTCCGGTAGAAGCCCTGTTTGGTCTTGTCGCCGAGGCGGCCGCGGTCCATCTGATCCTTACGCAAGGCCTCCATTCGAGGCGAGCGGAGAATCTCGCGCGACTCGTCATGCTCGATCAGGCCGTAAAGGTTGCCGGCAACGGAGCTCGAGACATCGAGGCCGACGAGATCCTGAAGGCGAAACGCGGCCGTCTTCGGGCGGCCGATGAGCGGTCCGGCGATCGCGTCCGTCTCTTCGATCGTGTAGCCATGCTGGAGAACGAAGTCGAGCAGCGTGGCGCCCGAGATCGACGCCACGCGGTTGGCGATGAAGTTCGGCGTGTCCTTGCAAAGCACCACGCTTTTCCCGAGCCGCTCCTCGGCGAAGTGGCGGACGAAATCCGTAATCTCCCGATTCGTCTCGCGAGTGGGGATCACTTCGAGCAACTTCATGTAGCGCGGCGGGTTGAAGAAGTGCGTGCCAAGGAAGTGCGATTTGAAGTCCGCGGAGGCGTGTTCGGCGATCTGCGCGATCGGCAGGCCGGAGGTATTGCTGGAGACAATGCTTCCCGGCTTGCGCAGGCGATCGATGCGGGCGACCAGCGCGCGTTTCGGCGCCAGCTCTTCGACGATCGCCTCGACGATCCAGTCGCCTTCGCCGATCCAAGCTTCGCGATCGTCGAGGCTGCCAACGGTCACGAGACTCGCGGTCTCGCTCGTAAAGAACGCTGGAGGTTTTGATTTCTTCAGCCGCTCGAGAGACGCCGTAACGATCTCCTTCGAGATGTCGAGCAGATAGACGGGAACGCCGGCGTTTGCGAAATGCGCGGCAATCCCGCCGCCCATCGTTCCCGATCCGATGACCACGGCGCGCTGGATCGTTCTGGTCATGCGTTTCCTGCGGCGAAGAGATCGGGATCGCTCTTCTGCAGGCGCTCCATGAAGTCCTGCCACAGCGGAGCGATGGCCGGGATGCGTGCGATCTCGCTCTTCGCACGGCGCGCCGCGTCCGGGGAGATCGGCACGGCTTTCAGGCCGGTGGCCTGCGCGGCCTGGGCGACCGCAAGATTCCGCTGGACCATCCCCTCGAGAAGCAGCATGCGGACGAGTGCGAGCGGAATGCTGTCCGCCGTCGTGATCGCACCATGATTGGGCAGGATCGCGATCGGTCGGGTTCCGAGAGCTCTGGCGATCGGCATCACCCGCGCTTCCTCTGACGCCAGGCCCTCGTAGTCTTCGTCGATCACTCCGACGTCATCCATCAACAGACAGCTTTCCTGATCGAAGACTTCGGGAACCTTTCGAAACGCGCTGAACGTGACCACGGCGGGAGGATGCGTGTGCATCACGACCGTCAACTTTGGATTCTCTCGATGGATGATGCCGTGCAGTCGAATCGTGTCGTTGACGTACGCGTCGCCTTCGAGCACCTTGCCGTCGAAATCGGTCACGATGACATTGACCGGACGCAGCGTTGCGAAAGAAGGTCCGAAGTGATTGACCAGCATCCGACCCTCGCCGATGGCAACGCTGATGTGACCGGCGTTCGCGGCGCTCAATCCGTTTCGATAGAGGAGGCGCGCGGCGCAGCAGAGGTCGAGGCGGACTTTGCTGTAGTCGGTCATGTCTTCACCACCGTCGTTTCTTCACGCAGGGCGCGGCGAAGGATTTTCCCCACTGCCGACTTGGGAAGGCTCTCGCGCAATTCGATCTCCACCGGTCGCTTGAATTCCGCGAGATTGGCGGCGCAATGGCCCCGAAGTTCTTCGACGGTCACTCGAGCGCCCGGCTTGGGGACGACGAACGCCTTGACCACCTCGCCGTAGTAACCGTCAGGCACTCCGATGACCGCCGCTTCCATCACCGCGGGATACGCGAAGAGCACCGACTCGACCTCCGATGGATAGACGTTGAAGCCTCCCACGATGACCATGTCCTTCTTCCGCTGCACGATGTACATGTAGCCGTCGTCATCCATGCGGGCGACGTCGCCGGTGTAGAGCCACACGCGCCCGGCAGCATCCTTCCGGAGTGCGATGTCTGTCTCATCAGCGCGATTCCAGTAGCCTTTCATCACCTGCGGTCCGGCGATGCAAAGCTCCCCGTCGGAGCCGGCCGGAACTTCCGTCAATCCGTCGGCGAGGTCGACGATCTTGATGTCGGTGTCTGGAAGGGGAATGCCGATGCTCCCGGGTTTTCGGCGCGAAAGCGACGGCGTGGTGTGCGTCACCGGCGACGCCTCGGACAGTCCATAGCCCTCGCTGAGCGTTCCACCGGTCATGCGCTCGAACTGATCGATCACTTCGACCGGCAGCGGAGCGGAGCCGCTGTTGAATCCGCGCACCTTGTCGATGCCGTACTCCCTCGCTTTCGGATGATTGAGAATCGAAACGTAGATCGTCGGCACCGCCGGGAAGTACGTTGGCCGGAAGTCGCGAATCGCAGTCAGCAGAGCCTCGACGTCGTACTTCGGAATCAGAATCTGCAGCCCGCCCTGCCACGCGACCGACAGCAACCCAACGGTGAATCCGTAGATGTGAAAGTACGGAATCACCAGCAGCGTGCGCTCTTCGCCACGACGCTGGTCGGGATGATGGAGGACCGTCGTCTGGATGACGTTGGAAAAAATGTTGTGGTGCGTCAGCATCGCGCCTTTGGGAACGCCGGTCGTCCCGCCGGTGTACTGAAGCACGGCGACATCGTTTTCGGGGTCGATCGAGACGCGCGGAAGATCGGGCTTACGAACGCTCTCAAGGACGTCGCTCAACCGCCGCGTTCCGTCGATGGCCGGGCATTGCGCGGCCGCTGCGCTGTATTCCGCGAGCGAGGTGACGACGATCGTTTCAATTGAAGTCTGATTGCGGACCGCGAGCACGGCGGGCGCAAGGACGTCAAGCACGATGAGGAGTCGCATGCCCGAATCGACGGCTACGACGGCGATCTCCCGCGGCGTGTAGAGCGGATTCACATTGACGACGATCGCGCCAATGCGAAGGATCGCGAACGCCGCGACGACATATTGAGGACAGTTCGGCAGCATGATGCCGACGCGGTCGCCTTTTGCGATTCCCGACTTCGACAGCGCGGTTGCGAGCCGGTCGCTGCGCACTTTGATCTCCCCCCACGTGAGTTGCGCGCCGAGGAACGCCGTGGCCGGACGATCGGGAACATCGGCGGCCGTCAGCCCGAGAATCTCCGCCAGCGGACGCCGCGGGTAGTTCATGTGCGGCCGCACCCAATAGTCGTAGTGGTCGATCCAGGGCCGTGCAGCGTATGGAGAAGAATCCGCCACGTTTCCTCCGCCTACACGACGGTCCCGCCACCGTCGACCGCGATGAACTGTCCGGTGATGTAACTCGATGCATCCGACGCCAGGAAGACCGCGACGCCTTTCAGCTCGCCGGGCTCACCGACACGTGCGATCGGATTGCGCGCTTTGATCGACGGCTCGGCCAGACCGATCGCCGGATCCGCCAGGCGCGAGTGGAAAAATCCGGGAGCGATGGCGTTGACCCGAATGCCCCGCGGCCCCCATGAGGCCGCCAGCTCGCGGGTCAGGCCCATCAGTCCTGCCTTGCTGGCGACGTACCCGGCGTAGTGCGGCCCGTGGACCGCCGACCGGAGCCCCGCGACGGACGCTATATTAATGATGCAGCCCCCTTTGTTCTCCAGCATCCTCCGCCCCGCCGCCTGGGCAAAGAGAAACGCGCCGGTGAGGTTCGTGTCGAGCACGCGTTTCCACTGCTCCAGAGGCATCGTTTCCGCCGACTCTCCCCACGAAATGCCGGCGTTGTTGACCAGGATGTCGATCCGTCCGAGCTTTTCTATCGTTGCGGCGACCACGGCGTCGACCTGCTTCGGATCCGCAACATCGCAGACGCTTCCTTCGACCCGGAACCCGCGCTCACGCATCTCGCTGATCGCCGGCGTGAGCCACTGCTCACGGCGCGCGCACAGCATCAGCGATGCGCCGGCCTCGGCCAGACCTTCGGCCATCTCCAATCCGAGACCACGCGAGCCGCCGGTCACGATCGCAACGCGGGAGGAGAGGTCGAACAATTGCTGGATGGTCTTTGACATTTGAAGAGAGTTGGGACGTTGGGAAGTTGGAACGTTAGGAAGGGCAGGACGCCGCGAAGGATGTGAATCCTTCCCAACGTCCCAACCTCCTAACGTCCCGACGTTTCTCTTAGAAAATGAGCTTCGCCGCGAGCTGAATCTGGCGCCCCGGAAGCGCCTCCGTGTATTGCCCGTAGGTCGGGCTCGGAGTCGACGGGAACGCCCCCGACCCGAAGATATTGTTGATCTCCGTGTAGTTGGTGTGATCGAGGAGGTTGAACACGTCGATGATTCCTTCAATCGCGCGCTGACCACCAAGCGTGAACCTCTTGCTCAAGCGCGTATCGACGATGAACTGCCCCTTCATGGTCTTGCTGTTCCGTGCGACAGAGGTGGCGGCGTCGGTGGGATCGGTACGGGCGCGATCGGACGGGAACGCGCCGCCGTCGCCATCGCCGTTCCTGTCGGAACCAGCCAGCGGCGTGTACGGCCGTCCCGATGCGGCAGTGATGATCGTCGAGAATTGAACCTGCCAGGGGAATTGATAGAGGCCGCTGACGACCAGGCGATGCCGCTGGTCGTGGGTCGCCGCACCTTTCTCGGAGCGTGGATCGAAACCGATCGGGAGACCCTTCGGATTGTTCGGATCCCGCCCCCGTCCGTTGTTCATCACGATGAACGCGCTCTGGAAATCGGTGGACTCGTCCTGGGCCTTCGAGAGCGTATACGAGACGAGGAATTGGTAATTGTCGGCGAGCCGCTTGTTCAGCGACAGCGTGACGCCCTTGTACCAGCTCTCACCGAATGACGTGTATTGAAGGACCGAGGCGGATGTTCCGGCTTTGCCGTCGATGTCGTTCGGCCGCCTGCCGGCGCCGAGGGAGGGAACCACGGGGTTGTAGTCGATCGTTCCGATCTGATGGTGCCCGCGAACGTACACAGCGTCAGCCGACATCGAGATCACCTGTCCGATGGTGTGGTCGTAACCAACGGCAGCCTGCTGCGCGTAAGGCGTCTGCAGTCCGGGGTCCGGCGCGATGACCAGGCTGGGATAAGGGGTGGTCGGCTCGGGAATCTTGTGTCCCGGCGCTCTCCACGGCGCGATCGCGCTCGGGAACCTCAGAACCAGCGTGCGCACGCCGTCGGCCGCGCCATTGATTCCGTTGCCGATCTGCGCATTCGCGAGGATTTGGTTGTCATAAAAAATGCCCCACGCCGCATGCAGCGACGATCGGCCGTTCCCGGCGGGATCGAATGAAACCGCAAGACGCGGACCCCAATTGTTGGTGTCCTGCGGGATCTTGTATGTGTACGAACCGCCCGGGATCGAGACGGTGTACGGAAGGTTGTACATGAACTGACGCTGGTAACGGAGACCCAGTTTGAAGACCAGCTTCGGGGAAACGCTCCAGTCATCCTGAGCGAACACAGCGAAGTCGGGGTCGTTGTACGAGTCGCCCGTTCGTCCGTATCCCTGCACGTACGCCGCCGGCACTCCGCACTTCGGTGGAGTCACACCGGTCGGACAGTAGGTGAACGCATCGAATCCGTTCACAAGAGGCCTCGTAATCCCGAGAGCGGGAACCGCGGGCAGCGCCTGGAAGATGTAGCGGCCGCCGAAATGCAGCGGAAGGGCGGTGAACGTTGTGTGCACCTTGTTGAAGTCGAATCCCACCTTCGCCGAATGCCTGCCGTTGAAGTAGCTGAGGGAGTCCTTCGCCTGATAGCGCTGATTTTTTCTCGGCTGCGGTGTGAAACGCTGACGCCCCGCGCTGGCGAAGCCGACAATCTCCACAGTCGGGCCGCCTTTGAGGTTGTCATCGCATGGCCCACCGCAGTTCGGATCGAGCGACTCGATCATTTGATTCTCGCGCGCATACTGTCCGCGGAGCTCATTGATCCAACCCTCGGAAAGGATGTCGGTCTCGGACCCGACGAGCGCCCAATCCTTGCGGTCCTGAACAGCACCGCGGCTCCGCGCGACGATCCCTCCAAATGGCTCGACGTTCTCGTTCCGCAGACTGGCGTAGTTCCCGCGGAAGACGAAGCTGCGCGTCGGCTTCCATTGATGATCCACTTTTGCCAGGAACGCCGTCGACCGGACGGAGAATGGAACATTGCCCCGTTCCGCGGGAAAACCGTTGGCGTTGAGGGCAGCTACGACGTCTTCCGCGATCGTGACGTTGTTGCTCGCGTTGGTGTGGAGGTCCTCCGCCGACACGAAGTAGAACGTCTCATCGCGCTTGATCGGTCCACCGAGCGTGAAGCCG
This sequence comes from Thermoanaerobaculia bacterium, assembly GCA_038230775.1. Lineage (GTDB taxonomy): Bacteria > Acidobacteriota > Thermoanaerobaculia > Gp7-AA8 > Gp7-AA8 > JBBRMQ01. The sequence continues at coordinate 12,684 of JBBRMQ010000058.1, forward strand.
TACTGGTTTTGATCGAACGGAGCCTTGCTCTGGCTGATGGAATTGCCGGAGGGAGCGAACCTCTCAAAATGCGATTTCGAGTTCAGACTCTTGTTTCGGAAGAATTCGAATGCGTTGCCCATCAGATCGTTCGTTCCCGAGCGGGTGATGATGTTGACGACGCCGCCCGAGGCTTTCCCGAACTCCGCTGAGTACGAGTTCGTCAGGACCTGAAACTCCTGAATCGCCTCCTGGCTGAACGTGGCACGGACAGCACCGACAATCGGATCGTTGTTGTCCACACCGTCCACCATGATGTTGTTCGAGCGGGCGCGCTGGCCTCCGAACGATAGTCCGGAGGTGGCCGAGGCTCCCTGCTGCGGCGTGCGGTCGGTGGTCACGCCGGGGGTGATGACGGTGAAGCTGAGGAAGTTTCGCCCGTTGGTCGGAAGGCTGTCGATCTGCTCCTGGCCGACCACGGTGGAAACCGATGTCTCCGTCGTATCCACTACCGGGGATTTGGCGCTGACGACGATGGCCTCGGCCGAGCCTGCACGCAGAGTGAAGTGCAGATCGGCGAGTTGGCCGAGAACAAGCCGCACATCTTTCCGCGTCTGCGATGCGAACCCGGCCAGCTCCGCCGAGATGGTGTACCTCCCCGGCTGGAGCGCGCCGATGTAGTAGCGGCCGTCCTTGTCGGTGACCGCCGTGCGCGACTGATTGGTGGCCTGATTGGTGGCCGTGATCGTCACGCCGGGCAAGAGGGCGCCCGATTGGTCGAGAATGGTGCCCGTGAGGTCCGCTGCCGTCAGGCGAGACTGCGCGAACAAACCGATGGGCGTAGAGAGAGCGAAAAGCATGATGAGAAGGACTCGGACCCGTGACGCCATCTGTGACTCCTGTTCGTGAAGAGTTTGCTCGCGCCCGTCCTATACGACCGTGAGCTGTACCCGTTGATCATGGAGCGACTCGAAGACCCCGCCGCCGGGCCACCGGCCGCGTGAGTCCATTGAGAGCAATGTCGACGACCTGCTCGGCGACCCGCTCCTCGCCGAGCGGCCCGTCAGCACGATACCAGCGTGACAGCCAGTTGATCATCCCCAGCAGACTGAACGAAGCGACGATGAGATTCACGTCGCGAAGCTTTCCCTGGCGCTTCAGTTCATTGAGCGTCGCTCGAAGGAAGTCGAGGTAGGCGCGTTTCCGCCGGCTGATCTTCCGGTTCTGCGCTGGAGTGAGCGCCCGCGCCTCGTCGACGAGGATGGTCACCGCTCCTTCGCCGCGCGTCACGATGCGCGCATGCATGCCGATCATGAATCGGAGACGCACCTCGGCATCGGCGATCTTCCTGGCCGGTTTCGCGACCTCGCGCTCGAGCTCGTCGAGACCGTACTGCATGATGTCGAAGAGCAACTCGGTCTTGCCGTGAATGTAGTGATAGAGCCCCGCCTTGGTGATTCCGAGAGCCTCGGCGATGTCACTGACCGACGTGGCGTCATAACCCTTGCGCAGAATGATCTGCGCGGCCGTGCGATACACCTCGGCCTCGCGTCCATCGCTGGGGACTGGATTTCGCTCACGCTTCAAAGCCATTCTTGGTGGGGCGCTACCGACCGATCGGTCGGGAGCATATGAAAGGGTCGTCTCGACAGTCAAGCAGATCCCTCATGAATCACGAGCCCGCGGGCGTTCCGGCCGGCGGTCAGGTCGGCGAAGGCCTGGTTCACTTCCTCGAGCGGATAGGTCGTGGTCAGCAATTCGTCGAGCTTGAGTTTCCCGGCGCGATAGAGCGCCAGCAGGCGCAACGCATCGCGATGGACGTCCGCGCTGCCGTACCAGCAGCCCACGAGCCGCTTTCCCATGATCGGGATGAAGAAAACGTTGAGGTTCACGGACTCCTTGCGCGAGCCGATCCCGATCACCACACACGTGCCGCCTTTCCGGGTGGCGGCGTACGCCTGCTCGATCGATTCCTTACGGCCGATCGCCTCGAACGTGAAATCGGCGCCTCGGCCATCCGTGAGGTCGCGAATGGCAGTCACAGGATCCTGACTGGCGGCGTCGATACAATCGGTTGCCCCGAACGATGCCGCGAACTCCAGTTTGCGCGAATGCACGTCGACGGCGATGATGCGCTCCGCGCCTGCGATCGAGGCGCCCTGGATCACATTCAGTCCAACGCCTCCGGCGCCGAAGACAGCCACCCGGCTACCCGGCCGCACCGCCGCGGTGTTGAACACCGCTCCCACGCCGGTCATCACCGCACAACCGATCAGCGCTGCCTTGTCGAGTGGAGCGTCGTCCGGCAACTTGACGCACGCTTCGACGGGCGCCACCACTTGCTGCGCGAGCGCTCCCAATCCGCAGAAGGCCTGTACGTCGGTCCCGTCTTGATGCAGGCGTGTACTTCCATCCGGCAGACGATGGGTGGAGTTGATCCGGCCGCCGACATCACACAAGTGCGGCTCGCCGATGCGGCAGTGGAAGCAGGTGCCGCATTGCGTGACCCACGCCAGCAGAACGCGATCGCCTACCTTCAAGTGCTCGACGCCATCGCCGAGGCGCTCGACGATCCCCGCTCCTTCATGACCGAGGACGCAGGGAAGTTTCGCAGGCATGATTCCGGTGATGACGGAGAGGTCGGAGTGACACACGCCGCTGGCCACCATGCGCACCAGAACTTCGTTCCGCTTCGGTGCATCCACGGTGATCTCTTCCACGCGCAGTGGCGCGTCGTTCTGGTAGCAAACGGCTGCCCTCATTACAATCCCTACCGATCGGTCGGTAGGATCTTACCTTAGTGAGGACTGAGGACTGAGTGATAAGGAGTGCGTCACACCCGCGAGACTCCATGGAAGGTTTATCTCAGTCCTCAGTCCCCAGTCCTCAGTCCTCATGAACGTCCGCTACCTGGCAGCGGACAGCAGCGCGATCCCCAGATACAGTGGTTGCGCTCCATCCGCCGGCGCCACAACGTATTGGGGCTGGTCGAACCGACGTGGCCGCGGGTCGAGCGCGCTACCGCCGCGAGACGTTCGCCTTCCGCGGCCCCATGACAAAGGTCGCTACCGTTCGCGACCTCGAGATCGCCGGCGGGAGTGGACCGATTCGCGCCCGGCACGATGCGCCGAAGAGTGCCGCGACGCACCTGACCGTTTACTTTCACGGCGGCAGATTCGTCATCGGCGATCTCGACACGCACGACGAGCCATGCCGAATTCTCTGTCATTTCGCGGGAGTCCATGTCTTGAACGTCGAATACCGGCTGGCGCCGGAGCATCTGTATCCCGCCGCCGTCGAAGATGTCGTTGCCGCGCTTTCATGGACGCGGGCGAACGCAGCGGCGTTCGGCGTCGATGCACGGACAGTCTCCATTGGCGGAGACAGAATCCTAAGGCTTCGAATTGTCGAACAGGCCGAGGACAACATTGACCTGCGATGGCGGTGGCTTTGCGCTTCGGACCATCAGGAAACGCTTGCCGTCAGCGGTGACATCGAACTCCCGCTCGTAATCACCCTCGAAGAGTATTCGCGGTTTGCCGATAGCCGCCTCGGGTCCGAGAGTGAGGTCGGCCGCCATCATCTTGTTGCCGTTGCGATAGAAGACCTCGCTGCCGTCGTGTCGAAATCGGGGGTCGGACCCTCCTTCAGCGGAGAGCGGCCACTTTCTTCCGACGGATGGAAAACGGCTCAAGTAGATTTCGGATCGACCTGTCTCATCCGAGGAGAAGACAATCCAGCGAGCGTCGGGCGAAAGATCGACACTGAGGTTTTTTGAAGTTGTCGACATGAGCGGCTTCACGATGTCCGGCTGCGCAAGATCAGCAATCCAGCTCATGGTGGACTCGCCGCGGATGCTCTGCAGAAGCAGCAATGAACGTCCGTCTCGCGAAATCGCCGCTGGAAAAGTCCACGTCAGCATAGTGCTGACTCCCATGATCTGCTGAGGAGGCTGGCTGCCGTCGCTCGGCGTTGAGTACACGGTGTACGGCCCGTTGCGATTGGACCCGAATAAAATTCGCTTTCCGTCGGGCGACCACACGGCGCCGAGATTTGTGCCCCCCGATGTAAGGCGCATCCACGTTTCACGTTGGACATCAAGAAGCCAGAGATCCGTAGATCGATGCTCTGTCATCTCGACTGCGATCTGTCCGCCGTCAGGTGAAATTCGCGGAGGACCGTACTGACGGCGAATCTTTGAAACAGGCGCGAGCGTTCCCTTCCGATCCACCCAGACCAACTCACTCAGCGCTGATGCACTCGAGGGTTTGTATACGAGCATCCCATCGTCAGCGACATCGAAGAACACCAAGCCGTTCGCGGGATTGCCTCCGACCTCGCTCGCGATCGGTACTGGCGAGCCCATGACTCTCAGTTTTTTCGCATCGAACGGGACCGCGAACAACGATCCCGAGCGGGAGTAGATGAGGTGTCCGCGAGCGTAGCGCGCATATGTACCTCCCTCCAGAACTACGCTGGAACGGCCGTCCCGCAGGGAAAGAACGGAAATGTGGGCGTGCTCCCATTCTCCGTTCCCTTTGCCAACCGTATAGAGCAAATGCTCGCCGTCAGGCAACACGCTGGGCCAATACCCGAAGCTCGAACCGGCTGCTGTGATTTTTTGTGGGATTCCACCGGCGGAGGACACGCGCTGCATGGGTGCCAGCGGCGATGAGAAAACAATGTCGTCGTTCGGCAGCCAGGTGGCTCCCCGAAGTTGCTCTAGTTTGCAGACGGAAATTGACCCGCCGCCGGCAAGCGCGATCTTCTTCAGCTCTCCATTGGCCTGGAACCCGATCCATTCGCCATCGGGCGAAAAGAACGGGAACACGGCATCGTCAGTATCGGCGAGCGGCTTGATGTCGCCCGTTTCCATGTTGCGCAAGCAGAGCGGACCGTTTTCCCCCGAACCGAGGCTCCGACCGGATTGATAGACGAGATGTCGTCCGTCGCGCGAAATCGCGATCGCCCGCGACACCGTCAGATCCTGTGGAAGAAGAATGCTGAAACGTCTGAGTGGCCTTGGCGCCGGACGCGAACGCGCCAGGACCCATGTGCCTAGGCTCGCCAGCACAGCGGTCACGAGGACCGCCGTGGCGATCCCGCTCCACGCGCGGCGGCGCGTTGGTCGCACTGCCGGCACAACCGCATCGGAAGACCACTCCAGTTGCAACTTCACATCGTGCGCAGACTGGATGCGCTGGTCCGGATCCTTCGCCAGACATGCGTGAATCAGCCTGTCGAGCGCCGGAGGGCTGGCCGGCTGTAGCTCCGCGATCGGCTTCGGCTCCCGCTCCAGGATCGCGGCGATCAGACTCGCTCTGCTCGTTCCGGTGAAGGCCGGCTTCCCCGTCACCATCTCGTACAGCACCAGGCCTAACGCGAAGATGTCGCTCCGCGCGTCCGCCTCCTCGCCGTGCAGCACCTCCGGAGCCATGTACTGAATCGTCCCGAGGATCTTTCCCTCCTCAGTCACTTGCTGGATGGTCGCCTCCTCCGGACTCGATGCTGCGACCTGCTGCTTGGCCAAGCCGAAGTCGAGCACCTTCACTCCCGACTTCGTCAGCATGATGTTGAGCGGCTTCAGATCGCGATGGATGATTCCGTGCCGGTGTGCCTGATCGAGCGCATCCGCGATCTCGATTCCGTACTGGCGCACCTGCTCGATGGGAAGCGGACCATCGCTGATCCGCGTGGCGAGCGTGATTCCCTCGCAATGCTCCATCACGAGGTAGGAGTCGCCCACGTCGTAAAGAGCGCAGATGTGCGGATGGTTGAGCGCCGAGATCGCTTTCGCTTCGCGCTCGAAGCGGGTCTTCAGGCGAGCGTTATCCGCCAAGTCCGACGGGAGGACTTTGATCGCGACCGTCCGCCCGAGGCGCGTGTCGCGCGCCGAATAGACCTCTCCCATTCCGCCGGCCCCGAGCGGCCCGAGGATCTCGTACGGCCCGAGCCGCACGCCAGACGTGAGTTTCACAGGGACTTCACGATACACCGGCTCCCGGAGGTTCACGGACTCCTTGCGCGAGCCGATCCCGATCACCACGCACGTGCCGCCTTTCCGGGTGGCGGCGTACGCCTGCTCGATCGATTCCTTACGGCGCGCCTCGAAGGTGAAATCGGCGCCCCGGCCATCGGTGAGATCGCGAATTGGCAGTGATCGGATCCTGACTGGCGGCGTCGATCCAATCGGTTGCACCAACGATGCTGCAAACTCCAGTTTGCGCGAATGCACGTCGACGGCGATGATGCGCTCCGCGCCTGCGATCGAGGCGCCCTGGATCACATTCAGTCCTACGCCTCCGGCGCCGAAGACAGCTCAAAGTCTATTCTGGTATGTCGCACGTCTGGCAGATATTCGCCGGCAGATTCCGCGTCAGGGAAATCGAGCTTTCCTAAGAACGCACTGCGGGCGATAGCCGACCCGGCCCAGCCGTTGTTCAATTCGCCGGGCTGCCCATGATCGCCTTGGTTTCGAGAAATTCATCCAGGCCGCACGCCCCCCATTCGCGGCCGACGCCCGACTGCTTGTAGCCTCCGAACGGCGCTGCGGGATCAACTGTGGCGCCGTTCAGGTGCACCATGCCGGTACGCAGGCGCTGGGCGACTGCGCGTGCATGCTCGATCGTACCGCTCCAGACGAATCCCGAAAGGCCATAGACGGTATCGTTGGCAATGGCGATTGCCTCTTCTTCCGTGGTGTAGGGGATCATCGTCAGCACGGGACCGAAGATTTCTTCCTGCGCAATGCGCATCGCGTTGTTGGCGCGGCTGAACACCGTTGGCTTGAC
>JBBRMQ010000059.1:0-19181 GCA_038230775.1 Thermoanaerobaculia bacterium
CGAGGGCGGATGAGGGGCTGCACTTGTGCACAGCATCGCTAAGTCTTGAGCGTGTTCAGGAAACGCGGCTTCTCGCGGCCTTTCGCCGCCTGCTCGAATGCGTATGCGAATCGGATGAGCGCGGGCTCGGCCCATGCGCCGGCGAAAAACGACAGGCCCACGGGCAGCCCGAAGACGAGGCCCGCGGGCACCGTGATGTGCGGATAGCCCGCGACCGCAGACGCCGTCGAATAGCCACCGGTGAAGTGATCGCCGTTGACGAGGTCCGTCGCCCAGACCGGGCCGCCGGTCGGTGCGATGATCGCGTCGAGCCTGTGCTTCTTGATCACCGCGTCGATGCCTTCGGCGCGCGACATCCGGTGATTCTTCGCCAGGGCCTTCCTGTACGCCTCGCTGGTCAGCGGACCTTTCTTCTGCGCGCGCTCGAACAGCTCCTGACCAAAGTACGGCATCTCCCGATCGCGATGATCTAAGTTGAACTTGATGAGGTCCGCCAGAGTGCGCGATTTCACCGCCGGCGACAGCCGGGCGAGATACTTGTTGAGATCCGTCTTGAACTCGTAGAGCAGCACGTCGAGCTCGCTGTCGTCGTACTTGCCGCTGGTGGTCATGTCGGCAGGGTCGACGATCGTCGCGCCGAGCTGCCGGATCACGTCGACCGACTTCTTCATCAGCGCGTCGGTCGCATCGTTGAACCCGAAGTACTTGCGCGCGATGCCGATCCGCGCGCCCTTCAGTCCGTCGCCATCGAGCGACTTCGTGTAGTCGATGCCTTTCGTCCCGAGCACGCCTAACAGAATCGCGGCATCCGTGACCGTGCGGCACATCGGCCCCGCGGTGTCCTGACTGTGCGCGATCGGGATGATGCCATCGCCCGGAATCAGGCCCAACGTCGGCTTGATGCCGACGAGCCCCGATGCGGACGATGGACAGACGACCGAGCCGTCGGTTTCGGTTCCGACTCCGACGGCCGCCAGGCTTGCGGCGATGCCGGCCCCCGTACCGCTGCTCGACCCGCATGCATTCCGATCGAGGATGTACGGATTGAGCGTCAATCCTCCACGACCGCTCCAGCCGCTCGTTGCATGCGTCGATCGGAAGTTCGCCCATTCGCTGAGATTCGTCTTGCCGAGAATCACCGCGCCCGCCTCGCGCAGCCGTTGCGCGACGAACGAGTCGCGCGCCGCGATGTTCTCCTCCAGCGCCAGCGAGCCGGCGGTGGTGTGCATGCGATCGGCAGTGTCGATGTTGTCCTTGATCAATACCGGAATGCCATGCAGGGGACCGCGCAGCGTTTTTTCCTGGTCGAGCCGCGACGCGATGTCGAGCGCATCGGGATTCAGCTCGATGACGGCGTTGATCGCGGGCCCGCGTTTGTCGATGGCATCGATGCGCGCGAGGTACGCTTCCGTCAGCGCGCGCGAGGTGAAACGCCCGTTGCGAAGTCCGTCCTGCAATTCACCAAGTGTGATTTCCTCCAGGTCGAACGGCGCCGGCGCGGCACTCGACGGCTGGAGTTGGCCTAACAGCGGAAAGGCCGCCGCGCCCAGCCCCGCGATCTCGATGAAGTGGCGTCGATTCAGCGTCGTCATGGCGCGCATTATGACGATTCTGTGTGTGGGCCGGCTTGAGCCGGCCTTGACCGGCTGAAGCCGGTCCTCACACAGAGACCTCTATGCCTCAACCGCCTCAACCGCCGGCAGCCGCACCACGAACGTCGCTCCCCGGCCTTGACCTTCGCTCTCCGCGCGGACGTCGCCGCCGTGCATCTCGACGAGGTGCCGGACGATCGTGAGGCCGAGACCGAGGCCTCCGAGCTCCGCGTTGTGCGCCTGCAGGCCGCGCTCGAACACGCGCGGCAGTAACTCGGGACCGATGCCGCGGCCGGTGTCCTTCACACGGATGGAGACTACGCCGTCCGCGCGATCCGCGGCGACTTCAACCAGGCCGCCCGCCGGCGTGAATTTCACCGCGTTCGAGAGGAGGTTGCCGAAGATCTGCCGCAGGCGTGCGCGATCGCCGTCGACGACCGCGCCGTCGGACAGATTCTCGCGCAGCCTGATCCCCTTCGTCGCCGCGGCCGGTTGCGCGGCGCGCACTGCTTCCCCGACGACCTCACTCACGCGCAGCGGCTCTTTAGCCAGATGGATCTTTCCCGTCGCGATGCGCGACACATCGAGGAGGTCGTCCACCAGCTGCGCCTGCAGAGCGGCGCTGCTCTCGATCATCTGCGCCGCCTCGATCACGTCCGGATTGTCCCCCACGTCCATGCGCAAAATGCGCGACCAGCCGATGATCGACGTCATCGGAGTACGCAGCTCGTGCGACACCGCGGCAAAGAACGCGTCCTTCGCCGCGTTCGCGGCCTTGGCCTCCTCGAAGAGACGCGCGTTCTCGATCTCGACCCGGCGCTGCTCGTCGACGTCGTAGAAAGCCACGATGCCTCCGATGATCTCTCCGCCGCCGTCGAGGACCGGCGCTCCATGAATGCGAATCCAGACCCTGCGACCGTCCGGCGGTTCGTATTGAACGTCTTCACCGCGCACGATCTCGCCGCGCAACGCACGCGCGAGCGGCCACTCTTCCGGGGCGATCTGCGATCCATCGCGCCGGTAGCCAGACCACTGTCCGTACGCCGCGACTTCGGGAGTCGCGACCAGGACGTGGCCCAATATCAACTCCGCCTGGCGATTGCCCATGATCACCTTGCCGGACGGCGCCTCCGCCACCAGCACGCCGGCAGGAACCTGCTCGAGCACCGTCTTCAGCCGGCTCTGTTCTTCCTTCAGCGCCGATGCGACCTCATCGAGGGCAGTCATGTCGTGGAAGGTGACGACACCGGCGACGATTGCGCCCGAAGCATCGCGTACCGGGCTGGCGCTGACGCTCAGGACCAGGCGCTGGCCGTCTTCACGTTGCAGAATGATCTTTTCGTTGTGGATCGTCTCGCCGTCTCGAATCGAACGAGTGAGCGGCCACTGATCGCGGTCGTACACCGATCCGTCGCTGCGATAACCGCGTCCCGAGGCCGCCGTGCGCAGATCGGTCAAAGTGCGGCCGGTAATCTGCGCCGCCAGTTCGTTGCTCAGAATGACGCGCCCTTCGGTATCGCAAATCATGACGCCCGCCGGCATCTGGCGCAGCGTGATGTCGAACAGACTTCGTTCGCGCTGCACGATTTCAATGGCGCTACGGAGCTCGATCTCGCGAAGCGTGGATGCCGCGAGCTCCTGCATCACCTCCACATCGAGCGCGCTCCACGTCCGCGGCTTGAAGTCGATGGCACAGAACGATCCCAGCGCCTGTCCAGCCGAGTTGATGAGCGGAATGCCGAGGTACGCGCGGACGCCGAGGGAGTGCACGGTGGGGATGTCTTTGTAAATCGGATGCTCGATCGCGTTCTCGATGATGAGCGGACCCTTCGACACCATCGCGTAGTGACAGAACGTCGTGCCCTCCACCTGACGCTCCGACGCCAGCGGTTCCGGAAGGCCGAAACACGACTTGTAAAAGTCGCGTGTGTCGTCGACGAGGGAGATGAACGTCACCGGAGCGCCGGTCAGCTTCGCGGCGAGCCGCGTGAGTCGATCGAAGGATTCCTCTGTCGGACTGTCGAGGATTCCCGTGCTGCGGACTGCGTCAAGGCGTTGAGGATCGAGCCGGGCGTGCTCAATCGAGGTATCGGTCATTATGGAAATCAGGCTCCATACATCCAAGAGCGGTGCCATACCATGTTGTCGATGCGTGCGATTCGCCTGACACGGTACGGTGCCCCGCTCGAAGAGCAGGCGATCCCGGATCCGTCGGGAGAGGTTCTCGTTCGCGTTCGCGCGGCCGGGATCTGCCACAGCGACGGCCACTATCGCTACGGCCGCGGGAAGACCTCGCTTCCCGTCACTCTCGGCCATGAGATCGCGGGAGTGACGGCGGATGGTGAACGCGTCGCGCTTCACTACCTGTTGCCGAACGGAGACATGCTGGGCAAGGAGGCCGACGGCGGCTACGCGGAGTCGATCGCCGTGCCTCGCGCGAATCTCGTCCGCATTCCGGACGAGGTTTCGTTCGAACAGGCCGCGATCATGATGTGCTCGACGGCGACCGCCTATCACGCGCTTCGCCTCGCCAACCTGCAGCGCGGCGAATCCGTCGCCATCCTCGGCTTCGGCGGCCTCGGCTTCTCCGCGCTTCAGGTTGCGCGAGCGCTCGGCGCCGGCGACGTGTTCGTCGCCGAACGATTACCCGAGAAGCTGGCGATTGCCAGACGTTTGGGCGCGATTCCGGAACTGCGCTCCGCTGATGTCGCGCTCGAGTTTTCCGGAAGCCAGCCGCTCGCGTTGGAGGCTCTCCGGATGTTGAAACCGGGCGGACGATTGATGATCGTCGCGATCAATCTGCGCTCGATGCAGTTCGATCCGTACGCGGACGTGCTGACGAAGGAGCGACGCATCATCGGCGTGGCGGATCACACGCATACCGAGTTGGTGGAGCTGATGGACCTCGCTCAGCGCGGCGAGATCGATCTAACGGGCGCGATCACCCGCCGAGTCCCGTTCGAAGCGGAAGCGATCAACCGGGTGCTCGATGATCTCGATCTTGGTACTGCGCATCTGCGCAGCGTGATCGAGTTCTGAAGCAGTTCTGGAGTGCGGCCTACGGAATCAGCAAGACCTTCCCCTTCGTCTCGCGCGACTCGAGCAGCTCATGCGCCTTCCGCGCGTCGCGCAGCGGCAACTCCCGATCGATGCGGAGCTTCAACTTCCCCTCGCGAATCCACGTGAGGACTTCGCCGGCACGCCACAGAAGCTCATCCCGATCCGCCGTGTAGTGACCGAGGCTGGGGCGAGTGATGAAGGTGCCGTTCTTCGCGAGGCGCATGGGGTCGAACGGCGGAACCGGACCGCTCGACTGTCCGAAGAGCGCAAGCAGCCCTCGCCTCATGACGCAGTTGAGACTCTTGTCGAACGTCGTCCTGCCAACCGAGTCGTAGACGACGCTCACGCCTTTGTTGTCCGTGAGGCGCATGACCTCCGCTTCAAAGTCCTCTTCGGTGTAGCGGATAACCTCATCCGCACCATCTTCGCGAGCGATGCGTTCCTTCTCCGCGGTCGACACGGTTCCGAACACGCGCGCCCCGCGCATCTTCGCCACCTGGACGAGCAAACCTCCGACGCCGCCCGCCGCTGCATGAATCAGGCACGCGTCATTTTTCTTCAGCGGATAGGTCGACACCGCGAGGAAATGCGCCGTCATGCCTTGCAGCATGGCGGCGGCCGCGGTGCGGGAATCGACGCCGTCCGGAACCGGCACCAGCATCGAGGCGGGCACCGCGTGAACCTCCGTGTACGAGCCTCGAGCCATGGCATACGCGACGCGATCGCCTTTCTTGAACTCGCCGGCCGGCTCCTCGACCACGCCCGCACCTTCGGAGCCTGGCGTGAACGGCGGATCGAGTTTGTAGAGACCCGTGCGGTGATAGACGTCGATGAAGTTCACGCCGATCGCCTCGAGCCGAACGAGCGCCTCGCCCTCTTTCGGTTTCGGCCGATCGATCTCGACGTACTCCAGCGCCTCGGGACCGCCGTGCTTCCGGACTTGAATCGCGTGCATGACGTGTTTCTATCATGGTGTGAGGACCGGCTTCAGCCGGTCAAGGCCGACTGAAGTCGGCCCACACACCTCATGCCGCAACCGGCAGCGTCGCCTCGCCCACCTCGTAGATCGAGATGCAGTACCAGATCACCTCATCACCGGTGAATACGATGCCTGCAGCAACAATGGTCCAGTCTCCCTCTTCCCGCATACATCACCTCAGACCGCCGTGGCCACGACCACGTAGCGCAGTGGCCCGCCCGGGCGGATCGCGTCGAACGGAAAGCACGTGATCAGCGTGAGGATCCGTCCACGTGATGGCTCGAGAAGCGAGGTGTCGCTGCTGTTGGTGACGCGGCGCTCGCGAATGCGGTAGCGAATCGAGCGTCCGTCGCGCGTCTGCAGAACGATGTCGTCGCCGACGCTCACATCGCGAAGCACGGCGAACTGCGTATCGCGATGCGCGGAGATCGCGCAGTTGCCGATGTCTTCCGGCGCGGCGGTTCCGTCGATGTGGCCGGGGCCGAACGCCATCGTCCGCCCGCTCGCGCCCGCAAGCACGATGTAGCTGCGGCGCTGACGCGGAAACGCGATCTTCGCCACCGGCGCCGTGTCGGCCCAGGCCCACGGTCGCACGTTGCGCTCGCCACGCAGCGTACGTTGCCACGCACGGTTCAGGAGGTACTGCGCGTACTGCGCCTTCGCGTAGATGTACACGCCTTTGCCCGAGAGCAGCACGCCGATGGCGAAGAAGAGAATCGCGACGCGTTTCATGGTCAGCTCCGGATCGCGACGGCAGCCGCGATCGAGATCAGCAACAGGCCGATGAGGATGAACAACGGAGCCGGAGTGGCCGTCGAGGGCAGCGAGCCTTCGATGCCGCCCCAGCCCGCGGCGAGATTCACCGGCACCTGGCGTGTCTCACAGTTCTTCAAGGCAGCCGACGGATTGGAATCGACCGCAACGAGGCTGGTGTGCGACGTGACGAGATGATGCTCCAGCCCGAGCGCGGTAATCTGCTGCTGCACCTCGGCACCGCCGTCATCGGAGATCGCGTCGATCTTCCGGCGTGCCCACAGCTTGGCAATGCCCGACTTGTCAGCGCCCGACGCAGAGCCGGCCTTCAGGTTCTGCACTTCATGCCACTCCTCGGAACCGCGGCGGCCGGAGACGATCACGCGTCCGTCCATCTTCGAGAGCTTCACCGCCACGACGAGCGGCTCGCCGGAATACAGATCGGGAACCCGCTGCGGCCACATCTCCGCCGCCGGATCGTCAAAGCGCACCTCGACGTTCGTCATCACCGGACTCTCGAGCTTCTCGAACAGCGCGGTCATCTTTTCCTGCACCTCGCGCGTGTTGGCGATGTAGGTGAACGTTCCGCGGCCGAAGCGCGCGGCCTCGCGCATGAAATGCGAGTTAGGCGCCGCGCCGATCCCGACGGTGAACAGACGGCTGCGGCCTAACTTCGATCGAATGAGCGCGAAACACTCATTCTCATTGCCGGCCTGGCCGTCCGTCATGAAGACGATCTGGCGGACGTTCTCGGTCGGAGTTTCATCGCGCAGCGCAGCTTCCAGTGCCGGAAGGATCTCGGTGCCGCCATCGGCCCGTAGGCGCTCGACCCATTCCTTCGCTTGCGCGATCGACTGCGCGGTCGCGGGCTGCACATCATTGAAGAGCGTGTGCGTTACCGAGTTGAACTCGATGACGTTGAAGCGATCCTGCGCATCGAGGCGATCGAGCGCGAGCTGCAGCGCCGCTTTTGCTTCGGTGATCGAGGTACCGTTCATCGATCCGGATGTGTCGATGATGAAGATCGAGTCCTTCGCCATCCGCGAACCGCGCGACACCGCGGGCGGCATCACCATCAGCAGCGCGTAGCCCTTCTCGCCGAAGAGCACGGACTTCGGCTCCGAGCCGAGGTCGGGCTGCCATCGCAGCTCGAAGTCGCGGTTCGCGGAAACGTCGCGCAATCCGATCGTGTAGTGGTTTCCGGAGATCACCGACTTGTCGATCTTGTGATACGTGCTCTCGATCGTTCGCAGCGGAAAGCCGGCGTCGAGATCGACGGTCAGACTCAGACGATTCTGTCGCGCATCGCCGGGTAAATTAATGGGCGGCGTGATACGAGCACCGTCGGAAACACTGGCAGGAATGTAGCGCGGGCCAATCGTCATCGGGAAACGAAGGCCGAACGACGAGTCCTTGTACTCGACGGTCTGCTGATACTCGATCGTGACCACGACGTCTTCGCCCGCGCCGACGTTGGAGATCGCAGCGGTGAAGATATTCGGACGTTCCTGCGTCAGCAGCGTCGCTTTGCGTCCATCGCTCTTCGCCTGCTGATAGGTCGCTTCGGCCTTTTTCTTCTCCTGGATCTCGCCTTCGATCACACGCTCGCCGACCATCATGCGCAGACGGTCCACCGCTGCATCGTCCGGAAGTGGGAAGACGTACACGGCTTCGGCACACGTCGATTCCGGATTGTGGAAGCGCTGCGTGACTTCCCCGCGCAGGATCATTCCGCGAACGCGAAGATTGACGGTGGACTCTACGGTCGGCGCCGCCACGTACGACTGCGCGGACTTGAGAAAGAGAGTGCCGCTCTTCACATCATCGATCGTCTGGGCGCGGGACACGAACGCGATCAGAACCAGAAGCAGAGCTGCGAGCCGGCGAATCATGGTCATTTCCTCCGCTAGCAGTAGGCGTCCGCAACTTGACCAGGAAAGGACGCGCTCGCGGAAAGGTGGCGGCAGGAATGTGGCGGAATTGTGATCGTCCGTACAATGCCACCGTGACGACCGTCGCCATCGTCGACGACGAAGCGAACATCCGCGAGACCGTGGCGTTTGCGCTGCGGCGCGAAGGCTACGACGTCGCGCTCTATCCCGACGGCGCGGAGGCCTGGAGCGCGTTCGCGGAGAAGGTGCCGGACGTCGTCATCCTCGACATCCTCATGCCGCGCATGGACGGGCTGGAGCTTTGCCGCAGGATTCGCGGCCTCAACGAGACGGTGCCGATCATCTTCCTCACCTCGCGCGACGATGAAGTCGACCGCGTCCTCGGACTGGAGCTCGGCGCCGACGACTACCTCGGCAAACCGTTCTCCACGCGCGAGCTGATCGCGCGGGTGCGCGTCCTTCTGCGCCGCAGCGCGCGCCGCGCGACGCCCACTCGCGACGACGAGACCGTGCTGCTCGTCGGTTCACTGCAACTCGACCCGCAACGGTTCATCGTTCGCTGGAAAGGCAATCCCATCGACCTGACCGTGACCGAGTTCCTGATGTTGCAGGCCCTCGTGCGGCATCCCGGGCACGTGAAGACGCGCGCGCAATTGACACGCGATGGATACCCGCACGACAACTACGTCAGCGAACGCACGATCGACAGTCACGTCAAGCGCATTCGCAAGAAATTCGAGGCAGTCGATCCTGAGTTTGACCGCATCGATACGGTGTACGGGATGGGCTATCGATATCAGCCCGAGGCGGGTGAGTGAGCGGCCCCTCACCCGGCCTTCGGCCACACTCTCCCCGCTCCGCGGGGCGAGGGGCTACTAACTCCACTCCTCGCGATCCCCGGCCTTCGAGACTGCGTAGCCATTCCCCTCTCGCACCAAGCGTTCTGCGTTGCCCTTCTCCCCGCGTGCGGGGAGAAGGTGCGCGAAGCGCGGATGAGGGGCTGGCGCCCTGATGCTGCAGCTGTCGCGCCTGATCTCACGGATCTCGATTCGGCTCATGCTCTTCAACCTGCTGCTCGTCTTTCTCCCCATCGCCGGCCTTCTTCTCCTCGGCACCTATGAAGAGCATCTGGAAAAGGCGCAGCTCGAAGGCATGCAGCGCCAGGCGCGCCTCATTGTGACGATGATTCAGAGCGGAGCAAATCCGATGGTGCTGCGCGCTGTGGGGTTCGGCGATGAGCGCATCCGCGTGGTGAGCGCCGACGGTCGCGTGACCGCGGACACGGGTGCGGTCACCGACTCCGACGACGAAAGCGTGCAGAACAATCTGCTCTACCGCATCGGCGCTGCGCTGCTCAAGAGACCGATGCAGTGGTTCCGCCCGGCCACCCGGCCGCTCACGACGAGCGAAGAATACGAACGCTCATCCATCCTGCGCGGGCCGGAGTTGCAGAGCGCGTTTCAAGGCCGCACCGGAATCGAGAAGCGCGTGTCGACATCGGCCGATCGCACGGTGACGCTCTACACCGCGGTGCCCGTGTATCGGCACAGCGAAGTGCGAGCGGCAGTGCTCGTATCGCAGACGACGGATCAGATCCGATCCGACATCCACGCCGTTCGCCTCTCGATGTTCGAGGTCTTTCTCGCCTCGGTCCTGGTCGCCAGCATCCTCACGTTGATGGTCAGCACGACGATCGTTCAGCCGCTGCGTCAACTTCGCAAGGAAGCGGGCGAGATCGCGGATCGCCGCGGGCGGTTGCGCGGTCGCTTCAAGGGATCGAAGAAGCACGACGAGATCGGCGACCTGACGCGCGCGCTCGAGCGCCTGACGAGCCTCCTCGAGCAGCATCAGCAGTCGACCGAGGCGTTTGCGTCGGACGTGTCGCACGAGTTCAAGAACCCGCTGGCGTCGATCCGCATGGCGACGGAGATGCTCGCGCAGGTCGACGCGCCGGCCGAGCGATCGCGATTCCTGCGCATCGCGGAGTCGGAGATCGCGCGCATGGAGACGCTGCTCTCGCAGGTGCGCGAGATCACGATGCTCGACGCGGAGATTCAGAAGGAAGAGCGCACCGCGATCGATCTCAACGCGCTTCTGCAGCGCATCGTGGAAGGGTTCCGGCTCCGCGAACACGATCGGGTTCACTTCGATCTGGACATCAGCCCGGCATCAGTGGTCGTGCAGGCCTCCGAAGATCGTCTGCTGCAGGTCTTCGAGAATCTGCTCGACAACGCGGTGAGCTTCACGCCGAACGGAAAGCGGATCGTGGTCGCGACGGCGAGCGAAGAAAAGCACGCGGTGGTCCGCATCCGCGACGAGGGGCCGGGCATTCCGGACGAGAATCTCGCGCGCATCTTCGATCGCTTCTTCACCTACCGACCCGACGAACAGAAGCGCCAGCGCCACACCGGCCTCGGGCTCTCCATCGTGAAGGCGATCGTCGAGGGCTACGGCGGCTCCGCGTCGGCAGCGAATCAGGAGGGCGGCGGCGCGGTCTTCGAAGTGCGGTTGCCGCTGTAAATCAGCGCGGCGATCGTGAGAGCTCCGGCCAGCGGAAGCAGCATCCCTTTCGCCACGCCTGCGTGTTGGGCGATGTGGCCGACCGCGAACGGGAACACGACGGCGCCGCTCAAGCCCACCGCGAACATCAACCCGAAGAGCGTTCCGGCGACGGCCTGATGCCGATCGGCCGCCAGCGCGAGGACGGCAGGATAGACCGGAGCAACTGCCACGCCGGCGAGCATCGCGCCCGCGAACGCGGTCGGGCGGCCGACGACGATCAGTGCACATCCGGCCGCAGACATCAGCGCGCATCCGATCACCAGCGTCACCGGTCGAACGACATTCGCGACCCGCGAAGCGATGAATCGGCTGATCGTGAACGGCAGGAGGTAGCCGACCAGCGCCCACGGCCCGGCATAGGTCGAGATGAATCCGCCGATCGCCGCTTCTTCACCCGATTCACAGAAGCAGATGAGCGAGAAGATGATCGCGCCGGGCAAACGCGCCGCCCGCAGCGACGACGTCAACGAGAAGCCGGTGATGACACGCGGCGGCGGGAAGCTCAGCGTCATGGTTCCGATCGCGCAGATCGCGACGACGGCGCCGGCCGCCAGAAGCGACGTCGACGGCGCGACGCGTGTGGCGAGGAGCGCGGCCGTGAGCGCCCCGGCACCGAAGAACATCCCGACGATATTCAGCATCGCTGCGCGCTCGCGATCGTAGAGCTCCGCGACCAGCGCATTGGCGGACGTGTTCAGCGGACCGCCTCCACAGCCGAGGAAGAAGGCAACGGCCATTCCGGCGGGGAAGCCGCGTGCGAAGGCCAACGCGCCGAGCGAGATTGCGGAGATGACGGCGCAGATTGAGAGGACCGGCTTGTTGCCAAAGGAGTCGATCGCCGGGCCGGCGATCAAGGTCGAGAGCAGCACGCCTGCGTACAGCGCCAGAAAAACGTCGCCTTGCTGCGCGAGGTCGACGCCGAGGCGGGAGCGAAACTCGGCGATGCCAAAGAGCGCGCCCGGCATGGCGAGGATGACGCCGAAGACGAACATCGCGGCGCACGCAGCGGCAAAGAGCCAGCGTCTCGTGGACAAGAACTTCATTATTGCGCGAAGTGTGGGGCCAGCCCTCCGGCTGGCCAGGCCACTCGGAGGAGTGGCCCCACACTTGCGCCGAAGGCGCAGTAGGATGACCGCGTGCACGACGAGACGAAGGTCCGTCTCGACGCCATTCACTTCGTCCGCGGCCTGCGCGACCGCTGGATCGCCGTCCCTGCAGGCGAGTTACGCGGCTTCACGATTCATCTCAAGGGTCAGTCCGGAATCTTCAAGCCCGCGGAGATGACCGAGCCGCTCTCGCTCACCACCACCATCACGTCGAAGCACACGCATGACATCCTCGAAGGAAGCTGCGTGCGATACGACTACGTGACGCGCGACTTCGAGAACGAGTCGCTCAAGCGATGCGCCGATGCCGAGCTGCCGCTCATCTATTTTCTGCAAGTGACCCGCCGGCCCACGCCCGAGTACGTGATTTTCGCGCCGGTGTACGTCGTCGGGTGGGACGACGACGCGCGGCAGTTTCTCGTCGATCTTTCCGAGCAGCAGCCGAGCGAGATCGCCGCGCGCGCGACGAGGCAGTTAGGCCTGTTCCGGTCGACCTCGCGTGAGATGTCGCAGAGCTACATCGTCAGCGCAGTGGAGCAGCGGCTCGATGCCGCGCGCTTTCGCAACCGTGTGCTGCAGGCCTACCGCGACCGTTGCGCCGTCTGCGGATTGCACGTGCGGGCGTTGCTCGATGCGGCACCGGGCGGCGTCGCGCTCTGCGCCACGCATCACCGTGCGTTCGGAGCCGGGATCCTGACGATCGACGACGAAGGCATCATCCACATCCGTCTCGATCGCAAGTCGGTCGGCGAAGGCGAGCTGGCGATGCTGCTCGCGTACGACGGGCTTCCCGCTAGAATGCCGGATTCATGAGAAAGCTCGCGATTCTTCTCCTCGCCGCGACTCCCCTTTTCGCCGCCGATAACCGGTTCAACGTCGTGGAAGCGACGATCCCGCAGATGCAGGAAGCGATGCGCAGCGGCCGCCTCACCTCGCGCGATCTGGTGATGCAGTACCTGGCGCGCATCGGCATGTACGAAGACCGGCTCAACGCCGCCATCTACGTGAACCCGAACGCGTTGAAGGAAGCGGAGCAGCTCGACGCCGAGCGCAAGGCCGGCAAGATCCGCGGACCGCTGCACGGCATTCCGATCGCGATCAAAGACAACATCATGACGACGAACATGCCGACCACCGGCGGCGCGCTCGTGTTCGCCGACTACGTCCCGCCGTACGAGGCGACGGTGACGAAGAACCTGCGCGACGCGGGCGCGATCATCATCGCCAAGACAGGAATGACCGAGCTGGCAAACTGGGTGGCCGGCAATCCGCCGATGCCGTCGAACTACAACGCGCTGCACGGCTACGGATACAACCCGTTCGATCCGCGACGCGACCCGCGCGACGCCACGTTCGACGGCCGCCCTGCGCTCTTCACCGGCGGCTCGAGCTCCGGCATCGGCACCAACGCAAACTTCTGGGCCGGCAACGTCGGCACCGAAACCTCGGGCTCCATCCTCAGCCCGTCGAACCAGAACATGCTCGTCGGCATCAAGCCGACCGTCGGACGCATCAGCCGCTACGGCGTCATCCCCATCACCGCCGACCAGGACACGCCCGGCCCGATGGCGAAGAGCGTCACCGATGCGGCCATTATGTTCGGCGTGCTCGAAGGAAGCGCGCCCGATGCGAACGATCCTGCCACGACGAAATGTTCGCGCAACGCCGACTACACGAAGTTCCTCGTCCGCGACGGCCTCAAAGGCGCGCGCATCGGCATCCCTCGCGCGAACTACTACGACAAGGTCAAGGCGCCGGGCTCCGATCGCGACCGCGGCGGCATCAACGACGATCAGAAAAAAGTGATGACCGAGGCGATCACGATTCTCAAGGAGCAGGGGGCGGTGATCGTCGATCCCGCCGACATCCCGAGCATCGTCGACAAGGACGCGAACAACAATCTCCTCAACTGGGGAGTCTGCACCGACTTCGACGAGGTGAAGGGTCGCAAGTGCTCGATCGACCTCGCCTACGGAATGGAACGCGACTTCAACGCCTGGCTCAAATCCCTCGGCCCCTCGGCACCGGTGAAAACGCTGGCCGAACTGCGGGACTGGAATCGCAAGCACGAGAAATCGGGCGCGATCAAATACGGACAATCACTGCTCGACATCTCCGATGCGATGGATACGGAGATCTTCCGCTCGCGTTACGAATCCGATCGCACGAAGGACGTCTTTCTCAGCGCAACGCACGGGATCGATGAAGTGATGAAGGCGAACAACCTCGATGCGTTGCTTTTCCCCGGATCGGGCAGTGCAGGCGTGGCGTCGCGGCCCGGCTATCCGACGGTGCTGGTGCCGTTCGGTACGGCTCCGAACGCGCCAACGCCCGCGTTTCCGGAGAAGTTCAACGCAGTCGCCTCGCCGTTGGGCGTGGGATTTACCGGGATGGCGTGCAGCGAGCCAACCTTGATCAAGCTCGCGTTCGCGTTCGAGCAGGCGACGAAGCGCCGCGTTTCGCCGCCGCTGTTCCCGTAGTGGAACGGCGGTTCTGTGCGAGGACCGGCTTTTAGCCGGCCGACCGGCTGAAGCCGGTCCTCACACAGAAGCTTACAGGCTTCGTTTCTTGCCGCGGATGTTGCGTCGGCTGCCCTTCGACTTGCCACCGCCGGGAGCGCCACCGCCACCACCGTAGCCACCGCCGCCGCCTTCGTAGCCGCCGCCGTAGCCACCGCCACCACCGCCGCCACCGGGATAACCGCCGCCACCGCCGCCAGCGTAGCCGCCGCCACCGCCGCCAAACGACGGGCGCTGGCCGCCGCCACCGCTGGTGCGGGGCCGGTCTTCGGCAGCGTTCACACGGAGCGCACGGCCGCCGAGCTCATAGCCATTGAACTTCTCGATGGCTTTCGCTGCGTCATCATCCGAGGTGAATTCAACGAACGCGAAGCCGCGCTTGCGTCCGCTCTCTCGATCGACGGGGAGAAACACATCGCGCAGCTCGCCGATCTGGCCGAACAACGCCTGCACTTCTTCCTTCGTCGTATTGAAATCCAAGTTCCCTACAAAGACTTTCGAAGACATCCAATCATCACTTTCTGCCCCTTGGGCTGAGACACATTATCGCAAGGTTCGGGCCGATGGGCCGGCAAACTCATCGTATCGAAAGCAACTCGACGTCGAAGATGAGGGTTTTGCCGGCCAGCGGGTGGTTTGCGTCGAGTGTAATGGACTCCTCATCGGCGGCCGTGATGTGCATTGCGGCGCTCTGTCCGTCCGGCAGCTGGACTCGGACAGAGTCCCCTACCACCACCTCGTCGCCCGGCTGGAGGGACGAGCGCAAAACCTCAAAGACGAGGTCGTCTTCCCGGTCCCCATAAGCGTTCTCGGCCGCAATCGTCGCGACTTCTTCTGTCCAACGCTCATTCCGACCATCGCCTCTTCCAGTCCGCGCGCGTGGACATGCGAAGTCTTCGCCACTGTTGCGGCTTCGCCGCGTTGACGGTTGACAATGGACGGTTGACGGTAAACTACCGGTTCGGCCGACCGTCAACTGTCAACCGTCAACCGTTAACGCGCCGCGTCAGCGGCGCACGTGAATATGTCTCTCGAACAATTCCATCCCCTCATCCGCAGGTGGTTCTCAGAAAACCTCGGCCAGCCCACCGCGGCACAGGCTGAAGGATGGGCTTCGATCCGCGATGGGCGTCACACACTGATCGCCGCACCGACGGGCTCCGGTAAGACGCTCGCTGCTTTCCTCTCGGCGCTCAACGACCTGTTCGAAGAGGGTCTGCGTGCGCCGCTTCCAGATGAAGTGCGTGTGCTCTATGTCTCGCCACTGAAGGCGCTGAGCGCAGATATCCACAAGAATCTCGCCGAGCCGCGCAAGGCCATCCGCCGTCTCGCCGAGGAGGCGAATCTCGAAGCGCCGCGGATCACGGCTGCCGTCCGCACCGGCGACACCACCCAGAAAGATCGCGCGGCGATGTTGAAGACGCCGCCACACATCCTGGTCACGACCCCGGAGTCGCTGTATCTGCTGCTGACTGCAGAGCGCAGCCGCGAAATGCTGCGGACCGTTCGCACCGTGATCGTCGACGAGATCCATGCGGTCATCGGAACCCGTCGCGGCGCGCACCTCGCGCTGTCGCTCGAACGGCTCCAGCAGATTGCTTCGCGACCTCTACACCGCGTAGGCCTGTCGGCGACACAGAAGCCGATCGAGGAAGTCGCGCGCTATCTGATCGGGTGTGCGGACCGGCTTCAGCCGGTCATCGTCGATCACGGCCACCGCCGCGAGATGGACCTCAACATCGAGACGCCGCGCTCGCCGCTGGAAGCCGTGATGTCAACCGAGGTGTGGACGGAGTACTACGACCGGTTGACGGAGCTGATCAACGCGCACCGCACGACGCTCGTGTTCGTGAACACGCGCAAGATGGCCGAACGCGTCGCCCGCCACCTCTCCGACCGCCTCGGCGAACGAGCGGTGACGGCGCACCACGGCAGCCTGTCGAAAGAGAATCGCCTCGACGCCGAGCAGCGCCTCAAGAACGGCGAGTTGAAGGCACTGGTTGCCACCGCTTCACTGGAGCTCGGCATCGACATCGGCCACGTCGATCTCGTCTGCCAGATCGGATCGCCGCACCGCATCGCAACCTTTCTGCAGCGTGTCGGCCGATCGGGACACTCTATTGCCGGCACGCCGAAAGGACGGATCTTCCCCGTCTCTCGGGACGACCTCGTGGAGTGCGCGGCACTTCTCCGCGCAGTGAAGCGAGGGGAGCTCGATCACATCGTCGTGCACGACGCGCCACTCGACGTCCTCGCACAGCAGATCGTTGCGGAGACGGCGTGCGACGACTACGCCGAAGACGATCTCTTCGCGCTGGTGCGGCGCGCGTGGCCGTATCGCGAGCTGACACGCGCCAGCTTCGACGAGGTCGTGAAGATGGTGGCGGAGGGCTTCGCCACGCGGCGCGGCCGGCGCGCGGCACTCATTCATCGCGACGAAGTGAACGGCATCGTGAAAGGCCGCCGCGGCTCGCGCATGCTCGCCATCGCATCCGGCGGAGCGATTCCGGAAGTCGCCGACTATCGCGTGGTGATGGAGCCGGACGAGACGTTCATCGGCACGCTCAACGAAGACTTCGCGATCGAAAGCAATGTCGGCGACATCTTCCAGCTCGGCAACGCATCGTGGCAGGTGCTGCAGGTTGGCAGCGGAACGGTCCGTGTCGCCGACGCCAAAGGCGCGCCGCCGACGATTCCGTTCTGGCTCGGCGAGGCGCCATCGCGCAGCGATGAGTTGTCGAAGGCGGTGAGCGATTTGCGTGACTCGGTGTGTGGGCCGGCTTCGGCCGGCCATGACCGGCTGAAGCCGGTCCTCACACAGGTTATCGACGAATGCGGGATTCCCGATCATGCTGCTCGCGAGATCGTCGCCTATCTCACCGAGTCCCATCAGGTCCTCGGCGTCATGCCGACGCAGGACACGATCGTCCTCGAGCGCTTCTTCGACGAGTCGGGCGGCATGCAGCTCATCCTGCACGCGCCGTTCGGCAGCCGCATCAACAAGGCGTGGGGCCTCGCGCTGCGCAAGCGGTTCTGCCGGCAGTTCAACTTCGAACTGCAGGCGGCGGCGACCGAGGATGGAGTCCTATTGTCGTTGGGCCCGCAGCATTCGTTTCCGCTCGCCGACGTGTTCCGCTATCTGCATCCGAACACGGTCAAGGACATCCTGGTGCAGGCGTTCCTCGTGGCGCCTGTCTTCGCGACGCGATGGCGCTGGAACACGACGATCTCGCTGGCAATCCCGCGCAATCGCAACGGCCGCAAGATCGCGCCGCAGCTGCAGCGGGCGATGGCGGACGACCTGATGGCCGCAGTGTTCCCGGATGCTGCTGCCTGCCCCGAGAATCTGTCCGGCGATCGCGAGCTGCCCGATCATCCGCTCGTCAATCAGGCGGTGCGCGATTGCCTGGAAGAAGCGATGGACTTCGACGGCCTCACGCGCGTCCTGCAGCGCATTCACTCCGGCGAGATCACCTGCGTCGCACGCGACACTCCGGAGCCGTCGCCGCTCTGCTACGAACTGATCAACGCCAGGCCGTACGCATTTCTCGACGACGCGCCACTGGAAGAACGACGAACGCAGGCCGTCTATACGCGCCGCGCCGGCGAGAATTCGTTCGGCCGCCTCGACGCCGCGGCGATCGAGCGGGTCCGCGAGGAGGCCCGCCCCGATCCTCGCGATGCGGACGAACTGCACGATGCGATGCTGACGACCGGATTCCTGCTCGAGGGTGAATTCGATCGTGCGCTGATGGAGCCGCTCGTCGCTTCACGGCGGGCCGGGCGCGCCGGCGAGGTGTGGATCACCGCGGAGCGGCTGCCGGAGCTTCTCGCCCTTCGTCTCGTGGACACCTCGCTCGTCGCACCCGCGTCGCGCCTGCGTGCATGGACGCGCGAGGAAGCGCTGGCCGAGCTGATTCGCGGACGCATGACGATGGTCGGTCCGACCACCGCGCGCGCACTCGCGGAATCGCTGTCGGTCGAGACTTCCGAAGCCGATCTCGCGCTGCTCAAGCTCGAATCGGATGGCGCGATCCTGCGCGGCTCGTTCGAGAGCCCCGGCGCCGAAGAATGGTGCGACCGCGCCTTGCTGGCCCGCATTCATCGTTACACCTTGAATCGTCTGCGCGCGGAGATCGAGCCGGTCAGCGTCGCCGACTTCACGCGGTTTCTGTTCTCCTGGCAGCACGTCACGTCGAAGCTCACCGGCATCGACGGAGTGCGGGCGATCGCGCATCAGTTGGAAGGGTGCCCGATCGCTTCGACCTGCTTCGAAAAAACGATCCTGCCCGCACGCGTCGATCGCTACCAAGCGTTGCAGCTGGATGGAATCTGCCTCACGGGCGAGTTCGGCTGGTCGAAGGCCGGAGCCGCGATCGCAATCTACCCGCGTGAAAACGCGCTGGCGTGGATCGGCGCACAACTGGCAGCGCTGAGCGATCGCGCGCAGGCAGTGCTCGATACGCTGCGGACGAAAGGCGCGTCGTTCTTCGATGATCGGGAGGCACTCGAAGAGCTCGTCGACGCGGGACTGATCACCTCCGACGGCTTCTACGGACGCCGCTCGCCTGGCCGCTGGGCCCTTCTTCCATCGGGTGAGATCGATGCCGCCGACGTTCATGCCCGAGCTCTCTTGCGCCGGTATGGAGTGGTCTTCCGCCGGATCGCCGTGCGCGAGAATGTCGCGCCGTGGCGCGAGATCGTTCGCGTCTATCGAC
>JBBRMQ010000060.1:0-19132 GCA_038230775.1 Thermoanaerobaculia bacterium
AACCCCGGCTGTTCGGCGGACGACTCCGTCTCGTCCTTCTTGCAACCGGAGACTGCTGCGAGACACACGAGCGCCGCAACGAGCGCGCGTGAAACGACTTTCATAGGGGAAACCTCCATGGGTGCCGGAATCTATCAGACGCCGAGGTATTTCTGAATCCGGGTGCCGACGACGTCTTCAAACCGCTGCGAGAACGATTTGATGTCGCCGGAAGACTCATCGAGAAAGATCCGCTCGAGGCGAAACAACGGAACGAACATGGTGATGAGCTCCAGGCTCGATTCACCGTCCCTGGCGAGCTCGCGGACCCAGTCATCGAACGCGTCGAGATTGATCCCGCGGATCGTGACTCCAGCCGGCGACAGCGCGCTCAGAATGCCGAAGAACTTCTCGCGCGGGTTCACGAGATTCAGCACGACGAGCGACGACTTCTCGAAGCCTTCGATCATTCCTTTTCACTCAATTCAATGAGCACGCATTAGAGTTTATCCCGAGCGCAGCGAGGGATCTTGGGTGCAGCCGCGACAAGCGGCCGTATCCATCGCAGCCGCTCCAAAGATGCCTCGCTGCGCTCGGCATAAACTGAAATGCAATTCATTCCTTTTCACTCAATTCAATGAGCACGCCGTTTCCGGCCGCCGGATGCAGAAACGCGACGCGGCATCCGTGCGCGCCCGGCACCGGTGCCTCGTTGATGAGCCGGTAACCCTGTTGTTTCAATCGCTCGAGATGCTCTTCGATGTTGCTGACGCGGAAGCAGATGTGATGAATGCCTTCACCCCGCTTCTCGATGAACTTCGCCACCGGCGAGTCGGCGGAGAGCGGCTCGAGCAGCTCGAGGTTGGCATCGCCAACCGACAGAAACACGGTCTTCACACCCTGCGTGTCTACGTTCTCGACGTGATCGATCGTCAGGCCCAGCGCCTTGTAAATGTTCGCCGCCTCGGCGGAGCGCACTGCGATGCCGATGTGATCGAGGACCGGCTTCGACATCAGACTCCTTTCACATCCGCGCCCCAGATGTGTTTATGCAACTGTGTCTGAAAGCGTGCCGGGACGCGATCGGCCAGCATCCATTCCGCGAGCGACTTCATGTCCATCTCGCCCCACACCGGCGAGAAGAGCAGCGTCCAGCGAAGCAGCTTCCGTTCTTCGATCACGCGTCGGGCCCAATCGTAGTCCGCCCGATCGGCAATGACGAACTTGATCTCATCGGACGGTTTCAGATGCGCGAGATTTTCCCAGCGGTTCTTCTCCACTTCGCCGCTGCCTGGGCACTTCACGTCGAGAATGATCGTCGCGCGGCGATCGACCGGAGCAATGTCGATGGATCCCGAGGTCTCGATGAGGACTTCGAGACCTTCATCGCAGAGCCTGCGAATCAGATCGAATGACTCGGCCTGCGCAAGCGGCTCGCCGCCGGTGACCTCGACCAGGTCGCAGCCGTAGCCTCTCACGCGCATCACGATTTCGTCGATCGACATCCGGTCGCCGCCCGTGAATGTGTATTCGGAGTCGCACCATCGGCAGCGCAGGTTGCAGCCGGTGAGCCGCACGAACACGCACGGTCGGCCCGCGTGGGTCGACTCGCCCTGGATGGAGTGGAAAATCTCAGTGACTCTCATCGATACACGGTCGGATCTTCCACACCCGCCTCTTCGAACCCGCGCTTGCGCAGGAGGCAGGAGTCGCAGTGCCCGCACGCGCGTCCCTGTGCGTCCGGGTCGTAACACGAATGCGTGATCGCGTAGTTCACGCCTAACGCAACGCCGCGGCAGATGATGTCGCCCTTCGTCATCGACATGAGCGGCGCGACCAAACGCGGCTCGCCGCGCTCGACACCGCTACGCGTCCCGCGATTGATCACCTGCTGAAACGAGGCAATGAATTCCGGACGGCAATCGGGATAGCCGCTGAAGTCGACGGCGTTTACGCCTAACCAGATCTCGCCCGCGTCAAGCGCTTCAGCGAGGCCGAGGGCGATGGCCAGAAAGATGGTGTTGCGGGCGGGAACGTACGTGACCGGAATGCCGGGCTTTTCGACTTCATCCTTCGGCACGTCGATGTCGTCGGTCAGCGCGCTTGCGCCGAACTGGCGAAGATCGAGCGGGTAGATCACATGCTCGCGGACTCCGTTGGCCGCAGCGACGCGCCGTGCGGCTTCGAGCTCGATCTCGTGGCGCTGTCCGTAGGCGAACGACAACGCGATGCACTCGCGCGCCTCGTTCCGCGCGATGGCGAGGACGGTCGCGGAATCGAGTCCGCCCGAGAGAAGCACGACCGCTTTCATCGCCGCGCGACAATCGTCGTCCGTGCGAAGCCCATCGCGCCGCTCAGCTGATCGATGATCGCGATCGACAGCGTGCTCTCGCCGGGATTCACGCGCAGTGCGGTCGTGAACGTCATCGGCTTCGCGCGCACCATCGCCTCCGCCGTCTTTGGAATCTTCAGGTTCTCGGGCCGTCGCAGCACGGACGATGTCGCGCCGTCCGCTTTGCCTAAGACGATATAGACCGTGAAAGCGCCGACGAGATCTTCATTCTGCGGGATGAACGTGATCGTCGCTGGCATGATGACCTGCACGGGCACCAGAAACTTCCCGCCGTCGGCCTTCGGCGATCCGGTGCGGATGGTGATCGGCCAGTCGCTGCGCGCCGGATCGACGTAGAGGTTCGCGATCGTCCGATCTTCCATCTGATCGTCCGTCGACTTCGTCACGAACGTCTGGCGCGCACGCACCACGTACTCGCGGTTCTTCGTGCGAACCGAGATCCGGTGTTGCCGCTGGCCCTCGCCCACCGGCCGGTAGCCGAGGGAGTAGTAGGAGCTGAGGTCGCGGCGGATGGTGTCGAACGCCAGATCGAAGTTGGACGTGCGCGTGATGGCGACGCCGCCGGTCGCCCTCGCCATCGAGTCGAGCGTCGACGACGTATTCGCATCGCGTGTGAAGGCATATCCTGTGTCGGTCAGAGAGTCGTTTTCGGCGGAGCCGTCCCCTTCGGTCGTCGCCGCGCCGATTGCGTAGATCGCCACGCCTTGCGCGCTGACTTGACGCCCGAGTTGATCGATCGCATTCGGCACGGAAGTTCCGACGACACCCAATAGCGTATCGACTTCGTGGATGTTGTTGCGGTCGAGGTGCGGCCCGATGACATCGTTGACGTAGCGATTCAGATCGGCGCCCGGATGCTCCGGAACGTTCTCGCCGACGAACACCAGTACCTTCTTGCCGTCGAGACCGGCCATGGTCGTGGCGACCTCGGCGATCGCGTCGAGTAGCGAATGCTCCTGCGCCTCCAACTCGTGTGCGTAGCGCTCGACCATGCTCCGCGCCTCGGCGTACGCCGCGTCCCATGAAATCATCGGTCGCTGTTGTCCCTGCTCGCTCTCCGCCATGTCGACGATCTGTTGGATTCTGTGGCGGACCAGGGAGACCGATGCAGGGCTCGCCTCGCCGGCCGGGCCGAGGCGCGAGATTGTCTCCAGGCCGCGGTTGAGCGCTTCCTTGTCACGAGTAAACGGCGTCACCAGATGGACCCCCATACGCCAGGAGACGAGCATGACGCGATCTTCGGGCCGTATGTTGTCGACGAACCGCCTCACCGAATCGAGCGCCGACTTCTTCCGCGCCGGCGTCAGCGAGCCGGAGTCGATGAACACCACCACGCGACGCTGCCGCACCTCGAGCGGGACTTCCGGCTCGCCCGCGGCGACGTCCCCGGTCTCTTCACCGCGACGCACCTCGTAGAAGTTGGTGATTGTTTGCGGCAGCTTGTCGTCGAACAGCTCGAAGTCGGATTTCGTGAGGCCAGGGACGGGATTCCCCGCGCGATCGCGAACGACCACGTCGATATTCGCCACGCGCACTTCGATCGTTTCGACGAGCGGCTGCTGCGCCACCACCGGCAGCACAAAGGCTGAAACAAACACGGCAGTGGCAAGAGCACGCATGACTGAGAACTCGATGGTAGCGCAGGAGCCATAGAATGCGCCGCATGGCCGAGTTCAGCGTTTACGAGATCCTCAACCGCAAACGTCGCGGCGCGCCGCTGGAGCCGCGCGAGATCGAGACGTTCATCGAACGCTACACCCGCACCGAGATCCCCGACTATCAGATGTCCGCTCTGTTGATGGCGATCGCCATCAACGGCATGACCGCCCAGGAGATGGCGACTCTCACCCAGTCGATGCTGCGCTCGGGCGAGCAGTGGCACATGCGCGATCAGTACGACTTCATCGCCGACAAGCACTCCACGGGCGGCGTGGGCGATAAAGTCTCGCTGGTTCTCTCGCCGTGGGTCGCCGCCTGCGGCATCAAGATCGGCATGCTCTCCGGCCGCGGACTGGGACACACCGGCGGCACCCTCGACAAGCTGGAAGCCATTCCGCACTTCAACGCGCGGCTCTCTCGCAAGGAATTCGAGCAATGCATCGAGGACGCGGGCTGCGTGATCACGACCTCGACCGAGGGCATCGCGCCCGCCGACAAGAAAATTTACGCGCTGCGCGACGTCACCGGCACCGTCGAATCGCTGCCTCTCATCACCGCTTCGATCATGTCGAAGAAACTCGCGATGGGAGCCTCCGCGCTGATCCTCGATGTGAAAACGGGCAGCGGCGCGTTCATGCGGCAGTTTCAGGACTCGAAGGCGCTGGCGCAGAGCCTCATCGCCGCGGCGGAAGGCTCGGGCACCAGGGTGGAAGCCCTCATCACCGACATGGACCGTCCCCTCGGCGTCGCCGCGGGCAACGCGAACGAGATCGTCGAGACACTCGACACGCTCCAAGGCAAGGGACCGGCCGATCTCGAGGAAGTCACGCGCGTGCAGGGTGAACGTCTGCTCGTGATGTCCGGACGTTACGACGAAAGCTCGGCGAAGAAAGCGCTCGAGGACGCGCTGCGTTCCGGCCGCGCCCTGGAGCAGGCGCACAAATGGATTGCGGCACAGGGTGGCGATCCGACTCACCTGCCTCAGCCGAAGCAGACGATCGAAGTGAAGGCGCCGCAGAGCGGATACATCACCTTCATGGACACCTATCAGGCCGGCATGTTCACCGTCGACCTCGGCGCCGGACGCAAGAAGGCAGACGACGTGATCGATTACGCCGCGGGTGTCATGTTCGATCGCAAGACAGGCGACGCCGTGCGCGCAGGCGAGACGATCGCGCGCATCCAGCTCGGCGAAGGCAAGCGCGACGCGGACGATCTTCGCAAGCGCTTCCTGTCATTCGTGCAGTTCGGCGACGCCGCACCCGCGCCCCGTCCACTGATTCATGAACATCTGAAGTAACGCCGCCGGCCCGGCCGCAAATCGAAGGCGCAGGCGAGCCGCCGCGTTACTCTTTCGTGAAGTGCGTCTCGATGCGCAACAGGAGCGCTCCGAGTCCGATCGCCGCTGCAGCGCACGCCCATCCCGCGATGACGTCGATGAAGTAGTGGTAACGGAGATACATCGTCGACACCCAGTTCGCGAGCACGAACGGCAGCAGCCAACAGAACCACTTGCGCGAATTCCGCGCGGCGTACCACAACACGATGGCCGAGACCGCGACATGGAGGCTGGGGAAAACATCGCGCGGCGCGCGAGCAACATCGATCACGCTCAGAACCGACTGCTCGAGATTTCCGCCTAACGGCGTGTGAAATAGCACGGGAAACGCAGCGTCCGGCCCGACCGCCGGCACCATCACGTAGCCGAGGTTGCCGATGACGCCGCTGAGAAACACCGCCAGCAGGAACCGCCGGAACAGCAGCAAATCCTTTCGATAGAGCGACGCCGCGAGAACCGGCGGCAGAATCAGGTGCAGAAAATACGCGGCGGTCATCACGCTCGTCAGCGCCGGCGTGATCCAGCTCTGCATCCACACCGCCGGCGTCTCTCCAAGCATTCTTCGATCGATGCGCATCAGATCGACGTCGCGGTCGGGGCCGAGGATTGCGAACCAGATTCGGGAGC
This sequence comes from Thermoanaerobaculia bacterium, assembly GCA_038230775.1. Taxonomy (GTDB): domain Bacteria; phylum Acidobacteriota; class Thermoanaerobaculia; order Gp7-AA8; family Gp7-AA8; genus JBBRMQ01. Next base: position 5,958 of record JBBRMQ010000060.1, read on the forward strand.
GGAAGGATTGATAGAAGAGAAGAAATAGCGCGAACGGCAACCAGTCGCGGAACACGCCGACGATGCGGCCCAGCGTCGGACCGAGCGGCGTCGCGGTGCGGCCGAATGCGAACGAGAACGACATCGCGAACACCAGGATCGACACCGGCAGAAGAATGAAACTCAGCTCCCACAGGCCCGGCGTTTCGAAGGACCCATGCAGCACGGCCGCGCGGCTCCGCGCGAACAACAGCAACGCCGCTGCGACTGCGAACGTGAGCACATCCTCGACGCGCAGACCGCTACGCCTCGAGGACATAGAACTCCACGTTCTGCGGCGTCACACCGCGCGATGCCGCGTCGCGCGCGTTGCGCCACGCCGCGTCCGCGGTGATGCTCGGATCGAATTGCCGGACGGCGTCGAGAGCCGCAACCGCTTGCGGCGCCGCGCCCGCCGCGACGAGCAGGCGCGCACGATGGTAGATCGCGGGATAGAACTGCGAGTTGTGTGCGACGGACGACGCGTAAAGAGCAGCGGCATCGGACGTCCGGCCTTTTCGCTCCGCGATGCGCGCGAGAAAGTAGTCGCGCGCCTCCGGGCGTCGCGCTCTCCGCGCCACACCCACCGCGGCCTCGGCACGCCGCAGATCGCCGGAGTAATACAGACACTCGCCGATCAGAAGCGTGACGTCGGAATTGAGCAGAATACCGCGCGGCGACTGGGTCCCGGTGCGCGTGAGCATCTCGATCGCGCGCGGCCACTGCGCGCCGTGCATCAGGGCGACCGCCCATTCGTATGCCATCGTCCGCGACACCGAACCGTGCATCGCGACGTATGCACGGTACGAGGAATCGACGCGCTCCCAGCGCTGCCTAAGGAACGCTTCGTGTGCCAGAACCGCTGCGCCGGTCTGCAAGGCGGCCGCAACCACGATCGCGACGCCGATCGTAATGATCGTGAAGAACGTTGGTTTCGAGGCGCGCGGCCCGACGCGATCCGCGATCACGCGCGCCGCGATGAGGAACGCCGAAAGGAGCAGCAGCAGCGGCACCAGCCGCATCACGATCATCGCGAAGCTGCTCATCCCCATCGTCAGCGATGATGACAGACTTGATTCGCTGATGGCACTCCTTCATCCTTCAACTCCATGCGCGCCATCGTGATCGTCTGCGACTCCCTCGGAGTCGGCGAGCTTCCCGACGCCGCCGAATTCGGCGATGAAGGCTCCAACACTCTGGGGCACGTCCTGGAAACCCATCATCCGAAGCTGCCGAACCTGACCCGACTCGGTCTCTTGCACACATTGCCTCATCCCGCGACCAGCGAGGAACCGCAGAGTGCCTTCGGCCGCATGGCCGAGGTGAGCGCGGGGAAAGACACCACGACAGGGCATTGGGAAATGATGGGCCTCATCGTGAAGGATCCATTCCGCACCTATCCCGACGGATTTCCAAAGGACCTCATCGCGGAGTACGAGCGCCGGATCGGCCGCAAGACGCTCGGCAACAAAGCGGCTTCCGGAACCGTGATCCTCGACGAGCTCGGCGAGGAACATATGCGGACGGGGGAACCGATCGTCTACACGTCGGCCGACTCCGTATTTCAGGTTGCCGCGCACGAGGACGTGATTCCGGTTCAGGAGCTGTGGCGGATCTGCGCGATCGCGCGTGAGCTGATGCGCGGCGAGCACAACATCGGCCGCATCATCGCTCGGCCGTTCATGGGAGCGAAGAAGGGGCAGTTCAAGCGCACCGCGAACCGCAAGGATTTCTCGGTCAGGCCGACCGGGGAGACCGTCGTCGAGCGGGCGCACAAGAACGGGCGCAAGGTCGTCGGCATCGGCAAGATTGCCGACATCTTCGATCGCGTGGGCATCGACACCGAGATCCGAAGCGAATCGAACTCCGACGGCATGAACAAGACCATCGATCTCATTCGCCAGTCGGACGCGAGCCTGATCTTCACGAATCTCGTCGACTTCGATTCGAAGTACGGCCATCGCAATGACGCGGCAGGCTACGCGAGAGCGCTCGAGACCTTCGACGCGGAGCTGGCCGGCGTGTTGACCGCCATGCGCACGAACGACCTGCTCTTCATCACCGCGGACCACGGCTGCGACCCGACCGACGTCTCGACGGACCACACCCGCGAGTACGTACCATTGCTGGTGGCCGGTCCGCGCATACAATCTCGCCGTCCCCTCGGCACTCGCGACACGTTCGCCGATCTCGGCGCGAGCGTGTGCGAACAGCTCGGGCTCTCACGCGACGGCTTGCCGGGCCAGAGCGTACTTTCGGAGTTGAAGTGATGCGATACGCAATGCTGTTTTTCTTCGCGGCCGCGGCAACAGCGGCTGAAGTGCCGGTAGCGCGCGTCGCGGATGACGCACGAGCAGTCGATCGCGTCGCCGCGGCGAGCAAGCGCGACATGCCCGCGGATCTCTTTCGCCGCATGCTCAACGAAGACATCGAGCTTCTTCGCGGACGGCGCTCCGACGGAGGGTACGACTACGCGTCCTACGAGCGACTGGAGGCGGGCCGCAGCAACGAATCGGTCTCCGTCGAGGCCACCAACGACGCGGAGAAGTTCACCCGGCTGGAGATCAAGGGATCGTTCGTCTACAAGCTGGTGATCGAGTCGCCGTCTCGCCGGATGCTGGTGACGAAAAACCGTCGCGTGTTCATCGACCACGTCGAGATCGAATTCATCCCCGAGAAGGGCGGTGCGGCGAAGCGGCAGACGGCGAGCATTCAGGCCTGGCTCGAGCCGGGAACGCTTCGCAACGTCGACTTCGATGAGATCGCGAAGCAGGCCACGGTCCGCGTGTTCGCGCGAACGGACAAGGCGGACGGCTATGGCAATCTCACTCTGTCGCTGATCCAGGCGCGCGTTTCCGACAATCCCGACAGCCCGTACGCCGATGCGATCTCGAGCGCCAAAGCGATTCTTCGAGCGGTCGATCACGATGACGTGGGTTCGATGCGTGCGATGGCGCAGCGGATGGCGAACGACCTGCAGCCTAAAGTCGAAGCCACCGCCCCGACTCCAAAAACGATGGAGGTCGTCGCGCCGCGCCTCGATCTCGAGTTGATGGCCGAGCTCCAGGCGGTCGAGGATCTCCTGACAGGCAACGAGAACGAGCGCCGGCAGGGGCTCGATCGCCTCCACCAGCTGATTCGAAAAATGAGACCCGCCGCGCGTTGAAGCCCGTGCGGCAAGTCATTCGGATCACTCGACCTTACGGGCTGTCGAGTGTGACTCCGGACACATGAAATAACCCTTACCTGAGCCTGTCGCGCGCAGGTTCCAAGGTTTGACGCCCCCAGGACCGTGCCGTACAATGCCGCTCCCCTCTGGTTTCCATCAGAATCCGAAAGGAGCCTTATTTGTCTACGCAGAAAATTGGATTCAAGGTCGGCGACAAACTCGTTTACCCGAATCACGGCGTCACCGTTGTCGAGCAGATTGGTGAATCGCAGGTCATCGGGCCGGGTGATACGTACTACCACCTCCGTTTGCTCGCGAACAACTCGCGACTCATGGTGCCCATCGGTAATACGGATCGAGTCGGATTGCGCCGGCTGTACCAGCAGAAGGAAATGAAGACCCTCTTCAGCCTTCTGGAAGCGCGGGTGGCCAAAAGCCACACGGATTGGAAGGGTCGTTACCGCGAGAATCTCGAAAAGATGAAGACCGGCCGCCTCGAAGACGTCGCAGAGGTTCTGAAGAATCTCAACGAGGTCTCCAAGAAGAAGAGCCTCTCCTTCCGCGAAAAGAAGATGTACGACCGCGCGAAGTATCTTCTCGTCTCCGAAGTGGCGATCGTGAAGGGCGTCCCCGAGATGGAAGCGGAGAAGCTCATTCAGAAAGCGCTGGAGAAGTCGTTAGGACATTAGTTAGTTAGGAAGTTGGGAAGTTAGGACGTTGGGAAGTTTTTCCAACGTCCTTTTTTTTCTTCCCAACTTCCTAACGTCCCAACTTCCCAACTATCCTTAGCCATGAGCGCCCGTCTCCCCGAATGGATCCGTGAGAAGCGGATCAACCTTCGCGAGCTGCATGACATGAAGGCGCTCCTTCGGGAGAAGTCGCTGCACTCGGTGTGCGAGTCCCTCGCATGCCCCAACCGCACCGAGTGTTTCTCGCGGGGAACCGCGACGTTCATGATCCTCGGCGATATCTGTACGCGGTCGTGCGGATTCTGCAACGTGACGACGGGGCGCCCGTACGCGCCACCCTCGCCTGATGAGCCCCGCGCCGTGGCCGAAGCGGCGGCGAAGATGGGGCTGAAGCATGTAGTGGTGACTTGCGTGACGCGTGACGATCTTCTGGACGGGGGCGCGCAGCAATTCGCTGACACGATCCGCGAGCTGCGCGCGCTGCTGCCCGCGGCCGCGATCGAAGTCCTCACCTCGGATTTTCACGGCAATCTCGACGCGGTGCGCACGGTGGTGAAGGCGGGGCCCGATTACTTCAATCACAACGTCGAGACCGTGCCGCGGCTCTACGACTACGTTCGCCCCGGCTCACGCTTCGAGCGGTCGCTGGGTGTGCTGCGCGAAGCGAGGCAATCCATCCTCACGAAATCCGGCTTCATGCTCGGCCTCGGCGAACGCCGCGGCGAGGTGATCGAAGTGATGGAGCGGCTGCGCGACAACGGCGTCGAGATCCTGACGATCGGACAGTATCTGCAGCCGAAGCGGGAGAAGCTCGACGTGGTGGAGTACGTCGAGCCGCGTGTATTCGACGAGTATCGCGACATCGGCGTGGAGATGGGCTTCCGCGCGGTCTTCTCGGGCCCGTTCGTACGCTCGTCGTACATGGCGGACATGGTGGTGGCAGGTGTGGGGCCAGTCCTCTGACTGGCATGTGTGGGGCCAGTCCTCTGACTGGCATGTGTGGGGCCAGTCCTCTGACTGGCAGCCGGAGAACAGAACCAGAATGCAGAATGCAGAATGCAGAATGATGAATATGAATGATGAATGAACGGAGCTGCCGACGCGACTGTTTCAGCATTCTGCATTCTGCATTCTGCATTCTGTCTTTTTTCTGCATTCCGTCTTTCGGAGCCGGTCCGCAGACCGGCACGACATGACAACGGACATCGCAACCTACATCAACCTCTTTCTCGACTACCTTGCGGTCGAGCGCGGCCTGGCGAAGAATTCGCTCGCGTCGTACCAGCACGATCTTCGGCGGTTTTCGAAATGGCTCGATGACAACGGCATCGACCCCGCTAAGGTCGACCGGCTGCAGATCGTTCGCTACTTCCAGTCCCTTCGACGGGGCGGGATCTCGGCGCGATCCGTGGCTCGCGCGCTGGCGGCGATCCGCGGACTCTTTCGCTTTCTCGTCGCCGAGCGGCATCTGAAACACGATCCGACCGAGAACATCGAGAACCCCAAGCTCTGGGCCAACCTGCCGAAGTCACTGCCGGCGGACGAGGTCGAGGCGCTGCTCGCGGCGCCCGATCGCACGAAGCCGGACGGGCTGCGCGACGCCGCGATGCTCGAGCTTCTGTACGCCACTGGTCTCCGTGTTTCCGAGCTCATTCGCGTGAAATCCGACGAAATCGTGCTCGACGCCGGTTTTTTGCGCACGATCGGCAAGGGCTCCAAGGAGCGGATCGTGCCTTTCGGTGACACGGCGCGGGATGCGATCGTGGCCTACATCGAGCGCGGCCGTTCCCACTTCGTGAAGCACAACGACGAGCACCTTTTCCTCTCCAATCGGGGCCGCCCGATGACGCGCCAGTCCTTCTGGCTGAAGATCACCAAATACGCCCGCAAGGCAGGAATTACCTCGCACATCTCCCCTCACGTACTGCGCCATGCCTTCGCCACGCACCTGCTGGAGAACGGAGCGGACCTCCGATCCGTCCAAATGATGCTTGGCCACTCCGACATCTCCACGACGCAGATCTACACCCACGTATCGCGAGCGCGGCTGCAGAAGATGTACGACCAGTTCCATCCGCGGGCATAATCAGTTGACGGTTGACGGTTCACAGTGGAGTCCATGAAACGAATCCTCGCGCTCGCTTTCCTCGCTCTTGCGGCTGTGCCCGCCAGCGCGAGCATTGCGCTTTTCACCGACGGGCGCTCGCAGAAAATCGAGTCGTACAAGCTCGTCAGTGATGACGCGATCCAGCTCACGCTGAAGAACGGCGGCGCGCTTGTGATGCCGTTGACGCGCATCGATCGCATCATCGACGACGAGGTGATCCTGGCCGCAGCGACGCCGGAAGTGAAGAAGATGATCGAGGAGGGTGTGTTCCCTCACCGCTCGTGGCACTACGACCCGACGCACGGACCACTGTTCAAGTCGAAGTTCGATCCGACGATCATCGAAGCGGCGAAGAAGTTCGACGTCGACGCATCGCTCGTCTCCGCGGTGATCAAGGCGGAGTCGGACTTCAACCCGCGCGAGATGTCGAACAAGGGCGCGCGCGGACTCATGCAGCTGATGCCATCGACCGCCGCCCGCTTCGGCGTGGCCAACTCATTCGATCCCGCGGCGAACATCTACGGCGGCGTGCGGTATCTCCGCTGGCTGCTCGAGACTTTCAAGGGCAACGCCGATCTCGCGGTGGCCGCATACAACGCCGGCGAAGGCAACGTCTGGAAGTACAACGGCGTGCCGCCCTTCCGGGAGACGATCACCTACATCAACCGGATCGCGAAGCACATCCGCGCCGCGGCTCAGACCGCGACGGCTTCCGCCAGCTCGGCTGCGGGCGCGATCGCCGGCCGGAACTGATCGAACCGCAGCACCATCACCGTACGATCGTCGTCCGCCGGCCGCGTACCGCAATGGCGCGCCACGGCATCGAGGATCGTGTCGCGCAGTCCGGAGGGAGATCGATCGGGCGCCGCCGCGAGCAGCGATTCGAGCTGCGTGAATCCGAACGGCTCCCCGTTCTGATCCTGCGCCTCGATGATGCCGTCCGAGAGATAGACCACCGCGTCGCCCTCGCGTAGCTCGACTTCCGCTGTGTGGGTGCGGATCTCGGCGCGCACGCCCAGGGGCAGCGAAGGCACTTCGATCGCGAGGGGACCCTCGTTCTCGCGGAGCAGGTACGGATAGAGATGTCCGGCGTTCGTGTGGCGAATCGTGCTCCGCTCCAGATCGAAGATCGTGAAGGCCAGCGTCATGAACGCGCGGCGCTCGGTCGAGCGGTAGACGAGATCGTTGAGGCGATGAAACAGCGAGGTTTCGTCGGCTCCTTCTTCGACCAGAGTCGTCATCGCGGCTTTCACCATCGCCATCACGAGGCCGGTCGACAAGCCGTGGCCCGACACGTCGCCGATCGCCACCGCGAGCTTCGACTTGTCGAGATTGAACACGTCGTAGTAGTCGCCGCCGATCGAGGTCGTCGGCTCGAAGTGCGCCGAGAATGAAACGCCGCGGAACTTCGGCCCTTCCTTTGGCAGCAGGTTGCGCTGGATCGTGGCGGCGATCGCGATCTCGCTCTGCAGCCGCTCCTTCTCCGCCACGTTCGTCAGCAGCGAGGCGATCGACTCCGTCATGTGATCGAACGATTGCGCCATCTCGCCCAGCTGATTCTGCGGACGCATCCCGATGCGGTAGGTGAAGTCGCCGCGCTCCACCGCTTTGGTGCCCTTCTCGATGCGGTTCACCGCGCGCGTGATGGAGTAGATCAACACCGCCGCGAACAACGCCGCCACCATGTACATGAAGAGCAGCAGCGCGGTGATACCGAGGATCACGTTGATGAGGATCTGGATGTAGCGATCGGAACCGGAGCCGAAGTAAAACTGGAAAAGCGTCGACGCCGGATTGACGATCAGCGTGAAGAGCTGGTGCGTGTCGTCCGGCTTGCCGGTCTCCCAGTCGTTGAGGAGGCTGAGGTCTCCCCAGATGATCTTGCGGAAGATGGACTTCTTCAGCAGATCGTCGATGTCGCTGTTGTCGTCGACGTCAATGTTGACGCTCGCGTTCTTTTCTTGCGACGCCGAAAGACGCTTGCCCTCCTGCCTCTTCCTCTCCGACTCGCGGCCGGTGCGGATCATCATTCCCGTGCGATCGGCGAGCTGGGTTCCCCACTCCTTGTCGATGGGCTGCACGAATACGACGGTTCTGGCTGGCATCGGAGGTCGTGGGAACTGCCTCGATGCGATGAGCAGCGGCTTGTTCTCCCGCCACGCCATTCCGCTGAACGACGTCTCTTTGAGCCAGTGCGGCAGGTTCTCGCCGGTGGCGGCCGCGGTGTCGTAAATCTCGAGCGTCGGCAGCGCGTCGACAGGCTTGTTCCCTGTCAACCCGTACTCCAGCGCGGCGGACTCCAACTGGCCCAGACTGGCCTGGCGCTCACCGCGCAGCGCGGCATGACTCATCACGCCGGCGATCATGTAGCCCAGCGTCAGCAGGAGAATCGCGAAGAGAAAGAACGGCAGCACGCCGATCAGGACGTAGCTGAGGAAGAGCCGCCGGCCAACGCGCCAGAACAGCCGGCGCAGCATCCAGCGCGTGAAGACGGTGAAGGCGTACAGCGTGAGCGCGATGCAGACGAGCGCGGCAAAGAACGTGAGGATGCTCAGCGGCGCGGTGGAAACGCCCGCATGCCGCACGAGGCGTGCGAGTTGTTCGTCGACGAGGATGACCACGAGCGACACCGCCCAGATGGTGAAGAGGCGTCCGCCGCGACGCGTGCGCGGCGTTTCGGGTTCAGGCGGCTGCGGGAGCATCAGTTAAAGGTTATACGCCGAAAACGACCATTGGTTGACCGACGTTGCAGGTTACGGTTTCGGTGTGCTGAGCCGGCTCTCAACCGGCGGCGCGCGAGCGAAGAGCTCGCGCAGCACACAAACCGTGCAACCTGAACAAGCGACGAATCAGATTTCTCTCAGCGCTCGTGTGATCGGCTTCCTTGCTGCGCTGATCGCCGGCAGCAACCCGCCGACGATCCCCGCGATGAGCGCGATCATGATCGCCCGCAGCGCCAACGGCGGATCCACCCGGAAACTGAACGCCACCTCGGAAAACGTGTTCCAGTTGGTGGTGCCGGTCGAGATGCCGTTGATCGGAAGCGAGAGCAGAACGCCCGCGATTCCGCCAAGCAAGGCGACAAATGCGCTCTCGATGAGAACGGTGGCGATGACGGTTCGCCGCTGGAACCCGAGCGCTCGCAGCGTGGCCAGCTCGCGCGTTCGCGAGGCGATGGCGGAGAACATCGTGTTCATCGTGCCGAGGACTGCGCCGAACATCATGAAGAGCGTGACGATGCCGACGAGAATCTTGATGCCGAGCAGTCCCTGCGTCTGGTCCGCGTAGTACTGGTACTCGCTCTTCACTGCCAGCTTCAGGCGATTGTCGTTCTTGATCGCGTTCTTGATGTCGTTGAACGCTTTGGAATCAACGGGTTTCACAACCACCGAAGAGTACTGATCGCGTTTGCGCGCGTTGCCGAGAAAGTCGGCATCGGTCCACATCTCCGAGTCGAAGGCCGGTCCGTCGGCCTCGAAGAGTCCGACGACGTTGTACTTCTGCGGACCGAACTGGAACGAGTCGCCGACGTTGCAGTTCACGAAGCGGTTCGCGACGCGTTTCGCTACGATCAGCTCGTTGACGCCGGGCTTGAACATTCGTCCTTCGACCAGCTTCACGTACGGCCGCAGCTGAAACGCCGCCGGCGTGACGCCCCGGACGGTAACGTTCGACCCCTTCGGGTTGTCCTTCTTCGGCAGCTTGAAAAGGATCACGAGCTCGGGCGAGATCGCGCTCACGCCGGGCATCGCGCGGATGATCCGGAACGCGTCCTTGGTCACCCAGCTCGACAACTCGGCTTCCGCGCCCTCGCGCATCACCATCAGGTTCTCGGTCGATCCGGACGAAACGGTCGCTTTGGTAACGCCGTTGTTCAGCGCCATCATCGACACCATGACGCCGATGACGACGCCGATGCCCAGGATCGACATGAGGGTCGAAACCTGGCGCGCCCGGAGATTGCCAATGTTGTAGCGAAGCGGAATCATCAGACCACCCTCCGCATGCCGTCGACGACGCGGACCCGCGTCGCGCGGAACGCCGGCAAGCCGCCGGCCAGAATTCCCACCACGCCGGCGACGGCGATGCAGATCGCCATCGCGCGCGGATAGATCGTGAAGTTGATCAGGAAGCCCTGCGTCACCTTGGCCATGTTCACGAACGAAAACAGGAGACGCCCTCCGAGGACGCCGAGCGTTCCGCCGATGAGCGTGAGAAGCGCGAACTCGATCAGCATGAGCCTGAGCACCAGCCCGGATTCAAAACCGATCGCTTTCAGCACGGAGATCTCGACGATGCGCTCGCGCGCCGACATGCTCATCGTGATCGCCGCCAGCAGGATCACCATGAACACAGCGCACGTGCTGACCGCGGTGAAGAGCAGCTTGACGTTGCCCATCATCGCGATGAACGTGCGCTGAAACTCCTTCTCGGTGAAGGTTTCGGTCGGCGCGTCGGTGTTCTTGAACATGGCGTCGATCTGCTGGCTGATCGATGACATCTGATTTGGATCCTTGACCATCACCCAGATCATGTCCGCGCCGGACGGATTGCCGATCGACTCCTGAAAGTAGTCCATGTGGAAGTAGAGCGCGGAGGTGTTGACCGGATGGTCGTACACCGCGCGGATCGTGATCTCCGGATCGAAGGGAAAGATCTGTCGCGTCAGCGTGATGCGATCCCCGATCTTCCAGTTGAAGCGCTTCATGAGCTCCGGGCCGACGATGGCGCCGCGGCGGTCTGCTTGAAAGTCGGCCAACTGCTTCGGATCGACCTTGTAGTCGGGGAAGACGCTCGTCCACTTGTTGTGATCGACGGCGAAGTTCGCGAAGAAGTTCTTCTTGTCTTTGTAATACGCGCCGATCCACTGCATCTTGGCCGTGTCCCCGACGCCGGGAACCTGCAGAATCTTCGCCTCGTGCGAGAACGGAAGAAAGTTCACGAGCGAGATCGCCGACTGCACCGCCAGGCGGTTGTAGCCGTCGCCCATCTCCGACGCGCGGTCGAAGTTCTCCAGGATCGAAAGCAACGTGGCGACGAAAAAGAAGATCGCCGCCATGAGCAGCATCGTGAGCGCGGCGCGCGACTTATTGCGAAAGAGGTTGCGGCGGATGAGCGTAGCGAATTTCATACGTGCGCCGCCGCCGCTTCCGTCATCTCGACGAGCAGCCCCTTCTCCAGATGAAGCGTTCGAAGTGCGTGCTGCGCGGCTTTCGGATCGTGCGTGACCATCACGATCGTCTTCTGGAATTCGGAATTGAGCCGCTGCAACAGGTCGAGCGTTTCCGCAGCATTCTTCGCATCGAGGTCGCCCGTTGGCTCATCCGCGACCAGGAGCGTGGGGTCGTTGACGACCGCGCGTGCAATCGCGACGCGCTGTTCCTGACCGCCGGAGAGCTGCCGCGGAAAGTGAAAGATGCGGTCGCCGAGGCCGACGATCTCGAGGGCGGTCATGACGTGCTCGCGCCGCTGCTTCTTGTTCAGTTTCGTCAGCAGCAGCGGCAGCTCGACGTTCTCGAACGCATTCAGAACCGGGATGAGGTTGTACATCTGGAAGATGAATCCGACGTGACGCGCGCGCCAGGCTGCGAGCGCGGTCTCGCTGAAGCGCGAGATCTCTTTTCCTTCCACGATGATCTTGCCGCCAGTAGGACGGTCGATTCCCGCGATGAGATTGAGCAGCGTCGTCTTGCCGGAGCCTGACGGACCCATCAACGCGAGGAAGTCGCCGCGCGGAACGTCGACCGTGACGCCATTCAAGACGGGAACGTCGAATTCGTCGCGCTTGTAGACCTTGCGAACATCCTGAATCTCCACCAACGGTTCCATAACTCTCCTCGGGCTGAAGCCCGGTTCAACATTCAGCAAGTGCGTCCAAACCTCGCAAGCAGGAATGAGGTTCAGGCGCCTTGTGGCGTCGGGCTTCAGCCCGCTTCATTCAAACGAACGAGCTGTCCCTCTTTCAGTCGATCGGGATTGTCGGTGACGATCCGATCGCCCTCGCGAAGACCGCTCGTGATCTCGATCCTGTTCTCGCGCTTCAACCCCGTCGTGACGCGACGCCACGCGACATGACTCGCCGCATCGACGACCGCGACGCGACCATCGAGGATCGCCGAAGACGCAAGCCACAGCCGCGCGGGCTCGTGGAGCTCCGCCTCGCTGCGCGCCGTCTGAAGGAAGCTGGCCGTCGCGCTCATCTCCGGCAGCAGTCGCTCGCCGGGATTGAGAATCTTGATCTTCACCTTGACCGTCGCCTTTGCACGGTCCGCGGTCGGGATGATCTGGCGCAACACGCCATTCCACTTCTGCCCCGGAAAGGCATCGACGGTGACCTCTGCAGGCTGCCCTTCGTGGATCTGGCCGATGCTGCCTTCGTTGACGTCAGCCTCGACTTCGAGTGTGTTCAGGTCGACGAGCGTGCAGATCGCGCCGGCTGGCAGCGTACCGGAGACCTGACCGAGCGTCACCGACGAGATCACCTCGCCGACTTCGGTGTTCTTCGTCGCGATCGTTCCGGAGAACGGCGCGCGGACGACCATGTCGCCCATGTTGATCTGAATCTGCGCCACGCGTGCGCGCGCCTGTTTCAGCGTCGACTCCGCCCCGTCGAGAAGCGTCCTGCTGGTGACGCCCTGTTTGAACATCGCCGCCTGCCGCTCGTACTCGCGTTCGGCGTTCGACAGCGCGGCGTTCGATTCGTCGAGTTGCGCCTGCATGTTCGTGCTCTCGAGCACGGCGAGAACGTCGCCGCGATTGACCTTGTCGCCGACGTCGAAATTGAGACGCACGACCTTGCCCGAGATCTTCGGCGTGATCTTCGATTGCTTGTTGGCGACGAGATACCCGGTCGCCGCCAGAAGCGGCGCATTCGCCACGTTGACAGCCGGCTTCAACACCACCGTCTCGACCACCGGCGCCTGACGCGGCACGACCAGCTTCGTGTAAACCGCCCACCCAGCGAGCAGGAGCACGACGATGGCGATGATCCACCCGGCGATGGCGCCGATGGGCACACGCCGCCCTTCCACTTCTTGATCACGATGGATGCGGAGCGCAGCGAGATCGGGTCTCGGACGGGGATCGGTGGCCGACATTGGACGGGGTGGATCATACCTGCGGCTTCGCCGCGTTGTCAGTTGTCAGTTGTCGGTTGTCAAAACCTCGGTACCGACAACCGACAACCGAGAAC
>JBBRMQ010000061.1:0-19081 GCA_038230775.1 Thermoanaerobaculia bacterium
CGACTTCCTGATCACCGACGCTCGGCTTCTCCTGCGGATGCGCGAGGTAGTAGCCCTGCAGCAGATCGATGCCCAGCTCGCGACAGCAGTCGTACTCCTCGTCCGTCTCGATCCCCTCGGCCAGCGTCTTCGAGCCGATCTTGTTCGCCAGGTCGACGAGCATTCGCACGAGGTCCTGCTTGATCGGCTCGCGCGCCAGCGACGAGACGAGGCCCTTGGTGATCTTGAGGTAGTCCGGCGCCAGCGACGCGATCGCCTCCAGCGATGCGTAGCCCGAGCCGGCATCATCGATCGCCACCTCGATGCCCTTGGCGCGAAACTCGTCGAGCAGCTTGCGGAACACGGCGTAGTCCTCGATGGCCGCGCGCTCGGTGAGCTCGAAGACGAAGTGCCCGCGATTCTCGGCGAAGAAGGTGACCATCTCGTGGATGCGGAACTCCGACTCCACAAACATCTCCGCCTCCAGGTTGAGCAGGTACTTGCGGTTTTCCAGATTGAAGACCTTCAGCTTCTTGAGCGCCGCGTCGAGCGAGATCGCCTCCAGCTCCCACGCCAGCTTCGCCTCGCGCGCGAACGCGAACAGCATGTCGGAATTTCGGAACGACGAGTGCGCCGGCCCGCGAGTCAGCACTTCGTAGCCGAACACCGTCGACTCACGCGCATGCACGATCGGTTGAAAGAGCGTCGTCACGCGCTTGCGGCGGATGATGTCGCGCATCTCGCGTGTCAGCTGCTTCTTGCGCTGCTGCTCGGCGTCGCGCACCGCGTCGGCCGCGGTCTGCATGCCCTGATACACCTGACGCTCCAGGCGGATCTGCGGCCGGTAATCGACGCGCGCCGCACCGACGAAGAACCCGATCTGCCCCTGCTGCATCGCCGGAAATCGCTCGCGCATCACGACGATCAGCTTCTCGCGCAGCTCGTTCGCCATCAAGTCGAACACGCCTTCCTGCCGCGTGTCGCTGCCGCGCGTCTCGAAGAAGATGTAGAAGCTCGAACCGCTTGGAAGGCTCGCCGCCACGATCGGCTTCGGGAATCGCGCGCGCGCCTCGATGCTGATCATCTCCCCCGCGCGGCGGATGAACTCATCAAAGAACGCCCATCCGTACTCCGCCTCGATGGACTCGAACTGCTCGATGTCGATGAAGACGATCCCGAGCTCCGACTGCTCGATGAACTGTTCCTTCAGGCGCTCGAGCACCATCGGAACGGTTGGCAACCCCGTGGCACGATCGACGAGAAGCGCGCTGCCCGGCGGCGTGTCCGGTTCCGCGCTGCGCGGACGCTCGAGCAACGCGCGGATGCGCTTCGTGACCTGCTCGCGATCGAACGGCTTCACGAGATAGTCGTCCGCGCCGAGCTGCAGCCCCGTCAAGCGATCCTTCACGTCGCCGCGCCCGGTGACCAGCACCACGGCGATCTTCGACGTCCGCTGCACCGCCTTCAGCGCCTGGCAGACTTCCCAGCCGCTGCGCTTGGGCATGATCACGTCGAGCAGAACGACGTCGGGGAGCCGCTGCTGCGCGATCGCCAGGGCCTCCTCGCCATCCTTCGCCGCGACGATCTCCACGTCGAGCGGACGCAGAAACGCTCTCAGCAGTTCGACGACATCTTCTTCGTCGTCAGCGATTAGAAGCAGCGGACGTTCGGACACGATCGAGAGTATTGCTCAAAGTAAGCCATCGGTGTGGGGCCAGCCCTCTGGCTGGCCGGCCAGCCGGATGGCTGGCCCCACACCTGCTGCGCCAAACTTCACTTCGTCGCGACTTTGGCGTCCGCGAGCGACTTCCGGATCACCTTCTCGATGTCGGAGGGCTCGAGGGGCTTGAACAGCAGGCCGGCAACGATGTCCTTGTCCGCCGTGCTGAGAGATTGATCCTTCACGCCGGTGATGACGAAGATCCGCGGCATCTTCGCCGACTTCGCGCGCCGGATGTAATCGATGACGCCCCATCCATCGACGCGCGGCATCAGCAGATCGAGAAACAGGAACGTGTACTCCTTCGACTTCAGCGCCTTCACCGCATCGGCGCCGTTCCCCACCTCGTCGAACGCCACGCGGTTCTGCGTGAGCACGGTGCCCAGGAGGTAGCGTGCGACGGGGTCGTCGTCGGCAACGAGCGCACGCTGGCCGGGGAGGTAGTCGACCCTTTGCGGCGGCGGCATCACCGGCGCCGGCACCGCGGCCGTCACCGCATTCAGCACCTCGGTCGGCGCGTGAACCTTCGCCGGCTCGGGTCGAAAGGATCCGTCGAAGTTGACCTTCGTCAGCGCTTCGACCATTTCACCCGCGCTCTGGAAACGCGCGTCCTGTTTCTTCTGCAGCGCGCGACGGGCAACGTCGGAGAGCGATCGAGGAACCGCCGGACTGATCGCAGCCAGGTCCAGCGGCTCGTTCATGATGATGTTCATCATGGTCTCGGTCACCGTCTCGCCGTCGAATGGCCGCCGGCCGGAGATCATCTCGTACAGCACGACGCCGAGCGAGAAGATGTCGCTGCGCGAGTCGACCGCTTTTCCCAGAGCCTGTTCGGGCGACATGTAATACGGAGTGCCGACGATCATGCCGCCCTGAGTGAGCGTCTTCGAGTCCATCGCCGTCGGATTGGTCTGCTTGGCGATCCCGAAGTCGAGCACCTTGACCACGCGCTTCGCCACGATGATGTTGTCGGGCTTCACATCGCGGTGCACGATCCCCTTCTCATGCGCCTCGGCCAGCGCTTCCGCGACCTGGGAAATGATCCGCACCGCCTCGCGCGGCGGAACCGGCCCGCGTGACAGAACGGTGGCCAGCGATTCGCCCTCGACGAGCTCCATCGCGATGAAGAGCGTTTCGCCCTCCTGCTCGATCGAGTAGATCGTCGCGATGTTGGGGTGATTCATCTGCGCCACGGTGCGCGCCTCGCGCATGAACCGTGCCTTCCACTCGGGGTCGCTGGCGATACGCTCGGACAGAATCTTGATCGCCACCGGCCGCATCAGCCGCGTGTCCTCGGCGCGCCACACTTCCCCCATCCCGCCAGCGCCCAACTTGCTGGTGAGTTTGTAGTTGCCCAGGACAGTTTCTTCAGGCATGTCGGTTAAGCGTCGCAGGATAGCAAACGCGTTGTGAAGCCGAGGACGGAACTAATCAACTGTGGAACCCACCGATGCAGTGAGAGCTTCCAGGGCCCGATCGAGCTCGGCAGCGAGCTCGTCGATCGTCTGCCCCGCACCATCAATATCACCTTTCATGGCACTTCCCTCGAGCATGGCTGCAATCGAGTACATCCGCGTGGCGCCGATGTTTCCGGAACTGCTCTTGAGAGCGTGCGCGGCGCGGGAAAGCGCCTGCGCGTTTCCGTTGTGCAGCGCGTCGCGCAGCTCGTGAAGCCGCAGCAGCGAGTCCTCGCGAAACAACCCGGTGATGTCGCGCATGAACGTCGGGTTCGCGCGCGCCAGCATCTGCAATCCCGCGACTTTCTCGTGATCGACGATCTCGCGGTCGCGATGGCCGAGCCAGCGCGACAACACCTGGCCGAGGCGATGGGTGCTCACCGGCTTGGTCATGAAGTCGTCCATGCCGGCGGCGATGCATTTCTCCCGTTCGCCGTGCGCGGTGTGCGCGGTCATCGCCACGATCGGCATTCGCCGCTCCTTGTCCTCCATCCGACGGATCGCCACCGCGACTTCGTAGCCGTCCATCTCCGGCATCTGGCAGTCGAGCAGCACCAGGTCGTAGCGTTGGCGGCGAACGGCTTCGATCGCGGCGCTGCCGGTGGCGACGATCTGCGGCTCGTATCCCAGAAGCCGCAGTTGACCCGCCGCTACTTTCTGGTTGATGACGTTGTCCTCGACCACGAGGATCAGCGCCGACGGCCGCGGCGCCGCGGCCTCGATCTTCGGTGCCTCCGCCTTTCGCTTGATCACCAGCGCGATGGCGGCGGCGAGCTGCGCGCGGCGCACGGGCTTGATCACCCAGGTGTCGATCTTCTCGGCGTGGAAGAATTCGATGTCGCTCTTGCGGCGGCCGATCGAGGTGACGAGGACCACGGGCAGATCGCGAAGCTCGGCTTGCTCGCGAATGGAACGGATCACGCTGATCCCGTCGGTCTCTTCCAGCTGCATCTCCACGACGGCGACATCAGCCCGCCGCTGTTTGAGCACCTCAACCGCATTCTCCGGCGCCGCTTCGCTCACCGTCATGCCGGACGATGACAGGTGGCGATGCAGCATGAGCCTGTTCATCTCGTTCGAGTCGACGAGTACCGCGTGCGCGCCCGCCAATGCGCCGCTGTCCACATTGACCTCGGGCCGGACGTCCTTCTCAAACCCGGCGGTGAACCAGAACGTCGATCCTTCGCCGGGAACGCTCGCCACGCCGATGCGACCGCCCATCATGTCGATGAGCTGCTTCGAGATCGCCAGGCCGAGACCCGTGCCGCCAAAACGGCGCGTCGTCGTGCCGTCGGCCTGAACGAATGGCGCGAAAAGCCGGGCCTGATCGCCTTCGTTGATCCCGATGCCCGTGTCATTGACGAGAAACCAGAGGTTCAGGCTCTTTTCTCCGGCCGCTGCTTCTGTGTGTGAATCGGCTTCCGCCGGCCGCGCCGAAGCTGACGTTTCGTCGAAGTCTGGCGAGGCGTCCTGAGGCACTCCGTCCTCGGGCATCACCGACAAGCTCACCTCGCCCGTCTCGGTGAATTTGATCGCATTGCCGACGAGATTGATGAGCACCTGGCGAAGTCGCAAGGCGTCGCCGACGAGGTGGCGATGCACGTCCGGATAAATCACCGCGCGGAGCTTGATGCCCTTTGCCGCCGCACGCTCGGCAAACATGTCCATCACCGTGTCGATCAGCTCGTCCACGTCGAAGTCCGTCGACGAGATCATCAGCTTGCCCGCTTCGATCTTCGACAGATCCAGAATGTCGTCCACCAGTGTCAGCAGCGACTCGGCGCTGGTCCGGATCGTCTGCGCCGCTTCCTTCTGCTCGCCCGTCAGCGACATGCGGAGCAGCAGATCGGTCATCCCGACGACGCCGTTGAGCGGCGTGCGGATCTCGTGGCTCATGTTGGCCAGGAACTCCGACTTCACGCGCGCGGACTCGATCGCGGTGTCGCGCGCCCGCGCCAGCGCGGACTCCATCTCCTTGCGTTCGGAGATGTCGCGTGCCACGGCCTGGAAGCCGAGGATCCATTCGCCGGTGAGGACGGGCTGGACGTTCTGACCGATCCAGACCCGATCGCCGTTCTTCGCCGTGACCGGGAACTCGTAATAGGTGTTCGGCAGTTTCTTACGGAACTGCTCGCGATAGAAGGCGAGGGCCGCGGCGCGATACTCGGGATCGATCAACTCGGTGAAGTGCGTGCCGACCAGCTCTTTCTCGCTGAAGCCGAGGCTCTTGACGACGGAGGCGTTGACGAAGCGGAAGATGCCGGAGGCATCGACGCGATAGATGATGTCGGTCGCGCTCTCGATCAGATGCCGGTATTGCTCGCGGCCTCGACGCAATTCGCGCTCGATCTCTTTGCGTGCCGAGATGTCCTCGACCGTTCCCTCGAAGTACTGGTTTCGCTGATCGGGGCCGAGGATCACGCGGGCGTTTTCGCTGATCTGGATGTACGTCGCATCGCTGCGCCGCCACGTCGCCTCGAGCGCGTTTACCTCGCGCTTTTCCTCTAGCAGATGCCGCGTGGCGGTGCGATCGTCGACTGAATTCAGTCCGCCCGCTTTGGCCAGCTGCTCGACGGTTTCGTAGCCGAGCATGTCGAGCAGCGCACGATTGGCGAGGAGGACCTCGCCCTCGGGCGTCGTCCGGTAGATGCCGATCGGCGAGTTCTCGAACAGGACGCGATACGCCTCTTCGGCACGCACGCGGCCGGTGATGTCGGAAACGGTCGCGATGACGAACGACACGGACCCGTCCGGTGCGAGGATCGGCGACGCCGCGACGTCGATGACCATCGTCCGGCCCGGCAAGCGGACCTCGACATCGGAGACTCGCGATGCCTCTCCCCGCAGCGCCCGCGAGATCGGCTTACGCTCCTCGGGATACGGATCGTTGGTACCGACCACGCGGACGTCGAACGAGAAGACCGAGGCGTGGTCGATCTGGGCGGTAATCTCTGCGCCGAAGAGCTGTCGCCAGGCCGCGTTCTCGTAAACGATCGTTCCTGTCGGATCGATGACGAGAATGCCCGCGGGGACGCTTTCGATGAGCTCGAACAGACGGGCATCAGTCAGCGCACCGCTCGCCGGAGCCTTTCCGTTGGCCATGGGTTGCTGGCATTTTACTCGCTAGATCGTGTTAACGTTGCGACCCCTTCACGGAGTCACTCTTCAATGATTAAGTTCGGAACCTCGGGGTGGCGCGGCATCATCGGTGAGGACTTCACCTTTGCGAATGTCCGCGTCGCCGTACACGGCATCGCCAGCTATCTCAACAAGTCCCAACAGAAGGGCTCGGGCGTCGTGATCGCGTACGACACGCGATTCCTCTCCGAGAAGTTCGCGTCCGAAGGCGCGCGCATCCTGGCGTTCAACGACATCCAGGCCTTCCTGTGCAACCGCGACGTGCCGACGCCGTGCGTGTCTTACGAGACGATCCGCCGCAAGGCGATCGGCGCGATCAACTTCACAGCCTCGCACAATCCTCCCGAGTACAACGGGCTGAAGTTCTCGACGTCGAATGGCGCGCCGGCGCTCCCGGAAGTCACGAAGCAGATCGAGCGTGAGATTCACGCCCTGCAGGATCGGAACGAGAAGGTCGACGTCTACGAGCGACCGGAGCTGATCGAGACGATCGATCCGAAGGACCGCTATCTGGCGGAGCTGCGGAACAAGATCGACGTCGACGTGATCCGCAAAAGCGGCCTGCGCATCGCGATCGACTCGCTGTACGGAACGGCGCGCGACTACCTCGACTACTTCCTTCTCGAAGCGGGAGTCGAAGTCCACGTCATTCACAACTATCGCGATCCGTATTTCGGCGGCTTCTCCCCCGAGTGCAACGAGAAAAACCTCGGGGAGCTGCGCAAGATCATCTCGAATGACAAATACGATCTCGGCCTGGCGACCGATGGCGACGCCGATCGCTTCGGCATCGTCGACGAGCGCAACCGGTTCGTGAACGCGAACACGATCCTCGCGCTCCTGGCGGTGTATCTGAAGCGGTATCGCAACATCCCGGGTGGGCTGGCGCGCTCGGTGGCGACGACGCATCTCATGGACGCCATCGCCAGGAAGCTGGACGTGCCGCTGTACGAGACGCCGGTCGGCTTCAAGTACATCGGCGAGCTGATTCTCGCGGACAAGATCGCGTTCGGCGGCGAAGAGAGCGCCGGCATGTCGATGTATCGCCATCTCCCCGAGAAAGACGGCATCCTCGCCTGCCTCCTCGTCGCCGAGATGGTGGCGCGAACGGGCAAGAAACTGCACGACCTCACCGAAGAGATGCACAAGGAGTTCGGAGCATATTTCTCGAAGCGCACCGACATGAAGCTCACGCCGCAACTCAAGGAATCGCTCGCCTCGAAGCTCGCCAATCCCCCCGACTCGGTTGAAGGATTGAAAGTGCGCGAGGTGAACACCACCGACGGCGTAAAGCTGATCTTCGACGACCAGACCTGGCTTCTGTTCCGCCTTTCGGGAACCGAACCGGTCGCGCGCCTGTATGCCGAGGCGTGCTCACCGAAGGATTTGAAAAAGCTTCTCGACGCCGGGAAGAAGTTCGTTGCCTGACAAATGAAGTATCCGCGCGAGAAGCTGTTCCTCGTCTGCACCGGCGAGCGCTGCAACAACCCCGATCGGGGGAAGGAGCGCGGCGAAGAGATCCGCGCCGAGCTGAAGGACCTGAACAAGAAACTCGGCCGCAAGGCGATCGCGCGCATCTGCGCGGTCTCGTGCCTCGACCTCTGCGACTACGGCCCGAACATGATCGTGGAACCGGACGACGAAGTGTTCAGCGGCCTGACGCGCGATGCAGCGATCGCGATCTATCGCCGCAAGATGGGCGACGCGTAAGCGCACGACCAGTCAAGTGTGGCGCCAGCCAGGTGTGGCGCCAGCCCTCTGGCTGGCGGCCAGCCGGAGGGCTGGCCCCACACTTCGCCAGCCCTTGGCTGGCGGCGCGCTGCCATCGTAGTGGCGCTCTCGCTCACTCGCGAGTAACGCCGACGGGCCGCCGGCGTTACGGGTAATACCCTCGAATCGTCTTCGCTTTCCCATCGTTCACCTGCACCGACACGGTGTGCCATTTCGAGCGTCCCTTCGCGCTTTCCGGCGGGTAGAAGCCGAGGATGTATTGCGAGCGCAGTTCCGTCTGGATGTCGTTGTAGATCCGGTGGAGATCCGACGCCTGTTCGATGTAATACACGTTGCCGCCGGTCTCGCTGCAGAACTTTCCGAGACGGTAACGCACGTCGACGTCCGCGCCGCCGATGCCGATCCCGATCGCGTACACCGGCACTCCCGCGCGGCGCGCGTACTCCGTGGCCTGATCGAACGAGAACTTCGACGACGTGTCCTTGCCGTCGGTGATTACGATCAGCGCTTTCTGCCCACTGGTTCCCGTGAAGTTGTAGAGCGAGTAGACGATCGCGTCGTACAGCGCCGTCGACTCATCGGTGCGCAGATGAGCGAGGCCCGACGTCAGCTCGGCGGCGTTTGCGGACCATGCCTGCACCACATGCGGCTGCGAGTCGAACGCGACGAGAAATGCCTTGTCGCCTTTCTTCATCACACTGGTCACGAACTCCGCGCCCGCCTTCTGAGCTTCAGCCATGCGGGGCTGCATCGACGTCGAGGTATCGATGGCCAGTCCGAGCGACAGTGGCAGCCCGGCCACCTGCTCGAACTTCGCGATCGCCACCGGTTTCCCTTCATCGAGCACGGTGAACGCGGATTGCGGCAGATCGGCAACGGGACGACCGTTTCGCGTGACCGTCGTCGGCAGCTCGACGAGGTGCACGTTCACCTCAGCCATCGACTGCGGCGTGTTGATCAGCACGACGTCTTCCGCAGTCCGTGCTTCGTCGCCAGCCAGCGTGGCAACCGCGCGCAGATACGCCAGCTTCGCTGGCAGGTCGACGGTCAACACATACGGCGGTCCGAACAGCGTCGCGATGCGAACATCGTTGAGATAGAGATCGAGCTTCTCGATCTTCTTGTTCTCGGGAACTGTCACCGCGACCTGCAGGCGCGTCGGGCCCGAGAGCTTCAGCGCCACTCGCGGCGCGACGATCCGGACGCGGAAATCGCCGCCGCCGGAGTTCACGACGAGCTCGTCTCCGGCGACGAATTCTCCCTTCTCGTTCAGCGCGACGGCGCGGATGCGGCGTACCTGGGGCACGTCGCCGAGGTCGAGGTCGAGCGCGAATGGTGGAGTGCGTTTGGTCATCACCTTCACGCCATCGAGGTAGAACTCGACCGACTTGATGTCGTCGCCCGAGGTGATGGTGTCGATGTGCTTCGACCCGGTCAGCAACTCATCGGGCAGTGGAACGATTCGCAGTCGGGTGCCGGCCGAATCGATGTCGTCGGCGACGGCGACTTCGCCTTTGGCCCGCGCGGCGATCTCCGGCACCACGATCGTCTTCTCGATCACCGCCTCGGCCTTCGAGTTCAGATCGCTCACTTTGATCCGCGACTTGTATTCGGCGGGCAGAAGAAACCGGTCGATGACCACCGCAATCGAGTCCGTTGCGACATCGCCCGGATAGTCGAAGTGATATCGATAACGCTCGAACAACTGCTCGTCCTTCAGCACTTCACCGACGACGTCCACGCTGTACGACTTCACGCCTGCGACGTCTTTCAACACCAGCTTCGATCGCGGGACGAGGATCGTCATCTGTGCGTCGGTGCGGCTTCCCTGACGCGATGGGAACGCGACCGAGAACTCGGCGGGCAGCACCGTGGCGGCGGGATTCACGAGAACGACTGAGTGCAGAATGCGCCGCACGTCTTCCGGATTCACCGCCGGCGGCTCGAAAGCTTTGATCCAGGTCGACTGCGTCACCCGCCCCTGATTGATCACTCCCAGGATGTCTCCGCCATCAGGGCACTTGCATTCCAGCTCGGTCATTCTCCTGAGCGGAGTGCTGCAGGTTTGCGACGGTCCGAAAACCTGTTGCATCGCCGTCGACTCGTTGTTCGACGCCCCCGCCATCACCTCGGAGGAGATGAGATCCGAGGGCGTGTTTGTGAGCCACAGTCGATACTCGATGCTCGCTCGGGGGACGTAGAACACGAGACGAACGTTATGGCCGGCGCCGGGGATGACGCCGTAGGTCCAGACCTCGAGCGGCTGCACCATCCGGCAGCCCGCGAATCCGCCGTACGACTTCACTTCGAGCGGCTCTCCCTGGATCAAATAGATGCGGCCGCGGTCCGAGGCAATCGATCGATACTTTTCCTTCACCGTCCGCAACCGTTCGTAGTAACGCTCGCGCACCTCGGTGACGCTGACGCCCTGCGCCACGGCGCGACGGTGCCAGAAGTCTTCGATGTAGAGATCGCGCTGTGCATCGCTCTCGAGTTGCAGGAAGGTGTCGAGCTCCTCGGGCTGCATCACCGGCTCGACTTCGGCGAGAAACTGTTGGTATTTCTCCGAGAGACTCTTGATGTGCTCTTTGCGCTCGCTGCGGGAAAGCTTGCGGATCGGGGCCTGCGCATGTCCTGCCGGACCTAACAGAAGCCCGAGGAGAATCGCTGCGAGGAAGCGACCTCGCATGGTTTTACGGCGTCAGCCGCAGTGTGGGGCCAGCCCTCTGGCTGGCCGGCCAGCCGGAGGGCTGGCCCCACACCTGACTACGCCTCTCCCCCACCGTGCTGCGAAATCGACAATACGTTGCCGTCGGAGTCCTTGAACCACGCCACATGATCTCCGTTCGGTGGCGTCCAGACTCCATGCTCGTCCTGCTTGAGAAACGGCAGGCCGAACTGCTCGAAATGCACGCCGCGCTGCGTGAGCTCGCGGACGGCGGCATAGATGTCGTCGACCTGCCAGCCGAGGATCGTGCCTTGCGCGGGTGTGAAGGCTTGCGCCTTGTTGACGCGAACCATTGTTCCGTTCGCATCGAACGCCAGCGCGTAGGTGTCTTCGCTGATCAGGCGGAAGCCGAGTACGCCGCCATAGAACGCCTTCGCTTTGTCAGGGTTGCTCGTGTTCACGAAACCGACCATCCTCGTCAGGACTGGCATCGAATCCTCCCTCCTGTGTCATTCCGAGCGTAGCGAGGAACCGGTGTGGTGGGGTGGTACGTCGAGCCGCCCGACCACACCGTTCCCTCGCTACGCTCGGGATGACAACTCTATGCTACGACGAGCAGCGCGATGATTCCGTTGAAGCGCGACTCCGCGGCGTGCTCCAGCGCCTCCGAAACCTGATCGTTCATGTCGGACATGAGAGTTCTCCAACGGCCGCGCGGATGTCTTCGAGAGCCATCTGCATGCGGTCGAGATGCGTGCGGAACGAGACGACGCAGATGCGGATGACGAACCGCCCTTCGAGGATGGTGCCGGTGAGCATCACGCGTTTGCGCGCGTTAATGCGCTCGATCAAATCGCGGTTGAGCGCGTTCAGGTCCGCGCCTGCTTTCACCAGCCGGAAGGCGACGATCGAGAGCTGCGGCTCGGCGACGATCTCGATGCCGTCGATCCGGCGCAGTTCTTCCGTTGCCCAGCGAGTGAGGTCGAGCTTCTCGTCGAGCTGCTGGCGGAAGACGTCGACCCCGAACATCTTCAGCGGCAGCCACACGCGCAGACCGCGGAAATCGCGCGAAAGCTCCGGCGAAATCTCGCAGAAGTCGACGAAGTCCTCGTCCTGTTGAAACTGCGGTAAGTACTCCGCGTGCATGCTGTGCGCGCGGCGCAGCGTCCGCGCGTCGCGGACGATCAGGCTGCCGGTACCGTACGGCTGAAACAGCGTCTTGTGCGGATCGAGGACGATCGAGTCCGCGCGCTCGATGCCGCGCATCGCGGTGCGACCTCGATCGGTCATCACGAAGAACGCGCCGTAGGCACCATCGACGTGAAACCAGAGCTTCTCGCGTTCGGCGATGTCGGCCAGCGCCGCGAGATCGTCGACCGCACCTGTGGCCACCGTGCCCGCGCTTCCCGCCACGAGAAACGGCTGCATCCCCGCCGCGCGATCGCGCGCGATCGCCTCCACCACCGCGTTGACGCGAACCCGATAACGATCGTCGCTCGGAACCTCGCGTACGTTGGCCATCGGAAAACCGGCGATGCTGGCGGCCTTCTGAAATGCGTGATGGATCTGATCGCCGCAGTACATCGTGCCGCGCGAGAAATCGTCGCCCAGCATCGCTTTGCGCGCGGTGACGAGCGCGATGAACATCGCCATCGATCCGCCCGTCGTCAGCACTCCGCCGCTTCCCTCGCCGTAGCCGGCCATGTCGCAGAACCAGCGGACGACGTTCGCCTCGATCTGCGCGAGCGCCGGCGCCGCCGCGAAGACACCGACGTAGCGATTGATCGAATCGGCGATCAGATCCGCGACTGCAGCATGAAACAGGCCGCCGCCGGGGATGAATGCGAGGTAACCGGGCCCTGGCGCGTTGAACGATCGCGGCGCCGCATCCTTGAAGATGAAGTCGATGAGTTTCTCGAACGGCTCGCCATGTTGCGGCGGATGCCGCTCGATCAGCGTTCGCGCGTACTCGGTCGCGCCTTCGACATTCGACGCCGGCTGCGACGGCAGCGTTGTGATGTGCTCGACGATGTGCCGCATGGCAAGGTTCACCATGCGATGCATCTCGGCGGCGTCAGGCTCGAGTGGGAGTGTCATTCAATTAGTTGCCGATGTGTGGGGCCAGCCCTCCGGCTGGCCGGCCAGTCAGAGGACTGGCCCCGCACTCGCCTACCGGCAACCGGCACTTCTCATCTACGAAGACCTACCAGATCGCGCATCTCTTCGCTTCTTCGCGCACCATCTTCGAACCATTCCCGCAGCCAAACGCCTTCTGGAACGCGGGCATGTTCTGCACCGTCCCGTTGACGCGGAACGGACCCTGCGCATGCGGATCGACCAGTGCGCGGCGTGTCTGCTCCTGCGCCGCCATGTTCTCGCCCCACACCTGCGCGAATCCGAGGAAGAAGCGCTGCTCGGGAGTGAAGCCGTCGATCGACTTTCGCTGCTTTCCTTCGAGCGACTTCTCGTACGCACGCAGCGCGAGCGTTGCGCCGCCGAGGTCGGCGATGGCTTCGCCCTGGACAAGCTCACCTTTGGTATTGATTCCCGACGCCACGTTGAACTCGCTGTACTCGTTCACGATGCATTGCGCCTTCGACTTGAAATTCGTCAAGTCTTCCGGTGACCACCAGTTGACGAGATGTCCCTGCGCGTCGAACTTCGAGCCCTGATCGTCGAAGCCATGCGTCATCTCGTGTCCGATGACGGTCCCGATGCCGCCGTAGTTGTAAGCATCATCCGCATTCGGATCGTAGAACGGCGGCTGCAGGATGCCCGCCGGGAACGTGATGTTGTTCTGCGGCGGGTTGTAGCCGGCGTTGACCGTCGGCGGCGTGAAGAATCCCCACTCGTTCGGATCGTCAGGCTTGCCGATGCGGCTCAGGTTGCGCGCGCGGGCGAAACGCGCCGACGCGTAGAGATCGCTGAGATACGAATCGCGATTGACGGTCAGCGCGCTGTAGTCCGTCCACTTGTCCGGATACCCGATGCGGCGCTGGAACGCGTTGAGCTTCGCCAGCGCGTTCGTCTTGGTCTGCGCGCCCATCCAGGTCAGCGTCGGAATGTCCTCGCGCAGCGCGGCGATGAGGTTCTCGATGAGCTGATTCATCTTTGCTTTCGCTTCGGGCGTGAAGTTGCGGCGGACGTACTCCTGGCCGAGAAGCTGGCCGATGTTGGCGTCGGTGGCGCGGACGCAGCGCTTCCAACGATCCTGCTGCTGCTGCGTGCCGCTCAGGATGCGCGAGTTGAAGTTGAAGTCTTCGTCGACGAAGACCTTCGGCAGCGCGTTCGCCGCGTCGTCGATGACTTTCCAGCGCAGATAGGCCTTCCAGTCTTCCAGCGGCACGTCCGTGAGCATCTGGTTGACGGCCTTGATGTAGTTCGGCTGCGAAACGTTCACGCTCGTGACGCTGACGTTCGCGGCGTTCATGTAGCCGCTCCAGTCGACGTTCGGCGCCATGGTGGAGAGGTCCGAGACGGTGGTGATGTGATAGATGTTCTCCGGCTTGCGCGCCTCGATGCGGGGCAGCGTGGCCTGCGCCATTTTGGTCTCGATCGAGAGGATGCGATCCGCTTCCGAGTGCGAGATCGACGCGTCCTCACCGGCCAGCGTCATCATCTTCGCGACATGGTCAACGTATTGACCACGGTAGGTCTTGAAACGGTCGTCTTCGCTGAGGTAGTAGTCGCGGTCCGGAAGTCCCAGCGCGCCGGTGCCCAGTTGCGCGATGATCATCTTGCTGTTCTTGAAGTCGTTGCCGCCGCCGAAGCGGAACAGCGATCCGACGCCTTCACCGTGCAGCCGTGCGATCTCCGACATCAGCGCTGTGCGATCGGTGATGGCGTTAATGCGATTCAGCTCCGGCTGGATTCCTGACATACCGGCGGTCTCGATGGCCGTCTCGTTCATGCAGGCGGCGTAGAAGTCGCCCACTTTCTGCTCCAGACTTCCCGGCGCGGCGTTCGTCATCGCGGAGTCCTGCTCGAGGATCTGGCGCAACTGCTCGCGATTGCGCTCCGCGACTTCCTCGAAACGTCCGAAGCGAGCGTGCTGCGGATCGAGCGGATGCGTCCTGCGCCAGTTGCCCGTGACGTACGAGTAGAAGTCGTCGCACGGCTTCACCGTCGTGTCCATGGCGGTGAGATCAAAGCCGTGGTCGCCGAGGAAGGGTTTGGCGGCGGTGGGCTGGGGAGCGGTTTGCTGCGTGATCGTTGGCGTCCTGGTGGTGTTGGTGGAACATGAAATCGCGAGAACAAGGATCGCGGCTGGCAGGATACGGCGCATGAATCCTCCTAAATAGATGGGGGCGCAATGATAGACGAATCTGCGGTTGTGCTTCTGTGTGAGGACCGGCTTCAGCCGGTCACCCTTGACCGGCTAAAGCCGGTCCTCACACTGAAGCAAGCCGGTCCTCACGCAGAAGCAACGATAGACTTCGCGACATGAGCGAACTTCGCCGCGAAATCGGCCTCTGGCGCGGAATCGCGCTCAACATGATCGACATGGTCGGGATCGGACCATTCATCACGATCCCGCTCATCCTCTCGGCCATGGGCGGCGCGCGCGGAATGCTGGCCTGGGTTCTCGGCGGCCTGCTCGCGATTTCGGACGGACTGGTCACCGCGGAGCTGTCCGCCGAGCTTCCCGGCGCGGGAGGCTCGTACGTCTTCCTGCGCCACGCGTACGGCCGCGCCGGAAGGCTGATCTCGTTCCTCTTTCTCTTTCAGATTTTGTTTTCCGCACCGCTGTCGATGGCGTCGGGCTGCATCGGATTCGCGAATTACCTGCCGGTTCTTCTGCCCGCGGCCGCGAATCACGTCGGCGTCGTGGCCAGTGCGGTCTGCATCATCACCACGCTTCTGTTGTTGCGGCGCATCGAGGCCATCGGCAAGTTCTCGGTTTTGCTATGGGCGGGCGTGATGGCCACGCTGGCGATCGTGATCGTGGCCGGGCTGCCTCATCTCAAGCTCGATGCGTTCGCGTTCTGGCACGCCACGCGGCTCGACAACGCGGCGGGCTACTCCGGCCTCGGCGTCGCCCTCATCTACGCCGTCTACGACTACCTCGGCTACTACAACATCTGTTACATCGGCGACGAAGTGCGCGATCCGACGCGCACGATTCCGCGCGTCATCGTGATCTCGATTCTCGCCATCGGCGCGATCTACCTGGTGATGAACGCCTGCATCATCTCGGTGATGCCGATGCAGCAGGCGATGACGTCAAAGGCCGTCGTCGGCGATTACCTGGCCATCCTCCTCGGGCCACGCGCGGCGCAGTGGATCTCGATCCTGATTCTGTGGACGGCCTTCGCGTCGATCTTCTCGCTGATGCTTGGCTACTCGCGCATCCTGTACGCCGCGGCCCGCGACGGAAACTTCTTCCGCATCTTCTCGAAACTGCACGCCACCCAGGCGCATCCCTATGTCGCCACGCTTTTCCTCGGCGCCATCGCCACGATCTTCTGCCAGATCCCACTCAAGAACGTGCTGCAGGCGATCCTCTCGATCCGCGCGATCATCCCGTTCATGGCGCAGATCACCGGCGCCGTGATCCTGCGCGTGCGCGAGCCCCAGCGTCCGCGCCCATTCCGCATGTGGCTCTACCCGATTCCAGCAATCGTCGCGTTAGGCCTGTGGAGCTACGTGGTGATCTCGCCGCAGAAAGGTTTGAAAGTCGGCGGGCTGTACGTCATCGCGGCGGGCACCTTGTTCTTCTTTGTGCGGATGGCCATCGAGAAGCGGATGAAGCCTGTGGGAGAGGCTGAATGAGGCCTGTGGGAAAAGGCTGAATGAAGAATTTCGAATTTCGAATGAAGAATTGAGAAAGATGCCTCGAACCAGAATGCAGAATGCAGAATGCGGAATTTTGAAGAGCACTCATTCTGCATTCTGCATTCTGCATTCATTCTGAATTCTTCATTCGAAATTCGAAATTCTTCATTCAGCCTCTCGGCCGCGCACGATTAGAATGCCGCATGCGCCGCCTCGCGATTGCACTCGTCTTCTTTGCTTCATCGGCATCCGCACAATACGACGATCTCGTCAGCGCCACCTACACGAAGTGGCAGATCCCCGCGGTGGTCGTGGCGGTCGTCCAGAACGACCGCGTCGTCTATCTGAAAGCGCTCGGCGTCAAGGAGCTGGGCAAGCCCGATCCGGTCACGCCGGACACGCTCTTCGAGATCGGATCGACCACCAAGGCCTTCACCACCACGGCGATGGCGATGCTCGTCGATGACAAGAAGATGACCTTCGACGATCCGGTGCGCAAGCATCTCGAGTACTTCCACCTCTCCGACCCGTGCGCCGATGCGCTGGTGACGATGCGCGACATCACCTCGCATCGCACCGGTCTCTCGCGTCACGACGAGCTGTGGGACTACGACAACGTCGCGACGCGTGAGCAGATCATCCGCACGATGGCCACCGAGAAGCTCACCAAGCCGTTTCGCAGCGCGTATCAGTACAACAACATCATGTTCACCGCGGCCGGCGAAGCGGTGGCACACGCGGCCGGTATGCCGTGGCAGGACTTCGTCCGCACGCGGATCTTCGTGCCGCTCGGCATGAACCACACGCGCACGACGGTCGCCGAGTGGAACGCCGCGGACCACGCGACGGGACACAGATACGATTCGAAAACGGGAGTGATGACGCCGCGCTCGTTCGAGGATAGCGACAACATCGGCCCCGCCGGCGTGATCAAGTCGTCCGGCCGTGACCTGGCGCAGTGGCTGCGGTTCCAACTGGCGAACGGCGTCATCGACGGAAAGCGCCTGGTGTCCGCCGACTCGTTGCAGGAGACGAAGTCGCCGCAGATGGTGATTCCGATGACGGAGTCGACGCGGGAGATCCTCCCCGAGACCAACATCCTCACCTACGGGCTCGGCTGGAACATTTCGGATTACCGCGGCGAGCTGCTCGTCTCTCACGGCGGCGCGTTGAACAGTTTTCGCACGCAGGTGGCTCTGCTGCCGAAGCGCAACGCCGGCGTGGTGACGATCACGAACGTCGCACGCGGGACCGCGATCATCGCGCTGCGCAACGCCATCCTCGATCGCTTGTTAGGCGGCGCCACGCGCGACTGGAATGCGTACATCATGGACCTCGACAAGCGCGGCGACGCCAAGGACGAGGCCGAAAAGAATGAGCGGCTCGCGAAGCACCATGCCGGCACGCATCCGTCACGCGACCTGCAGGCGTACGCCGGTGCGTACGAGAGCGCATCGTACGGACGCGCGACGGTGACCCTGGAGAACGGTGCATTGCGATTGCAATGGCATCGCGTCAACGCACCGCTGACGCACGTGCAGTTCGACACGTTCAACGCCACCGACGAGCCCGACGGACTGGACGAAGACGTCCGGTTCCAGCTCGGTCCTGACGGCGAGGTGAAGACGATGACGTTCTTCGGCGAGGATTTCACGAAGAAGTGAACGAACCGCACGTCGTCATCCTCGGCGCCGGATTCGGTGGGCTTTACACCGCCAAAGGACTGCGCCATGCCCCGGTGCGCCTCACGGTCGTCGATCGCCGCAACTTCCATCTCTTTCAACCGCTCCTCTATCAGGTGGCGACGGCTGCGTTGAATCCGAGCGACATCGCGTCGCCGATCCGGTCGATCCTCCACGACCAGAAAAACGTCAGCGTCATCCTCGGCGAAGCCACCGCGATCGACGCCGCGAAGAAAGTCGTGAAGCTTACCGACGCCGATCTTTCCTACGACTACCTCGTCATCGCCACCGGCGCCACGCATTCGTACTTCGGCCATCCGGAGTGGGAGCAATTCGCGCCGGGGCTGAAGAGCATCGAAGACGCGCTCGAGATCCGCCGCCGGGTGCTCCTCGCTTTCGAAGCGGCCGAGCGCGAGACAGACCCCGACGCGCAGCGCGCCTGGCTCACGTTCGTGATCGTCGGCGGCGGACCGACCGGCGTCGAGCTCGCGGGTGCGCTGTCCGAGATCGCGCGGCAGACGATGATCCGCGATTTCCGCCGGATCAATCCATCCGAGGCGCGGGTGATTCTCATCGAGGGGAATCCTAGGGTCCTGCCGCCGTATCCGGAAAAGTTGTCGAAAAAGGCAGAGGATCAGTTGCGTCACCTGGGCGTCGAGATCATGACCGGCGCGACGGTGACGCACATCGACGACCAAAGCGTCACGTATGTGAAGAATGTGGCCTCCGGAATTCAGACCTCAGTCCTCCGCCCTCAGTCCTCAGTCCTCGCAACGCGGACGGTCCTCTGGGCTGCGGGAGTGCATGCCTCGCCGATCGCTCGCACGCTGGATGCGCCGGTCGATCGCGCCGGCCGGATGCTGGTGAACGACGACCTGACGGTGCCGGGCCATCCCGACATCTTCGTCATTGGCGACCTCGCCGCATTGAA
>JBBRMQ010000062.1:0-18938 GCA_038230775.1 Thermoanaerobaculia bacterium
CAGCAGAGCATGGCGTCGCTGCAGCTCTCGTTGGAATCGGTCGAGGCTTGCGCGTTCATGCAGGCTGCGCGATGAATCTGCGCGCTTGCGCGCGCGTTGTCGGTTGTCGGTTGTCAAAAACAGGGCGGGTGGCCGTGGACAACCGATCACCGACAACCGACGACGCGCGGCGAAGCCGCGCTTAGGTCGTCTGCGCGGGCATCAGCGGGGTGCCGAGGCCGCAGAAGAGGCCGACGAGGTCGAGGAGCTCGGCGAGGTGGAATGGCTTCTCCAGAACGATCGCGGGTTTGAGATCCACATCGTCGGTAGCGGCTTTGTATCCGGTGATGACGATGACCGGCGATTCCTGTCGCTTGGCCCGGAACCAGCGCAGCCATTCGCGGCCGTCCATATGCGGCATCGCCAGGTCGAGGATCACGAGCAGGATGTCGGGATGCTCTTCGACGATGCCGACCGCGATCTTGCCGTCCGCCGCCGTAAGAACCTCGAAGCCGTAAGGCGAGAGGAGGTCGCGATACGAGGCAAGCAGCCTCGTGTCATCGTCGATGACCAGCAGCTTGCGTAATTTGATCGGCGTTCGTCGCGCTCCAATGGTCACTGCAGTCCTCGTCATGGATGACTGTACCGAAACGCACAGAAAGCTGCAAAGTTTGTACCTCAGCGGGGGAGGAGCTTGATGCGTTTCGGGTTGTACCGCAGCGCCAGCAGCCTTCCTTTATGCACCGCGGTTTCTCTCGGCAGCGAGACGGTGAGCGATACATTTCCGGTGAGGATGCCCGTCGCCCGCCAGCGATCGCCGTGGAACGTCGCTTCTTCGATGCCGAAGATGACGTCCGACTCCTCTCCCTTCGCGGCGACCTCGAACTCCTCGGGGCGGATCGCGGCGGTGCCCTCGCCCTGGAAGGGTGGTTCCGCAACATCCCAGTTGCCGATCACCGACTCGACGGACTTGCCGCGGACCGTGACCGGCACCAGGTTCACATCGCCTGTCGCTTGCGCGGCGGCCACAGACACGGGCTCGCGATAGACCTGCGAGAAGGTGCCATCCTGGATGACGCGGCCGGCGTCGATGACGATCACGCGATCGGTGAATCCCAGCTCGTACGTCGACGCCGGTGCGCTGATGACCGTGGTGCCCATGACGCGAAGGATCCGGTAGAAGTCATCGGCGAGCGATGCGTGGTTTACCACGCGGTCGGCGACGAGAATCGCGGGTTTCAGCAGCTCGATGCGCGCGAGGTTCGCGCGTGTGCTTTCGGAGCTTGACAGCGTGCGCAGCGTCCGGTCGGCGAGGCTTTCCAGCTTCCACTTCGACACCGCGAGGTCGAACTCCCGCTGGCGATCGATCCGGTCGAGACTCCGCTGACGAACGGACGCGACGAGCAGGTGGCGCACGGACCAGCGCTGGGGTGCGTCGATGTCGTGCGTTGCGTAGAGAAGCGGCCGCCGGCTTCGCGTCAGGCGTGTGACATCGCGGGCGCCGATGAGGATCGATCCGCTTTCGGGCCGGATTTCGCCGGCGATCAGTCGCAGCAGCGTCGAGACGCCGCTGGCCGGTGGGCCGACGATCGCAGTGTGTGTGCTCTTCGCGAAGGTGATGGAGACGCCGCGAACATCGCGGAGGGTGAGGTCGAGCACCAGGCGATCTTATCCGTCATCCCGAGCGTCGCGAGGGACCGGTGTGGGCGGGGGCTTGGCGAACCACCCAACCCACACCGGTCCCTCGCGATGCTCGGGATGATAAGTGCGACTTCATGCGAGGGCGTCGGCGCAGTTTGTCCTGCTGGCGAATGCCGCGGAGGGTGAGTTCGAGCAGTGGGCGATCTTATCTGTCATCCCGAGCGTCGCGAGGGACCGGTGTGGGCGGGCGGCTCGGCGAACCACCCAACCCACACCGGTCCCTTGCGACGCTCAGGATGACAAGTGCTACTTCATGCGAGGGCGCTGTCGCACCTTATCCTGCTCGGAGGCCTGAAGGCGATCGAGCTCGTTGCGCATGTGGCTCCACTGCTGATCGGTGAGCACGCCGCGCATGTCGGCGAACATCATCAGCTCGTGCTCGAACTTGCGGCTGCGTGCCTGGTTGATGCGCTGCGCGATCGCGCGGATGGCATTGCGGTCCAGTTGCGGTTTGTCGAGCTCGCCGCGCAGTGCGATGGACGCCTTGTCGATCTCGGCCTTGGTGTCAATGAGCTCGTTCGCGGCGCCGCGGAAGATGCCGTCAAGTCGATCCTGCTGATCTTCGGTCAGGCTGAGGGTCTGGATGATGTCGCCCCGCCGCCACCATTTGCCCGGCGGAAGCTGGGCGAACGCGGACGTTGCGATGAGCAGAATGAAGAGGAACAGAACGGCGCGCTTCATAGCGAGGCGTCTCCTTTGGCGGTCTTCGATTGCGCGACCCACGATTCCCACTGCACGACGTTGTGTAAATCCTGAAGCTCTTCCGATTCCCACGGGTCGCGCGGGGTCTGGAAGTCTTCGTCATCCTCGACGGTCGTCGCATTCGCGGGCTGCGATGCGACCACCACCGGCTTCGCCTCGTTGATCGCCGGCTCGACGGACTTGTAGACCACGGCGCCGCCTAACAAGAATGCCAGGACGGCGGCGGCGGCGACTCGCCAGGATGTGCGGGTGGTCTTCGGCTGACTGGACAATCTTTTCATGATCAGCAGTCGTTGCCGCGACCAGAACGTGGCCGGCCGCTCGGTGTGGCACGCGGCCGTCTCGCGCAGTTTGCGATCGAGGCGGTCATAGCGCGCAGAACAGTCTGTGCACGACGCGAGATGCATCATCACGGGCATCGATTCGCCGGGCTGCGTGTAGTACGTCTCCAGCAGATCGGCTTCGGTGTAGTGCTTCATCATCGGAATCCCCATTCCGCAAGTTGCTCACGGATCTTGTGGACGGCGCGGAACAGATGGGCGCGCACCGTCCCGGACTTCAAGCCTAACATCACGGCGATTTCTTCCAGCGAGTGATCTTCGTAATGGCGCAGGCGGAAAATAATCTTCTGCTGGCTGGACAGCTTGCGCTCGGCGCGCTCGATCGCTTGACCCAGCTCGCCAGCCATGACCTCTCGCTCCGGGTCGGGACGCGCGTCGACAGGCTCAAAGACGAACTCGTTTTCTTCGTCGCGTCCTGTAAGGAGGCTGACGAACTTGCGCCGGCGCAGCGAATCGCGCGAGCGGTTGATCGCGATCCGGATCAGCCACGTCTCCAGCTCCGCACGCCCCTGGAATCGGTCGAGGTGCGTGTAGGCCTGGATGAAGGTGTCCTGCGTGACCGTGTCCGCCTCGACATCGTTGCGGACCACCGCATAGGCCACCCGAAAGATCTTTCGCTGGAAACGCTGCACGATCAGCGCGAACGCGCTTTCGTCGCCATTCAACGTGCGGGCGATCAGATCGCCATCGGTCGGAACGGATTCCTTCAGCTCGCTCAAGCGAAATGCTGCAACGCTACCCACAGGTCTAGGACGTCCGCAGGGCCGGTTTCGTTTACCGGGAGGCCATGTAGACGCCCGCGATGATCATCGCACCGGCCGCAAGTGCCGCCATCCGGATGGCTTCACCGAGGAAGACCGCGGCCAGGATGACGGTGATGACGGGCTGAAGGTAGGAGTAGGCCGCGACTACCGAGCTGTCGGCCCTCGCGAGCGCCCAGGCATTAATGAGGTACGCCGCTACCGTGGGGCCGAGGATCACCGAGAACAGGGCGAGCCAGGGGCCGCTGCCGATCGACGCCCAGGGCTCGCGAACCAGCGGCCAGGCGGCCAATGGCAGCATGGCCACGGCGGCGAAACCGAACATCCGCGACAACACCTGTCGCGCCGTCATGCGTGCCATCGCCGGTTTGGACAGCACGAGGTACATCGCGTAGGAAAATGAGTTCAGCACGATGAGCAGGTCGCCGACCATCGCCCGCGGCGAGCCGTCGAACCCTTCGAAGCCGATGACGACCGCGGCGCCGGTGGCAGCCAGGGCGATTCCGCCGGCTTTGAGCGCCGTCGCCCGCTCACGGCCCAGGACGATCGCCGCCAGCAGGGCGAAGATCGGAATCGTGGTGATGAGAATGGCGGCCACATGCGCCGTTGTCAGCGACAGCCCCGCCAGAAAAAACGTCTGATTGATGATGACGGCCAGGAATGAAAAGAGAACGAGGCGGCGCGAGTCGCCCGGCGCGAGCGGATTCTGCCTGCCGCGCGGCAGCAGGTTGAGCACGATCGCCGCGCCCACGATCCGCAGATAGGCGAACACGAACGGCGTGAATGCGTGCATTGCCAGCTTGGAGACGATGTAGTTTGCGGAGAAGAGCGCCGCCGACAACGTGAGAGCCGCGTGGATTGTCCAGGAACTCGTCGAGGACTGAGGACTCGTCCAGGACTGAGGACTGAGGTCTGAGGACTGAGTGTCCCTGGCAGCGTTTTTTCTCAGTCCTCAGTCCTACGATTCGATCCACACGTCGCCGTATCGCACTGGCGGCGGCACGAGCGAGGTGTGCACGCCGCGCACTTCCGGTTTGTGCACGATGAAGAAGCGCTCGTGGAAGAGCGGAGCCAGCGGCGCCTGATCGACGACCAGCCGGTTGAGGCGCCGATAGATGTCGTTGCGGCGATCGATGTCCGTCGTCTGCCGTGCTTCGCTGATCTGCCGGTCGAGCTCCGCGGAGTTGAAGTAGAAACCACGGACCGCGCTCGATGCGCTGTGAAAGAACACGTAGAAGAAGTTGTCGGAGTCAGGGAAGTCCGCGTACCAGTTGCCGCAGAACACCAGGCCGTGTCCCGGCATCTGCAGCGGCTTGCGCGCATCGATCGCCGAGTGCTTCGTCACGTTGACGGTCACGCCGATTGCGGCGAGATCTTCAATGATGAGCGGCAACATGCCGGAGTTGTTGAACTCGTCGGTCTCCCACGTTCGGTACTCGACGCGAAAGCCGTTCGCGAAGCCGGCGTCGCGCATGAGGGCGCGGGCGCGATCGACGTCGTGCTCCACGCCCAGCAACGTCGGGTCGTAGCCGATGAGCCCGGGCGGCAGCAGCGATTGCGCGATCACCGCCACACCGTCGAAGAGCTTGTCGTTGATGCGTTGCCGGTCGATCGCATGATTCACCGCTCTTCGCACTTCGGCCCGATCGAACGGTGCCGTGGAACTGTCGTACCCGAAGTACGACGTGTGCAACTGCGTCATCGTGAGCATGTAGGGCGCGTAGCGCGGATCTTCGCGCATCGCGTTCGCGATCTTCAGCGGAATCCCGTGCGCGACATCCAGCTCGCCGCGGACGAATGCTTCGGCGACGTCGTTCGCGCTGCGCAGATCGAGCCGGAAGTTGATGGTGTCGAGATGCGGCTGACCGGGAACGAAGTACTGGTCGTTGCGCCGAAGCCGAACATGTTTGCCGTCGACGGCCTCTTCGACGCGGAACGGACCGGCGCCGCACGCCCGCAACCGGAACCTCTCGCCGTCCCGCGCCTCCTCGGCCGGGATGATCGCCGTCTCATTCATGCTGAGGAGCGACACGAAGAATGCGATCGGCTCGTCGAGCGCGATGTCGATCGTATACGGATCGAGAATCGTGATTCCGGTGAGCGTCTTCGAACGCCCTTCGAGCACGTCGGAAGCACCGCGCACGTTGCGCAGGATCCAGTTGCTCGGCGAATGAAGGTCGGGCGACAGAAGGCGGACGAACGTGTCGTGAACATCGCGCGCTTCGAAGAGTCGCCCGTTGTGGAAACGCACGCCGCGGCGAAGGTGAAGCCGGTAAACGTGGCCCTGATCGAGGACTTCGTATCGTTCCGCGAGCCCGGGCATCAACTCCGCGCCCTCGCCGTACGTGAACAGATTCGCGTGCACCGCGCGTGACGTGTAGCCCAGCGCGGCGGCGGTGACGTAGATCGGATCGATCGTTAACTGCTGCCACAGCACGGTTGCGGTCGTGATGCTGCCGCCTTCTGCGGGGTGGGGAAGTGCGAAGCGTCCGAGCTCCTGGTTGAGCAGCGACGACTCGTGGCTCAGTGTGTTCGCCATCTGATTGAGATCGCCGACGCCGACGTTGCTCTCGCGCGTGGCCTGCTCCACCACGCTCATCGCGTGCACGATCGTCGCGCTCTCGGTGGCCAGCACGGAGGTGGACTCGTGCACGCTCTGGACGAGGGTCATGATGTTCTGCATCGCGCGGC
Source organism: Thermoanaerobaculia bacterium (assembly GCA_038230775.1). GTDB lineage: Bacteria > Acidobacteriota > Thermoanaerobaculia > Gp7-AA8 > Gp7-AA8 > JBBRMQ01. The sequence continues at coordinate 6,176 of JBBRMQ010000062.1, forward strand.
TGATCGAGCGACTGCCGCCTTCCTGCTCGGTCATGGCTCGCTTCAGGTGCTTCGTGGTGTCGCGAACGTTCGACGCCTGCTGGCCGATCTTGCGCGAGGTCTGCGACTGCTGCTGCGTCGCCGTCGCGGTCTGCTGCACCATCTTCGTCACTTCTTCGATCGCGGTCGTCGCTGCCGCCGTGCCGCGCGCCTGCTCTTCGGTCGCGCGCGCGATCTCGGAGATCGACGTCGTGGACTTCGCGGTCAGGTCGAGGATCTTGTCCAGGACGTCTTCCGCGCGTGTCGTCAGGCCGACGCCATCCGAGACGCGCTCGGCGCTCATGCTCATCTGCTCCGCGGCGCGCGAAACCGCGCGCTGCACGTTCGTGATGAGGGTGCGGATCTCGTCGGTCGAGACGGAGGTGCGCTCCGACAGGTCGCGGATCTCATCGGCGACCACGGCGAATCCGCGCCCGCGATCGCCGGCCTGCGCCGCGATGATCGCCGCGTTGAGCGCGAGGAGATTCGTCTGCCCCGCGATCTCGTCGATGACGCGAACGATCTCGCCGATTTCTTCCGAGCGTTCGGCGAGCTCGAAGAGCGCAGACTTCGCCTCCTCGACCGCGGATTGAATGCGTCGCATCCCCTCCGCCGTCCCGCTGACGGCCTGACGTCCCTCGGTCGCGGCGCCTCTCACCGACGTCGCTAGCTCCGCCGATTGCCGCGCGGACTTCCCGATCTCCTCGGTCGTCGCGTTCATCTCGACCATCGAGCTCGCGGTCTGCGTCGCGAAGGACGAGAAGCTCTCGGTATTGCTCGCCACCTCTTTGATCGACACGATCATCTCCTCGATGGCCGAGGAGGTCTGTTCGACGAACTCGGAGAGCGTGTCGGCGATGCGGCTCACTTCCTCGATCGACGCGGACATCTCCAGGATCGAGGCCGAGGTTTCTTCGGCGTTTGCGGAGAGGTCTTCCATGCTCTGCCGCACTTTGTTGATCGACTGATCGATGTGACTGACGGACGTGGAAGTCGATTCGGCAGAGACCAGTTGTTCGCCCGCGCTGCGTGCGAGGACGCGCGAACGCGCGCTGATCTGCTGGCTGACGGCGGAGACGTCGGTGGCCAGCTGTCCGAAGCGGCGGATCGTGCGCTCGAGCGTCGTCACCAGCGCGCGCAGCGCGGAGGCCATGCGCGGCGATCGCGTGGCGGTGACGATCTCGCGCGCGGAGAGGCTGAGGTCACCGCCAGTGATGCGATCCAGAAACGAGATGGCCTGATCGCGACGTCCGACGACGCGCTTGAGCCAGATCTGGAAGATGATGATGCACAACAGAGTGGCGACGAGCGCGACGCCGAGGATCTGCCAGTACATCGTGTGAGTGACGCCGGGGATGAGAGCGATCCCGCCCGCGAAGACACCGATGCAGATGATGACGATCACCCACATCTGATAGGTGCGCGACCACTTGGCGATGGGCATGACGGTCTGATCCGGATGCTAACATGCGAAGTGTGTGGACCGGCTTCAGCCGGTCAAGGCCGGCTGAAGCCGGTCCACACACAGAAGCACACACCGGCCCACACTCAATGCAGGACTATTTCGCGTCGCGGCGCGCGCTCATCGACGATCATCTGCGCGGGCTCGCATCCCGCACGGGTGCGCCGAAACCGCTCGCCGCTCCGCTGCAGCGGGCGATGAGCTCTTCCGGCAAACGCGTTCGCGGCATCCTCACGCTGGCGGCAGGAGAGGCGGGTGGCGCGAAGGCGGAGAAGATCATCGAGGCCGCCGTGGCGATCGAGATGATTCACGCCTCTTCGCTCATCCTCGACGATCTGCCGTCGATGGATGACGCGACGTTGCGTCGCGGCGCTCCGGCGCTGCACCGCGAGTTCGGTGAAGACCTCGCGATTCTCGCCGCGGTCGCTCTGCTCAACCAGGCATACGGTCTGGTGGTCAAAGCGCATGCCGCGGTGTCGCCGCGACAGTGGCCGATGCAGCAGGTGATGAAGCGGGTCGTCGATGCGGTGGGGTGGGATGGAACGATCGGTGGGCAGGCCGTCGATCTGCACAGCGAAGGATCGAAGCTCGACTTCGATACGCTGGAATTCATTCACTCGCGCAAGACCGGCGCGCTGTTCGTTGCGGCTGCCGCCGTCGGCGCGATGCTGGGCAACATGAGTCCCGCCGCGTTAGCCCGCATCGAAGTGTTCGCGAAGAATCTCGGCCTCGCGTTTCAAATCACGGATGACATCCTCGACGTGGTCGCCACGCCCGAGCAGTTGGGGAAAGACGTGGGGAAGGACACGCAGCGATTGACGTTCGTGAAACTCGCGGGCGTCGATGGCGCACGCAAGCTGAGCAACGAGCTCGTGGACACCTCGGTCGAAGCGGTCTCCAATCTCGGCGCCGCCGCGCAACCGCTTCGCGATCTCGCGGAGATGGTGCGGACGCGCGTTCGGTAATCTGGAGTGAGGCACTCCAGACCAAGTCGGAATGAAACCAACATGATCGTGTTATCGTCTCGCGCCGCGACGGGAGCCCAGGTAGCTCAGTTGGTAGAGCAGAGGACTGAAAATCCTCGTGTCGGCGGTTCAATTCCGTCCCTGGGCACCACTTCAACTCGCTTCGCTCGAATGTTGAATGGCAAATGTTGAATGTTGAATGACCTCAACATTCAACATTCCTCGTCCCCCGGTATTGACACCCGCACACTTCCCGCTAGACTTCACTCGCCGCCAACGCAAGGTGGCGGCTTGCCATGCCTAATCCTCGGCGCCGAGGAGCGGGGGAACCAACTGAGACGGCTTGCCCCCGTCCGGGGTGAATGAGGCCACAAGCCTCTAGGGCTTCCAGCCCGAATCCGACAGCTAACCTCGTAGGCGGCCGGAAGGCAGGCCTGGTACAAACGCCGCGAAGCGATTCGCGGCGTTTTCATTTTCTCCATCCTCCGACGCGAGAGGGTTGCGCACAAACTTTGACCCCCATTCTTTCGCGTCTCGTCACTTTGTGACCCAGATTCCGTTTGTATAGGTTGTTTGCAGATTGTTTTGAGCTAACCTACGCCGCAACCCGTTCGTAGCGGGTCACTCAGTCCGGGGCCACTCTGGGGGTCCCACATCTGTCCATATCGAAAGGAGCCGCAATGAAACGGTGGTCCATCCCGCATTTCGTGTTTTTGGTCGCGGTGACGTGTACGGTGCTGTTTGCTGTTAGCGCGTTCGCACAGTTCCAAACAGGGAACGTTTACGGCAGGGTTCAGGCGAAAGACGGGTCGGTGTTGCCCGGTGTAACCGTCACACTCACGGGGCTGGGTGCTCCCCACACTCAGGTGACGGATGGGCAGGGTAATTTCCGATTCCTGAATCTCTCGCCGGGTACCTACGCGCTCAAGGCTGAGCTTTCGGGCTTTGGTACCGCAGCCCGCACCGGTCTTGGCGTCCGCGTCGGGGCGAACTCCGATGTTTCGATGACCTTGAATCCGTCCTCGAGCGAGTCGATCACGGTCACCGCCGAAGCGCCGCTTCTCGACACGCGCAAAACGGGATCGTCGACGAACGTGTCAAAGGTGGAGCTGGAGAAAGTTCCGCAGGCACGCGACCCGTGGTCCGTTCTTCAGACGACTCCTTCCGTGATGGTCGACCGCATCAACGTCGGCGGAACGCAATCGGGCCAGCAGTCGAACTACATCGCCAAAGGCGCGCTGGGCCGCGACAACACGTGGAACATGGACGGCGTGAACATCACAGATATGGGCGCGACGGGCTCGTCGCCGCTCTATTTCGACTTCGACTCGTTCGAAGAGATGCAGATCACGACGGGAGGCGCGGATCCGCGCATCTCCACCCCCGGCGTGCAGCTCAACATGGTCACCAAGCGCGGCACCAATGACTTCAAGGGCGCCGGCCGATACATGTACACCCCGGGCAGCCTCTCCTCATCGGCCACGGTTCCGAACGAGGCGCAGAGCTATCTCATCGCCACGAACCGGGTCAACTTCGTGCGTGATTACGGTGGAGATGTCGGCGGGCCGATTCTCAAGGACCGTCTCTGGTTCTGGGGTGCGCGCGGCGATCAGAAGATCTCTGCATGGCAGTCCCAGGGGTACAACAGCAATGGAACGGTTCAGTTCCTGATCCCGGACAACACCGTCCTGCGCGACAAGAACCTCAAACTGAACGGACAGATTTTTTCGAGCAACAGCGCCACGGCGTTCTACACGTTCGGCGACAAGGTTCGCAACGCGCGCAACCTCTCGCCCACGCGTCCATTCGAGACGGCCTACCATCAGGCCGGCCCGACGAAGGTCTACAAGCTGGAAGACACGCAGATCGTGGGATCGAGCCTCTATCTCACCGGCATGTGGTCGAAGGTGAGCGGCGGATTCGGTCTTCACGCGAACGGCGGGGCGGGCGAAAGCGCACCCTCTTCCTATCGCGACTCCGACGGCGTTTGGCACGACAACTACTTCACGTACGACACGAAGCGGCCGCAGAAGCAGTACCGCATCGACGGCTCGAAGTTCTTCGACATCGCGACCATGAACCACGAGTTCAAGTTCGGATTCGGCTATCGCAACACGCCCGTGAACTCCGCGAGCGAGCTGCCGGGACCCTCGCACGGTCGCTGGGACTACTCGACCACCTCACCGACGACCTGTGCCAAGTATGGTCTGGCCGCGACCTGCGGTATCGCAGTCCTTCCTCGCGACGTCGCCCTCGGATATAACGAGAAATACAACGACGCGTACATCGGCGACACGATCCTCATGGGCAACCTGACGATCCAGGCCGGACTTCGCTGGGACAATCAGAAGACCACGAATACGGCGGTCTCGATTGCCGCGAACCCCGTTCTCGCGACGCCACTGACCCTGCCGTGCATCAAGAGCCTCGGTTGTTCGGGAGCCGTCGATCCGACGAACGCCAACCTCGTCGGATCCATCGGCGGTGCCGTACCGAGTCTCAATTATGCCGGCGATCCGCAATGGCTGAAGTGGAAGACCGTCACGCCGCGCCTCGGTGCGACGTACGCGCTCGGCTCTGACAAGCGGACGCTCATTCGCGGTCAATACAATCGATATGCAGGTCAGCTGGGCTCCATCGTTTCGGGAGCCAACCCGTTGGCCTACTCCGCCTGGTATGCGTATGGTGTCGACCTGAACGGCGACCATACCATCCAGCGCAACGAGCTCAGCGTGTTCAAAGGTTTCACCGGACTGAACACCGCGAATCCGACGGCACCGTCAATCACCCGTCGCGTCGACTACGGCATGAAGGTTCCGACAACCGACGAATTCCTGATCGGCGGCGAGCGTGAGCTCCTGACCGATTTTGCCGTCGGCGTGAACTACACCTATCGCAAGAACAACCACCCGTACTGGACCACGTTCGAGAAGACGCAGGGCCAAGGCGATTACTACACCGCTGCCGACTACGTGCAGACCAGTGTGATCGCCGGCGGTACTTTCCTTCTCTGCTCGACCGACGCCAGTCACGCCACCAAGGCTGTCGCGGTGACGTCAGGCGTGCAGTCCTGCCCGGCCGGAACGACGCAGCTAACCACGTTCAAGACCAATAACCAGCCGGTCTACGCGCTCTCGCCGGGTGTTCCCAACCTCACGTATCGCGTGGTCACCACACGGCCCAACTATTCGCAGAAGTACAGCGGGGTCGAGCTCACGGCAACCAAGCGCATGTCGCATAACTGGATGGTGCGTGCGAACATGACCTACAACGACTACAAGGAGTCGTGCGGTGCGAACGCTGTCCGCAATCCGACGTTCACCATTGCACCGAGCAACGCGTCGAGCAACTGCATCGGCGGTCAGCTGGCACCGCAGTCGGCGGGGTCCGGCGCGTTCGCCAATGACTTCATCAACGCGAAGTGGAACTTCAATCTGACCGGCGCCGTCCAGCTTCCGTGGGACTTCAACGTGGGCGCGAGCTTGACCGCACGCCAGGGCTATCCGGCTGTCTTCCGGGACAACGTCACCGGACAGCGTGGTGGCACCTCGGCGGTCATCCTCAATCCGGTCGGCGACATCCGCTTCGACAATGTCTACGAGCTCGATCTCCGTGCGGCGAAGGATTTCCGAATCATGAACCGCGTCGGCATCACGCTCTCTGGCGATCTGTTCAATGCCCCGAACAAGCGCACCGTCCTGCAACGCGATACCCTGCTCCTCCAGAACGAGATTTCACGTTCGGCCGGCTATCGCATCACTGAGCTGCAGGCACCGCGCGTTTGGCGCCTCGGAGCGAAGTTCACGTTCTAAAGCAATTTTTCACGTAGCGAGATGTGGGGACGGGCTTCGGGCCCGTCCTTTTTTTGCGCGGGCCCCGGTGTGAGGGCCGGCTTCAGCCGGCCACACCGACCGGCTGAAGCCGGTCCTCACACAAAGAAGTGCCTCTATCTCGGCCGGATGTGATTCGACGCGCAGCGGTAGCCGCCGCCTAACACGATGCTGTGCGTCAGCGGCGGAAAGAGCACCAGCTTGAATCCGCTGGCGGCGAATGTGCCGCGCACGGCGTCATCGATCGACGTCAGCAGTGAACCGAATCCTTCAGCGCGATGGCCTTCGAGCACGACGTTGTTCCATGTGATGAGGAAGTCTTTGTCCTGCGGAACGTCCTCGCGCGCCACGAGCGACGTCGGAACATTGAGCAGCGGCAGGCGACGGACGAGGAAGCCGTCGCGCGTCATCTCCGCGGCAACTCGATCGAGAAACTTCTGCAGCGCCACGGTGCGCGGTGCGTTCTGCGAAGCGAGGATCGCGTCGCGTTCGCCGCGCAGAAGGTAGGCGCGACGAACGGTTGCCCACTCCGCCGCGGGCGCTCCGCGAGCGGCGGCCGAGCCGAGGGTGATGTCACCGACCAGTGCTGTATCGCCGAGGATGGTCAGCACGGAGTCGAGATCGAAATTGGCGCCGCCAGTCAGATCGTCGATGATCGCCGGCGAGAGCGCGTGCACGAACCGAACGCGGCGTCCGTAGAAGTGCTCGAGCTCCGACGCCGCGCGGCGCAGGGCATCGAAGTACCGTTCCATCGCCGCCGGATCGTGGAATGTTTCGACCGGCACATGGTCGAGGCCGAGGATCTCGAGGGCGCGGGGCTCGACGGAGTGCATGCTGATCCACACGGTGTCCCGTCCGGGAAGAATCTGGCCGTTGTGGAAGGGGAGTGGCGCGGTCGTCCATCGCAATTTCCATCGGCGATCCAGCGCGTCCGGCAATCCCGCCGCGATCGCACGAACCATATTCTGATCTTCGGCGCGGCTGGACTGCGCGTTCGGCCGGTTGACCAAGATCACGCCCCCCGACTTCGAGCGCGCAACGAGAAACGGGTCACGCGGCCAGGGCGAAAAGAATCGCGAGTGATCGTCGATCAACGTCACGTTGGCGAGGCCGGCAGCGATCGGTTTGTCGCCGAGGATGAGGATGCGGCGATGAGGCGACGCGGCGTGGACGGCTTCCACCAACGCGCGTACTTCGCCCGCGGTAAAGAAGGATGAGCTCAGGGAAAAGATGGACGCTTCGATCGGGTTGGCGATGTCATCGGGCACGAGCATCGACGATGGATGGAAGGGGATGCGCCGGCGCTCGCTGGCGCGCGGTGCCAGGTGCGCGGCCGACGCGATTGCTTCGCCGGTTTCGTAGTCGAGCGCCGCGGAGCGCGTCAGCTCATCGAGGACACGCTCTGCAACGGGTCGCGGCAGTGCGGCGATGCGCCGCGGCAACCGTTCGTTGACCCGCGTGCGGAAGATGGGGTCCTCGCCAAACCGCAACGGGTCCATGACAGCGAGAGTGGTCAGGATCTCGGTGGAGCCACCGCGAGCCGATCGCGTCACATCATCGACGTACCGTTCGACCGAGCTCCGAAGCGTCACATCGCTCGTCACAACGGCGGTGCCCAGGTTCCTCAGGATGCGCGGCACGAGTGCAGGATCGCTCGTGAGTACGCTCACCAATGCGGGCGCTGGTACGCGGGCGATCAACTGGCGGGCGAATGGTTCCGCGGCGGCCGGGTCGGGAAAGCGTGATTCGGGAAGCGGTGGAATGGCCGGAAGGTCGACCGGTGGTTCCATCGAGCCGAGGACAACTGATGCAGTGAGGAGCGCGGCAGTGAAGGCTCGCCTCACGCCGCGGATGTGGAACAAGGTTGCTTGGCTTCCCATTTGGTCAATAGTTACAGTAAGCTACGCGCCGCTCGCGCTGAAATGTGCCAACCGCCGATCCAAAGATCGGAACGCCGGCGAACGACACATTGGATTTTCCCATTTGTTACAAAGCGCAAGGAACGACGCAAACCTCTGCGTCGCGACAATTTAACCGTTTTTGGCCTGCGGGCCGACGATCTGCACTGGCTGCAGTGGATTTGTTTGAAAGGAGCCGCTATGAAGAGGTGCCCCACAAGGTTGTTCGTGGTTGTCATGGCCACGATGTGCACGCTGCTGATTGCCGTCAGCGGATTTGCGCAGTTTCAAACGGGTAATATTTACGGCAAGGTCCAGGCGAAAGACGGGTCCGTCCTTCCGGGCGTTACCGTCGTTCTGACCGGTGTCAGTGCGCCACAGACGACGTATACGGACGCGCAAGGTAACTACCGCTTCCTCAATCTCTCGCCGGGAACGTACTCGATCAAGGCAGAGCTTGCAGGATACGGAAACGCAACGCGGACCGGAGTCGGAGTGCGCGTCGGCGCGAATGCCGACGTGACGATGACGCTGAATCCGTCGGTGTCGGAATCGATCACGGTCACGGCCGAAGCACCGCTGCTCGATGTCCGCAAGACGGGTACGGGCGTGAACGTTCCGAAGGTCGAGTTGGACAAGATTCCCACCTCCCGCGACCCCTGGACGATTCTCGAATCCTCGCCGGGCGTGCAGGTCGACCGTATCAACGTCGGCGGTAGCGCGAGCGGACAGCAGTCGGTGTATGTCGGCAAGGGCACGACGTCGGACCAGAACACCTGGAACGTCGACGGCGTGAACATTACCGACATGGGCGCGACCGGTTCGTCGCCCACGTACTACGACTTCGACGCGTTCGAAGAAATGCAGATCACTACGAGCGGCAGCGACCCGCGCATCCAGACGCCGGGCGTGCAGCTCAACATGGTGACCAAGCGGGGCACGAACGATCTCAAGGGATCGGGCCGCTACTTCTACACCCCCGGCAGCCAGCAGGCCGCGGCAACGGTTCCTTCCGAAGCCAAGTCCTACCTCGACAAGACGAACCGCATCAACTACGTGCGGGACTACGGCGCCGAACTGGGCGGACCGATCTGGCGCGATCACATTTGGGGATGGCTTGCTCGTGGCGATCAGAAGATCTCGAACCAGGCGTCGCAGGCGCCCAACGTCATCGGCGCATTCGACAACATCATCCTTCGCAACACCAACGCGAAGCTGAACGGGCAGCTCTTCCCGAACAACAGCGCGGTCGGCTTCTACTCGCTCGGCGACAAGATCCGCAACGCGCGCAGCCTTTCCGCGACGCGGCCATTCGAAACGGCATGGCACCAATCCGGTCCTACGAAGGTCTATAAGATCGAAGACACGCAGATCTTCGGATCGAGCCTCTACCTGACCGGTTTCTGGTCGAAAGTGGACGGCGGGTTCAGTCTGATTCCGAATGGTGGGATCGGACTGACAGCGCCGTCGCCGTATCGCGACATCAATAATGTTTACCACAACAGCTTTTACTTCTACGGCACCACGCGTCCGCAGAAGCAGGAACGCATCGACGGGTCGAAGTTCCTCGACATCGACACGACGAATCACGAGTTCAAGTTCGGATTCGGCTACCGCAAGACGCCGGTGGCGTCGATTTCAGGCTGGCCGGGGCCGGCGCAGGGCTTCTTCCGCGATCGCTCTGAGGCGTATTGCACCGGCCGAGGTATCACCGGGCCGGGGTCGTGCTACACGGCGTACCTCTATCGCGATGCCAACAAGGCGTACGACGAAAAGTACAACGACGCGTATCTCGGCGATACGATCCTGTGGCGCAATCTCACCGTACAGGCGGGTTTGCGCTGGGATGGGCAGACAGAGCGGAATACGCCGTCGCTCTCCACTCCCAATCCTCTGCTATCCACTCCGTTGACTCTCCCGATCAGCGGTACGGGCGGAAACAAGGTCGCTTATTTGCCGGCTCTCAACTTTCCAGGCGATACGCGGAACCTGAAATGGACCGGAATATCGCCCCGCGTCGGACTGACGTATGCGCTTGGACAGGACAAGAAGACGCTTCTCCGCGGCGCGTATAACCGTTACATCGATCAGCTCGGCTCCACGATCGCTACTGTCAGTCCCCTCAGTTACTACTCGTACTTCATCATCACGGGACGCGATATCAATGGCGACAAGATTCCGCAGCGCAACGAACTTCAGCGAATCACAGGCTTTGGGTATGTCGACCCCTCGAATCCGGGAGCGATCGTCGGTACGGTGCGCGCGGATTTCGGAATGAAGCCGACCCATACTGACGAACTGGTGTTCGGTGCTGATCATGAGTTGATGTCCGACTTTTCGATCGGCGTCAACGCGACCTACCGCAGGATCAGCAACATCCTCGAGCAGCGCGCCGAGCACACTCAGGGTAAGGGCGACTTCTTCACCAGGGCCGATTACGCCGTCGCTGGAACGACCAGCGGCACGTACACCATCTCCAACCCTGATGGCAGCAAGCACACCATCACCGCGCCGAAAGTCACCTACTACGACGTCAAGAATCCGAACGATGTGCCGACGTACTACGTCCTGCGCAACCGTCCCGGATACACGCGGTCGTACAGCGGACTCGAGCTCGTGATGACCAAGCGCATGTCCCACAACTGGATGATGCGCGGCAATGTCTCGTTCTCCGACTGGAAAGAGCATTGCGGCTCCGATTCCATCGCCGATCCGACACCGCAGATCACGGGCGGCGGTACCACCCCGTGCAGCGGCGGCGTGTTCGTCCAGCGCTCGGGAGGCTCCGGCGCCTTTGGCAACGTCTTCATCAACGCGAAGTGGGTTGCCAACCTCAACGGCGTCTACCAGCTGCCGTGGGACTTCAACGTCGGCGCGAACCTGAACGTGCGCCAGGGCTATCCCCGCCCGTTGCAGGAGGAAGTCGACGTGGACAGCGGATCGACGAAGAACGTCGTTCTCGGTCCGGTGGGAAGCCTCCGCTTCTCCAATGTATATGAGCTCGACCTCCGTGCAGCCAAGGACTTCCGGTTCATGAACCGCTTCGGCGTCACGCTCTCGGCCGATCTCTTCAACGTCCCGAACAAGCGCACGATCCTTCAGCGTGAGACGGACCTCAGCGTCGCGAACGCTGACCGCATCACCGAGATCCAGTCGCCGCGCGTGTGGCGTTTTGGAGCGCGTTTCAGCTTCTAAAATCTTCAATCCAACGGTCGTTCCAAGCCCGCCGGGGAATTTCCTCCGGCGGGCTTTTTTTTTGACCGCGCGGATTCAATCAGGAGGACAACTTGAACAAGCGACTCTCGATCATCGCCTGCGCCATGCTGGCGATCATCACCGCGGTTCCCACCGCGTTTGCCGCCGAGGATTGGCGGGGCAACAACCGCGTTCAGGGCAGCGTCGTCGACAAGACGACCGGAAAACCGGTCGCGAACGCCAAAGTGATGCTGCGCAAAGGCGCGAGCGGCCCCGACGTCACCACCGACGCGAATGGAAAATGGGCCGTTCTCGGTCTCGGATCGGGCGCATGGAACATCGACGTCGATGCCACCGGCTACGAGACCCGCAAAGCCAGCCTCGCCATGCAGGAAGGGCAGCGACTGCCTCCCATGAAGATCGAGCTCGAACCGGCGGCCGCACCGGTCCCCGCTGCTGCACCCGAAGCGGCGCCGGTGGAAGTGGTGAAGATCGGCGGCGTCGCCGTCACTCCCGAAGTCGCTGCTGCCGTCGAAGCCGGAAACAAATTCCTCGGCGAGCAGAAATTCAAGGAAGCCGTCACCGAATACGAGAAGGCGTACCCGACGCTGTCGAGCAACACGGGGCTGAAGTTCGCGCTCGCGCGTGCGTACTACGGCGCGGGCCAGTTGAAGAAAGCGATCGTTCTTCTCGACGAAGCGTACAAGGCGAATCCGCAGCCGCAGACCGGCCTGCTTCTCGCGAACATGCTGGTCGAGGACGGTCAGATCGATCGAGGCAAGGACATCATCGAGAAGCTTCCTGCCGGCTCGGTCACCGATCCGACCGCGTACGTCAACATGGGAATCGCGGCGATGAACAAGAAGCAGCCCGTGGCGGCGCATTCATACTTCACCAAAGCGATCGAGCTCGATCCGAAGCGCTACGAGGGTTACTACTATCGCGGCCTCGCATCGATCCAGATGGGTAAGGCGAAGGATGCCAAGCCGGATCTGTTGAAAGTCCTCGAGCTCGCGCCCGACAGCGCCGAAGCGAAGGACGCGAAAGAGTATTTGAAATCGATCAAGTAGGCCGATCCGGATCGCAGGTCGGGCATTCCGGCCTGCGATCTACATCCAGCCGAGTTGCTTCACGGCTTCGTACACCAGATAGGCCCCGAGGCAAACGACGAAAAGGCCGAATCCGAGGCGCAGATAGGATCCTGAGACGCGATTGGCAGCGATCGCCGCCGCTCCTCCCGCGACGAACACCGACGCCGCGATGATGAGTGCGGCGCGAACATCGACGTTGCCGTTGCGGTAGTAATCGATCACGGCCGCGAGACCGATCGGGGGAAGCAGGATCGCGAGACTGGTACCGGTGGCTCGGTGCGGCGAGAAGTGAGCGCCGTCCATC
>JBBRMQ010000063.1:0-18877 GCA_038230775.1 Thermoanaerobaculia bacterium
CATCGCTGCGGTCGATCTTGTTGATGACCACGATGGGAAGCAGGCCGAGGCCGAGTGCTTTGCGCAGCACGAAACGCGTCTGCGGCATTGGCCCTTCGGCGGCGTCGACCAGCAGAATGACGCCGTCGACCATGGAGAGCACTCGCTCGACCTCGCCGCCGAAATCGGCGTGACCGGGTGTATCCACAATGTTGATCTTCACTTCTTTCGGGTGGATGAAGATGGCCGGGAGGTCGTGGCCCGAGGCAGTGTGCGTTGGCTCGTGATGCACAGGGTGCCCCAACGCATCGGGATCGTCGACCAGATATCGGATGGAGGTGTTTTTCGCCAGAATGGTGATTCCGCGCTCACGCTCGAGGTCATTGGAATCCATGACTCGCTCGTCCACCTGCTGGTTTGCCCGAATGGCCCCGGCCTGCTTGAGCAAAGCGTCGACAAGCGTGGTTTTCCCATGGTCGACGTGGGCGATGATGGCTACGTTGCGGATGTCGTATCGAAACTGCTGCATGCGGGCCCTCCAACACGGGCAACCTCTATAATCATCCCATTCCATGACAATGACTTCCGGTACGCGCCTCGGGCCGTACGAGATCGTGGCCCCGATCGGGGCGGGCGGGATGGGCGAGGTCTACAAGGCGCGCGACACTCGGCTGGACCGGAGCGTCGCCATCAAGGTGCTTCCGACCGAGTTCTCCAGCAACGCCCAGCTCAAACTCCGCTTCGAGCGCGAGGCGAAAACGATCTCGCAGCTCTCCCATCCGAACATCTGCACGCTCTACGACGTCGGCGACAACTATCTGGTGATGGAGCTTCTGGAAGGGGAGTCCCTGGCCGACCGCCTTTCGAAGGGCCCGCTGCCGCTCGCCGACGTTCTGCGGTTCGGCGCACAGGTCGCCGAAGCGCTCGGCAAGGCGCATCAGGCAGGGGTCGTTCATCGCGATGTGAAGCCGGGCAACGTGATGATCACGAAGTCAGGCGCGAAGCTTCTCGATTTCGGATTGGCGAAGACGGGAACGCAGATCATCGAGATCGATGGACCCACACAGCACAGGCCACTGACCACGGAAGGCACGATCCTCGGCACATTTCAGTACATGGCGCCGGAGCAACTGGAAGGGATCGAAGCGGATGCTCGCACCGACATCTTCGCCCTCGGCACGTTGCTCTATGAGATGGCCACCGGCCGCCGCGCCTTCGAGGGAAAGACGAAGACCAGTCTGATCGCGGCGATCGTGAGCGGCGATCCGAAGCCGATCGGTGTCGTGCAACCGTTGACGCCGGCGTCGTTCGAGCATGTCGTCCGGAAATGCCTGGAGAAGAATCCGGACGATCGCTGGCAGAGCGCCCACGACGTCGCGCAGGAGCTGCGATGGGTCGCCGAGAGTCCGGAAGCGACGACTCCGAAGCGGCGAAGCAATTCGCCGGTCGCCTGGTCGATCGCCGGCTTGTTCGCAGCGCTGGCTGCCGTCGCGCTGTTTCTGCTGCTGAGAAAGCCGGCGCCTCATCTGATCAACACCTCCATCGATCCGCCCGATGACGCGAGCTTTGCCTTTGACAACGGTGCGGCTGCGATCTCGCCTGACGGAACGATGATCGTGTTTTCGGCGACACCCAACGGCGGCTGGCCGTCCTTGTGGGTTCGATCCCTCGATTCCGGCATGGCGCGGTCGCTGAAAGGAACGGAGAACGCCTGGTTCCCGTTCTGGTCGCCGGACTCGAAGTTCATCGCGTTCTTCGTGGACGGGAAACTGAAGAAGATGGATATCGCGGCGGGGACTCCGGAGACAATCGCCGATGCGGCGACGGGCCGTGGCGGCGCATGGGGCGCGAACAACACGATTCTTTTCTGTCCCTCTCCGGCGGACGCGCTCTTCCAGGTTGCTGCGACGGGGGGAAGCGTCCGTCCGGTCACGCAAATCGACACAACGCGAGGGGATACGTCCCATCGTTTCCCAACGTTTCTGCCCGATGGCCGTCACTTTCTGGCGTTCGTTCAGGGAGCGAGTGAGGGCGGCAACGTTCTTTTCGGGTCGATCGATTCGAAAGAGAGCAGAATCGTGATGACCGCAGACGGGGGTGTGACGTTTGCGCCGCCGAACATCATTCTCAGCGTGCGCGACCGAGTCCTTCGCGCCCAGCGGATCAACCTGAAGGACGGCTCGCCGGTTGGAGATGCCTTTCCGATTGCCGAAGGCACGCAGGTGTCCACCAACGTGAACTACGCGAATGTGTCCGTCTCTGCGAACGGGATCCTCACGTTCGTCAACGGCGCATCGGCCACCCTGTCTCGCCTGGCGTTCTTCGACGCCACCGGCAAAGAAGTCGGAACCGTCGGCCAGCCGAGCGATCAGCTCGACCCGCGGATCGCGCCGGACGGCCACGCGATTCTTTTCTCGCAGGCCGCGTCGAGCGGGAATAGCGACATCTGGGCTTACGACCTGCGCCGGAACATCGCGAGTCGCGTGACCTTCTCGGCGGCGAACGAGTTCGGTCCGGCTTGGTCACCCGACAGCAAGTCGTTCGTCTACACCTCGTTCGACCATCGCCCGGGCGATCTCTTCGTCAAGCGCGTCGATGGCGGCGGAAACGGCGATCTCCTCTTCGCGGACAAGAGGCGGAAGGTCGCTTCCGAGTGGACTCGCGACGGCAAGTACCTCATCTTCCATGCGCTGACTCCCGGGCAGTCGTGGGACATCGAGGCGTACTCGTTCGCCGACCGCAAAGTCATCCCCCTCGTGCAGACGAAGACTCCGGAGCTCCTCGGCCACCTTTCGCCGGATGGAAAGTGGCTCGCTTACTACGGGCTCGAAGGCGCGCGCGGCGAGGTCTACGTGCAGCGGTTTCCTCCGACGGGCGAGAGGTGGCAGGTATCAGGAGGCGGAGGAACCATGCCGCTGTGGAGTGCGGATGGACACCAGCTGTTCTACCTGTCGCCCGATGGGAAGATCATGGCCGCCACGACGCATACCGATGGTACCCAATTCGTTGCGGACGCACCGCGCATGCTCTTCCCCACGCGCATTAAGACGCTGACGGGAATCAGCCGCAATCAGTACGATGTCGGGCGCGACGGCCGCTTCCTGATCAACACCAACGTGACGGACAACGGCCGACAACAGGCCATCACGCTGGTACAGAACTGGACCGCGAAGCTCCCGCGTCAGTAATCGACGCGATAGTCGTAGAGGAACGATTTGCGCTGCCCCTTGATCACCATCGGATAGAACCTTGCCCGCTTGAGCGCCTCGGCATTGCGTTCGCCCAGGTCGGGCTGGCCGGTGGAGTTCTCGATGATCTGGGTGCCGGTGATCTCCCCCTCGGTATTGACGCTTGCTTCGATGTAGACGATGCCGTGCGCTCCGGGCGACGTCACGGGTGAGGGGATGTGCTGGAACTTCGGAGAGGGGTTCTCCTTGTCTTTCTGCGCCTGCGCGGCGTCGGTGACGTCCGCGGCGTGCGCGAAGCCGCTGCCGCCGGCGGTGCGCACCTCGATCCAGTCGCCTCTCCGCGCGAGGATCGAGACGCTCTCGCCGTTGAGAAACTTCGAGACAACAGGCGAGTCGTCGCGCGCCCATTTGTGTACCGGCATCTCGGGCGCACCGACGTACTGCACCCCGATCGGCTCGCGGGTGTCGGTGACTGCGGCCGTTTCCGGATGCGAGCAGGCGAGGAGGAGCGTCATGAGAAACAGCGGGCCCCTCATCCGCGCTTCGCGCACCTTCTCCCCGCGCGCGGGGAGAAGGGCTACGAATCTCGCTTCGCGCAATGTGCGAAGGCCCGTCAGCGGGGAGAAGGTGGCCGAA
Organism: Thermoanaerobaculia bacterium; assembly: GCA_038230775.1. Taxonomy (GTDB): domain Bacteria; phylum Acidobacteriota; class Thermoanaerobaculia; order Gp7-AA8; family Gp7-AA8; genus JBBRMQ01. The sequence continues at coordinate 3,804 of JBBRMQ010000063.1, forward strand.
GGCCGGGTGAGGGGCATCATCCGAAAACATCCCGCCGCGTGAAGATGGCGAAAGAGATCGCGGTGGTGACGATCGCCCATACGGCGAGAAGCGTAATGCAGAACGCCATCGTCATTTCCTCGTACGGCGGTGGCGTGCCGGTGTAGTAATCGGCCAGCGGCAGCGCGCTCACGAAGAGGTATTTGCCGGCGGTCCAGTCCGGGCTGACGCGAGTCAGAATCGTTCCACCGATCAGCGATGCCAGCATCGTTCCGATCGCGGCCGCGCTCGATTTGAAAAGCACGGACAACATGAGGGAGATCGCGGCGACGCAGCTGAGGGCAAACCATTCGAGGCCGTAGGCGATCAGCGCGTCTTTCCATAGTGGCAATTGATGCACACCTTCGAGCTGCACCGCCGATCCGGACAGTCTGAAGCCCGTGAATGTGGGCGCGGTCCATCCTCCGCGCGGAAGGAACGGAGTGGAGATGATCAGGCAGAGAAGCGCGCCGCACAGGAGCGTGAGCGTGGCGAAGATCCAAAGCGTCACGAGCTTGGAGGCGAGGATTTTCCACCGACGGACCGGCCGCGTCAGCAGCAGCTTGTCCGTGCCTTCCGCATTCTCGGCGGACACGATGTCGCTGCCTAACACGGCAATCAGCAGCGGAAGCAGCAGAAAACCGGCGACGTTTGCGAAATTGCGGACGAATAGAGGCACGCTCGGGCGATCGGGCTCGATGTCGTGGTCGAGATAGAACTGCAGGCGGTTGACCTCCGCGCGCATGGCGCTGACCCACGTCGGCGCGACGCGGCCGCGCCGCACCGTGTCCTGATAGCGGGCGATTCGCTGCTGGATCTCTGCGCGCCAGTTGCTGGTATCTCGATTCTTCAGCGTCCGATACTGCGAGTAGGTCACGATTGCTTGAATCGCGAACAGGATCCCGATCACCACCGCGAATCGTTTGCGCCGTAGAACCTTCAACGTCTCGTTCTGAATGAGTGGAATCATCAGCCGACCGTTTCTCCCCCCGTCGCCTGCAGAAAGAGATCTTCCAGCGTCTCGACATGCCGCTGCGCGTGAAAGACAGCGACGCCACCCGCGGCGAGCGCGGCGACCACCGGCGGCGCCTCGCTTTCCTCGATCGGAACCCACAGGCGATCGGTGTCGACGCGCGACTGCAGCCCCTGCGCGGCGATGATCTGCGCCGCTCGCGCAACGTCATCCACGCGGAACTCCATCTCGCGGCGGCTGGAGATCAACTCCGCAACCGTGCCCTCGCGCAGCATCCGGCCTTTGTGAATGATCGCCACGCGATCGCACATCAGTTCGATCTCCGCGAGCAGATGGCTGGAAACGAAGACGGACATTCCGCGCTCGCGCGCCAGTCCGCGCAGCAGCTCGCGCATCTCCCGAATGCCTGCCGGATCCAGGCCGTTGGCGGGCTCGTCGAGGATCAACACTATCGGGCTGCCTATCATCGCCTGCGCGATGCCCAGTCGCTGACGCATGCCGAGTGAGTACGTGCCGACGCGGTGGTCGAGGCGGTGGGCGAGAGCGACCAGCGCCGCGACGCGCTCGATCTCATCGCGGCCCACACCGAGCATCCGCGCGAAGTGCTCCAGATTCTCCCGGCCGGTCATGAAGCGATACAGATCGGGGTTCTCGACGATGCAGCCGACGTTGCGCATCGCCGCTTCGAACTGGCGCTGGATGTCGTGTCCACACACGGTCACTGTGCCCTTGGTCGGCCGGATCAGTCCGACGAGCATGCGGATGGTGGTGGTTTTTCCAGCACCGTTCGGACCGAGGAATCCGAAGACTTCACCGGGACCGAGCGAGAAGGAGACGGCGTCGACGATCGTCCGCTTGCCGATGACTTTTGTAAGATGCGACGCGACGAGGGTGGGCTGAGTCATGCGGAAAGTCTTCTATTGGTATGTACCGATCGCGTTCGCGTTGATCGCGAGCGTCGTGTTCGCGAGCGGATTCTACTCGTACCTGCGGGGCGAGACCGGAGTCAAGGTAGGACCGGGTTCAGCCGGCACGGGACTGGTTGAACCCGGTCCACACACTCGAGTTCCGGCGAACACCATCGTGCCCATCATCCTCGGCGATTCGCTTGCGCGCGGGACCGGCGATACGACGGGACTCGGCATCGGAGGACGCTTCGTGGATGCGGTGCGCAGCCGTCATCTCGTTTCGAAGGACATCGTCAACCTCGGCATCAACGGCGCGCGGACGGCGGACCTTCTCCAGCAGCTCGACCACCGCAACGTCCGCGTCCTCCTCGGACAATCGACCGCCATCATCATCTCGATCGGAGGCAACGACCTCTGGGGCGACAACGTGCGCAGCGCGCCGGCCCGCGATGCGGAGCCCGTGATGACCGCCGTGCTCGATCGGCTGGTGAGAGTGGTCGAGACGGTGCGCGCGGCAAGTCCGCACGCGCGACTCTTCGTCATCGGCCTCTACAATCCGTTCGTGACCGCGCCGTTCGGCCCACTGGTGACACCGCTGGTGAGCCGCTGGAATGCGAAGCTCATCGAGCGCTTCGCTGCCGATCCGAATCTGTCGGTCGTGCAGACGTCCGACCTATTCGCATGGCACGATCGATTGTCGGAAGACCGCTTTCATCCGAACAGCGAGGGGTACGAGTTGATCGCGCGCCGGATTGCGGATACGTTCTGAAATTGTCATTCCGAGCGTAGCGAGGAAACGGTGTGGGAGGGCGGCACGAATTCTGTTCCTCGAACCGCCCAACCACACCGGTTCCTCGCTACGCTCGGAATGACATGGAATCTCATTAGGAGAAATGATGCAACTTGGAAAAGACTCGTGCGCTTGCGCACACGCTCTTGATCATCACGATGGCGGACGCGGCGGGCCGTGCAATTACTGCGGCTGCGGATCGGGTCAATCGCCGACCGCGTTCGAAGCGGGCGTGATCCAGTCGCTGAACGAGATCACGATGACGTTGATGCGGCTGGTGAAGGAGCTGCAGTCGCAGAAGGGGACCGGCGGAAGCTAGCCGCTGGTCGCGAGTCGCAGATCGGAAACCCCCGACCCGCGACCCGCGACTCCCGACCCGCTATTTCGCGACCGGTTTCTCGAACATCTTCGGATCGACGGTGGGGTTGATCTCGACCGTCGTCAACTTCCCGCCACCGCTCGGCTGACCGGCGGTGGTGACGCTGAAGCCGACCGGCACGTTGATGCCGTTGAACATCTTCCACTCGGTGTACTCGGTGATCGACTCACCCTGACGACCCGTCGACACCTTCCGCAGAATGCGGCCGTTGGAAGGATCGACATACCACTTGAAGTTCGATCCGGCGGCGTTCACCTGCAGAACCTGCGCGTTGATCTCACCGATCTTCTCGGTTCCCACCACGCTGAAGGTGTAATCAGGATTGTTCGTGTTGCGCAGAACCGTGAAGAGGTCCTGCTTCGACTCGCTCTGCATCGCTGCGCGCTGCGACGCCGGGATGTCCTGCGATCCCATCGGCGAGGACATGAACGCCGCGGTCGGCGTCATGACCATCGTCATCTCGCCCATCGGCGTCTTCATCACGCGATGGCTCGAATCGGGGAAGCTGACGATCTCGTCGACCTCGACGTCCATCGGTCCCTGCGGAGTGCGCATGCTCATCGAGCCCACGCGGCGCATTGCCTTCAGGTTCTGAATCGCCGCCGCGCCGCCGACATACTGCGCGACTTTGTTGATGAGCGCCGTGCCTTCCGCGTTACTCGCGGCGGGCTTCGAACCGGCCGGTGCCGAGCCCGGCTCCGGAATGGCGATGTCGATCTTCGACACCGTGCCGAGGGTGGCGAGCGGTTTGTCGAAGTCTTTCTCCTTGCCGATGACCAGCACCGACAGCTGATTCGGCGACACGTACTTCTTCGCCACGCGCGCCACGTCTTCCGCGCTCACGTGCTCGATGCCCGAGACGAACTTCGAGTAGTAGTCCGCGGGGTAGCCGTAAAACTCGAGATTCATCTGCTGATTCAGGATCTTCGCCTTCGAGTCCATCGTGAAGATGAACGAGTTGAGAATCGATTCCTTCGCCAGCGCGAGCTCCTCCGAGGTGAAGGGCTTGCTCTCGAGGGCGCTCATCTGATCGCGCAGCGCCTGCACGGCCTGCGCGGTCGACTCGCTCTTCGTTCCCATCCAGATGCGGAACATGCCGAGGTGATCCCACTCCTGTCCGACGCCGCCACCCACACCGTAGGCGAGGCCCATCTCGGAGCGAATCTTGTTCATGAGGCGGCCGGAGAATCCGCCGCTCAGGATCTCGTTCATGACGCCGACCGCGAAGTAATCGGGATCGTTGCGCATCACGGAGCCGTTGCCCACGAGATAGATGTTGCTCTGCGTGACGTCGTCCTTCGGGATGAAGTAGACGCCGGTCTTCGCCGAGTTGCGCTCGGTGGGTGCGACCTTCGACGCGGCCGGTCCGCTCGGCCACGACTCGAATGTCTGGCGGATCTTCGACTCCATCGCGCTGCTGTCGAAGTCGCCGGCAAAGCCGAGGATGATGTTGTTGGGGTAGACGAAGCGGTGGTGGAAGGAGACGAGATCGTCGCGCGTGATCGAGGCGATCGACGAGTACTCCGCCTGGCGCGTGTAGGGCGAGTTCACGCCGTACGCGAGCTTCGCGGCCTCGCGGTTGCCGAGACCCATCGGGTCGTCGTTGCGGCGCGAGATGCCGGTGTTGGCCTGCGTCTTCGCCAGATCGATCTTTTCCTGGCGGAAGGCCGGATGCTCGAGAAGGTCGACGAACACCGGGAACACCGCTTCGAAGTCGCCTTTCAGCACATCCATGCGGACGTTGGTGGAGTCCTCACTTGCGCCGGTCTCGACACGAGCGGCGCGCGCTTCGAGGAAGTCGTCGAGCTGATCGCCCGTCTTCGATTCCGTTCCGCCGGTGCGCCAGGACGAGCCGAGGATTCCGGCAAGGCCTGCTTTGTCGCCGGCGACGTCACGGCCGCCGCCGCGGACGCGCGCGGTGCCGCGGATGAGCGGCAGCTCGTGATCCTCCATCAGGAAGACCACCATGCCGTTCGAGAGCTGGAATCGCTTCGTCTGCGGGACTTTGAAGTCATGCAGCTTCGGCGTCTTGATCTCTTTGTAGGTGCTTGCAACCTGTGCCACTGCCGCAGCGAGCGGCATCAGCGCCACGATGGCGCCGACTGCAAGTGTGCGGACCGCCTTCAGGCGGTCGACCGGCTGAAGGCGGTCCTCACGCTGATTTCGTACGGTCTTCATTTCGAGCCCCCTGAGGTTGGTGCCGCTGCCGCGGTCTTGGTCGATTCGATGTAGCCGATCGTGCGATTCGCGGGAATGAAGAGCGCGTTCGCGACGCGGCGGATGTCGCCGGCAGAAACTTTGTCGATGTCATCCACTTCGCGGAACAGCTCGCGCCAGTCGCCGAACAGCGTCTGGTACTCGGCCAGCTGCAGCGCAAGTCCGTTGTTGCTGTCGAGCTGCCGGATGAGCTGTGCCTTTGCTTTGGTCTTAATGGACTGCAGCTCGTCTGCCGTGACGTCTTCGTTCTTCAGACGGTCGATCTCGCTGTGGATCGGCTCGATGAGGTCCGTCGCGGCGTGACCAGCGGTCGGCACGGCGAAGAAGGCGAAGAGGTTCGGATATTTCTGTCCAGGGAAGCCGTTGAAACCCTGCGCGTTGACGGCGAGTTTCTTGTCGCGGACCAGCGAGCGATAGAGACGCGACGTGCGGCCGTCCGACATCAGGATCTCCATGACGGAGTACACCGCATTGTCCTTGTCCGTCGCCGCGGGACGATGATAGCCCTCGAGGTAGAACGGCTGCGAGGCCTCGCGGATCACGACGCGGCGCTCGGCGATCTGCTGCGGCTCGACGGTGCGGTTGGGCTCCGGAGCCGGCGCCTTCGGGATGCGGCTGAAATACTTCTCCAGCAGCGGCATGGTGTCGGAGGCCTTCACATCGCCGACGACCGCGACGACCATGTTGTTCGGTACGTAATACTTCTTGAAGAACGCGGCCGCATCGGTGGCCGAGAACGTCTTCAGATCCGAAGGCCAGCCGACGGTCGGCTGACGATACGAATGCGCCTGGAACGCGGTCTCCAGGAATTGTTCGACGAGGCGGCCGATCGGGCTGCTTTCAGTCCGCATGCGGCGCTCTTCGGTGACGACGTCGCGCTCCTTGTAGAACTCGCGAAACACCGGGTGGATGAAGCGCTCGGACTCCAGGTACGCCCAGAGCTCGACGCGATTCGACGGGAACGAATAGAAGTACACAGTCTCGTCAGGAGCTGTGCCCGCATTCACGCCGACCGCGCCGGCGCGATCCACGATCTTGCTGAACTCGTTCGGCACGACGTATTTGTTTGCCTCGTCGATCGCCGACTTCCAGTCCTTCTCGAGCTGCGCGACCTTGGCGCTGTCGCTGCCGACCATCATGCGACGTTCCTTGTCGTATGCGGCATAAGTCGTCTCGACTTTGGCGAGTGCGGCCCTTTCCTTCTCGTAATCCTTCGTTCCGATCTTGTTCGTTCCCTTGAACGCCATGTGCTCGAACATGTGCGCAAGGCCCGTGATCCCCGGGACCTCCTGCGCGTTGCCGGCATTGACGACGGTTGCGAACGAGAAGACCGGTGCCTGCGGGCGCTCCATGACGATCAGCGTCAGTCCGTTGTCCAGTTTCTTGACCGAGACTCGCTTCTCGATGGAAGCGAGATTCTGGGCGGACAGGGAGACGGCGAACGTCAGAAGCAGAAGGGAGCTGATCCTTCGAACTCCTGTCATACATCCTCCTGATTGATTTTGCGGTTTGCCTGGGTGTGCCTTCAGCAGAGGGTGGCTATTCTCTGCGCGGCGAACCGTGGTGTCCACTCTAGTACATTTCATTTTTCGAAGGGTTTCGGGCGCGTTAGACTTCTCCGATGCGATTGATCGATCCTCTCGTTGCCGAGCTCGACCGCGAATCCGTTTCAACCGAGCGAATCCTCGCGGTTGTGCCGGCCGACAAACTCGACTGGCTTCCGCACCCGAAGTCGATGGCCCTGGGCCAGTTGGCCTGGCATATCGCCTCGTTGCCGAAAGCTGCAATTCTCGGTCTCCAGACCGGCGAGCGCGACGTCTCCCAGGCCCGCCCCCCTCAGCGACCCGAGAACCCCGGCGACATGGTCCAGGTCTTCCGTCAGAACGTCATCGACTTGAAGGATGCGCTGTCGAAGACCACGGACGAGACGCTTCTGAAGGAACGTTTCGCGTTCAAGAAAGGGGACGAGGTTCTGACGTCGTTCCCCAAGATCGCGATGCTTCGCACGGTGCTGCTCAACCACACCTATCACCACCGCGGTCAGTTGACGGTGTATCTGCGGTTGCTCGATGTGCCGGTGCCCGCGATGTACGGCCGCAGCGCGGACGAAAACGCCTTCGACTCGATTCCGAGAGGCTGACGCTCGTTTTACAGTTTATCCCGAGCGCAGCGAGGGATCTGCGGTGCCGATCGCGTGATTGGTGGGCCCGCCCCGAGGCTGCACCAAAGATCCCTCGCGGCGCGCGGGATAAACTGCAATCTGATGCGCATCATCGCGGGTGACGTCGGCGGCACGAAGACGCTGCTTCAGTTCGTCGATCGCGGTCTCGTCGTCGCCGAGCAGCGGTACGAGAGCGGAGCATTCCCGACGTTCGACGCGATGCTCGCGACGTTCATGCCGCTCGTCGACGGTCCTGTGGATGCGGCGTGTTTCGCGGTCGCCGGTCCTGTTCTCGAGCAACGCGCCGAGATCACGAATCTCAAGTGGCTCATGGAGGCGCGCGATCTCAGCTCGACGTTCGGCATCAAGCACGTCGCGCTGATCAACGATTTCTACGCCGTGGCGCTGGGTGTGCCGCTGCTGACCCCGACGGAGCGGCTCTCGCTGAATCAGGGCCGCCGCCGTCCGCGCGATCCCATCGCCATTCTCGGCGCCGGCACGGGGCTGGGGCAGGCATACCTGGTCTGGCACGGAGAACAGTGGAACGTGATTCCGTCCGAAGGCGGTCACACCGACTTCGCGCCGCAGGACGAAGAGCAGATGCGGCTTCTGGCCGCGCTGCAGAAAAAGTACGGGCATGTCAGCTGGGAGCGGCTGGTCTCCGGCATGGGGTTGGTCAACATCTTTATGTTTTTAGGCGGCACGGCGGCGGATGCGGGCGAAGTGGCCGCACGTGCCGAGAAAAACGACCCGATGGCCATCCGAACGTTTCAGATGTTCGTCGACATCTACGGCGCCGAGGCTGGGAATCTGGCCTTGAGCGTGCTGGCGCGGGGCGGGGTGTTTCTCGCCGGCGGCATCGCGGCCAAGAACACGCGCTTTTTCACCGACGGCCGATTCATGGAGGCGTTCCTGCGCAAAGGCCGCTTTCGGGAGCTGCTGCTCGAGGTTCCCGTGGACCTCATCACCGATCAAAAAGTGGGATTGCGCGGCGCCGCGGAAATGGCGCGACGGGTCGCCGCGGTTTGATCCGCGCACATGGGTCTATCAGCAGGAATCGTCGGACTGCCGAACGTCGGCAAGAGCACCATCTTCAACGCACTCACTGCAGCGGGCGCGCAGAGCGCGAATTATCCGTTCTGCACCATTGAGCCGATCGTCGGCATCGTCCCCGTCGTGGATCAGCGACTGGACAAGCTCGCTGCCCTCGCCGAGAGCAAGCAGACGATCTACACCGATCTGAAAATCGTCGATATCGCCGGCCTCGTTCGAGGCGCCTCGAAAGGGGAGGGTCTCGGAAACCAGTTCCTGGCGAACATCCGCGAGACGGACGCGATCCTTCACGTCGTGCGCTGCTTCGAAGACGCGAACGTCATTCACGTCGAGAACAGCGTCGACCCGGCGCGCGACGTCGAGATCGTCGAGACCGAGCTTCTTCTCGCGGACCTCGATACCGTGACGAAGCGCGTCGAGCGCGGTGTCAGCCGTCTCGCGCGCGCCGGCAACAAGGAGGCCCAGCAGCAGATGGAGGCATACTCGAAGGCCACCGCGGCACTCGATGCCGGGACGCCGTTGCGCGCGGTCGCGTTCACCGATGATGAGAAGAAGGTGATCGACGAGATGAGCCTGATCACCGCGAAACCGGTCCTCTTCGTCGCCAACGTCGGCGAAAACGACCTCGGCACCGACACGCCGCTGGTCACGGAGCTTCGTGAGATCGCCAAGCAGAAGAACGGCGAGATCGTCGTCATCTGCGGAGAGCTCGAGGCGCAGATCGCGCAACTGCCGCAGGCCGAGCGCGACGAGTTCCTACGCGAGATGGGGCTGGCCGAACCGGGGCTGAACGTGCTGATCCGCGCGGCGTACAGGCTGCTCGACCTCGAGACGTTCTTCACCGCCGGGCCGAAAGAGGCGCGTGCCTGGACGATTCACCGCGGATCGAAAGCGCCGCAGGCGGCGGGAAAGATTCACAGCGATTTCGAGCGCGGGTTCATTCGCGCGGAGACGATCGCGTTCGATGATTACGTCTCCCTCGCCGGCGAACAAGGCGCTCGCGCCGCGGGAAAGATGCGCAGTGAGGGCAAAGAGTACGTGGTGCAGGACGGCGACGTGATGTTGTTTCGGTTTAATGTGTGAGCGTGCAGTTCACCCTGACGTCCGAAGAAGGGTTGCCGATCCGCGGCAATCTCGATGTGCCGGCCGACGCGCTGGCGCTCGTGGTTCTCGTGCACGGGTTCAAGGGATTCAAGGACTGGGGCTTCTTCCCGTGGGTCGCTGAGTACCTCACCGAGCATCGCTTCGCCGTCTGCCGCTTCAACATGTCGCGCAGCGGGATCGGGGAGAACCCCGAGACGTTCGATCGTCTCGATCTCTTCGCTGAAGATACGTTTTCGACGCAGCTCGCCGACCTGCACACCGTCGTGGAGTACGCCCAGGAGCAGCACCGCCTCTCGACCTTCCTCCTCGGACATTCGCGCGGGGGCGGCGTGGCGTTGTTAGGCGCACGAGAGATCTCCGGACTCTGCGGCGTCATCACGTGGAACGCGATCGCGCGCGTCGACCGCTGGGATGACGCGGCGAAGCAGAAATGGCGCGAAGACAAGAAGCTCGATGTGGAGAACGCGCGGACGAAACAGGTGATGGCAATCTCCACCCGCGCTCTCGACGACCTCCCACGGCACGACATCCTGGGCGCATCGGCGAAGCTCGAAGTGCCGCTGCTGGCGATCGCCGGCGGCGACGACGAGACGATTCCTTACGCCGAGTCGAAGGAGCTCACATCCGCAGCGAGCGAAGCGGTGTTCGTAAAGATCCGCACGGCGTCACACACGCTGAACGCGGTGCATCCGTTCGTGACCGTCCCGCGCCAGCTCGAGTTGGCAACTGCAATCACCTGCCGTTTCATCGCCGCCTACGCGGAGTAGAGGCTGGCCAGCCAGAGGGCTGGCCCCACACCTGCTCCGCTCGAGCAATGGCGCGCAGCGAAGTGTGGGGCCAGCCCTCTGGCTGGCCGTCGGATACGATGAGTAGAGTTTCTTGCCCCGTTGCAGATTACCGAGGGAGCATCGTCGTGTGCCACTCGATGATACGAATGTTTATCGGCGCTCCCTGCCGCACCTTTCGAAGCGAGACAAGGTCTATCACGTAACGTTCCGAACTCATGGAAGATTGATCCTGCATCCGGTCGCGCGTGGAATCGTGCTGAGCACCTGCATCCATGATCACCAGCGTGTCTGCTGGCTGTTTTGTGTGGTCGTGATGCCGGACCACGTCCATCTCCTGCTTGATGTCTACGAAACCTCCACGCTGGTGAAGGTCTTACACGGAATCAAAGGTGTGTCGGCGCATCGCATCAACACTTCGCTCAAACGCCACGGCAAGGTCTGGCAGCATGAGTCCTTTGATCACATCCTTCGTAGCGATGAAGGAATCCGGAAGACAGCCGAGTACATCGCACAGAATGCTGTGAGAGCAGGGATTGTCGAGCGATGGCAGGACTATCCCTGGTACTGGCGATCCTGTTAGGCCAGCCAGAGGGCTGGCCCCACACCTCGCTTCGCGATGGCGGAAGCTTTGTTAGGCTACTCCCCTTCGGTGAGGTGCTTGCCGCGATTGCCGGGCAATTCAGGATGTTGCTGGCGCAGACCGCCGCGGCCGCGGCGTCTGCGGCGTCGCCCCGGATTCGGTGAGGGTGCTTCCGGCGGCGGCTCGGGGGACTCGGGCTCTTCGACCGGATCCACCGCGTTGACGCCTTTGCCCTGCAGCTTCTCGTCGTCGACGAGCCACACCCACTGTGTCTCCGGCTTCGCCGACGGTTTCTCGGGACGCGCCGCGCGTTCCGGCCGCTGCGGACGCGGGCCCCGTGGCTGCTGCCGTTGCTGCGGCTGCGGCTGCGGCGCCTCGGCGCGCTTGAGGCGGATCAACACCTCTTCGCTCAACCGGCGATTGACGGAGATGAGATCGGCGATGAGGCCGATGAGCAGGGTCTGGAATCCGACGATGAGGAAAACGGCGGCCAGGATCAGCGACTGAACATGACCGCCGCGATCGCCCGAGAAGAAGTACGCGAGGAACCGCACGCCGAGCGCCGTACCGGCGAGGAGCAGCAGCGCGCCGATGGCGAAAAACGTCTTGAGCGGCTTGTACAGCGTGTAGATGCGGAACACGGTGGCGATCGACTTGCGCACGTACGTGCCGGCCCCGCGATACAACCGTGAAGAGCGTGTCGGCGCGTTCGTGCGAACCATCACCGATTGAACGCCGAGGTTGCGGTTGCCGGACTGGATGATGGTTTCGAGTGTGTAGGTGAACGGATTGAAGACGTTGATCTGCGTCGCGGCGTCGCGCGAGAAGGCCCGGAAGCCGCTCGTCGCATCGCCGACCCGCACGCCCGACGCCAGTCCCACGCTCCAGCTGCCGATGCGCTGGAGAAACTTCCGCGAGGCGGACATGTGAGGCGAGGTCGCGACTTCGCGGTCGCCGACGACGACGTCGGCCGTTCCGCGCAGGATCGGAGAGATCAGCTTCGCGATGTCCGCGCCGGCGTACTGATTGTCGGCGTCGGTGTTCACGATGATGTCCGCGCCTAACCGCAGCGCCGCGTCCACGCCGGCGACGAACGCCGCCGAGAGACCGCGATGCGACTTCAGCTGGATCACGTGGCTTGCGCCCGACTTCCGCGCGACCTCTGCGGTCGCGTCGCTACTGCCGTCATCGATGACGATGGTTTCGATCGACGTGACGCCGTCGATCTTCTTCGGAATGTCACGCAGTGTCTGCGCGATCGTCTCCGCCTCGTTGTATGCAGGGATTTGAACGATAAGCTTCATGCAGTGAGAGTCTCAGTCATCATGCCCGTCGAGCGCCACGGAACCACGGCGGAACGGGCGATCGCCTCCGTGCTGGACCAGCAGGCGCCGTTCCCGTTCGAGTTGATCGTCGTGTCCGCGGAACCGCTGCCGATGCGGGCCGGCGTTCGAAACGTCGTTGAGCCGAATCGTAATCCCGCAACTCGAAGAAATCGAGGAGTTTCCGAGGCGAGAGGGGACATTCTGGCGTTTATCGACGACGACGCCTTTGCCGCTCCAGGCTGGCTGGCGACAGCCGTCGGGTATCTCGACACCCATCCTGCCGCGCTCGCTCTGGGCGGACCGGACCCGGCGCCGGCCGACTCCTCAATGCAGGAACTGATCTCGGAGACCCTGCTGGCGACGCCGCTCATCGGCAGCGGGATCGCCGCGCACCAGAACCGGCAGGGAGTCTTCGCCCTGGCGAGCCCGACCGATGTGGCGCTCGTCAATCTCTTCGTGCGGCGTCGCGCTTTCGAGGGCTTCGATGAGTCGATCGGCTACATCGGCGAGGACACAGCACTCGTCGCCGGGCTTCTGAGGCGGGGGAGCGTCGTCTACCACGGCGAGGTGCGGGTCGAACATCGGCGCCGACCGTTTCCAGGTCCGTATCTGAGGCAACGATGGCGCTATCGAGTGAAAACAGGAGAGATGCTCGCGCGGGGAGGCCATCCGGAGGCCGGGAGAATCAAGGCATTTCTGATCGCGGGCCTCGTCATGCTTGTCGTCTCGCCCCTCATTGTTCCCTACGCGATCGTCACATTGATTCTCGGTGCAAGGACCACCCGGCTGCCACGGTCGTACTGGCCTGTGATCCCCGCGGCGTTCGCGCTTCACCACCTCACGTATTTCTTCGCGATCCTGTGGGGATTTATGCGGGGGAAACTGCGGGTTTAGACTGCTGACGTGCGGTTCACCGACAAACTGCAGTACCTGCGCTACCTCGTCGACAAGCGAGGCATGCAGCCCGTCTACATGATTCTCGGGCTGACGTACGACTGCAACTCGTTCTGCCGTACATGCTTCAACTGGGAACAGCTTCGCAAGAACAAGGAGCACGAGCTGTCGCTGGACGAGATCCGCAGCACGTTCGCGTCGCTCGGCGACCTGCTGTTTGTGGTGATGAGCGGAGGCGAGCCGTTCCTGCGGCGCGATCTGCCGGAGGTCTGCGAGTTTCTGGCCACGAACAACCACGTGAAGCAGATCACCATCCCGACCGGAGCGATCGCGACGGATCTCATCGCGAAGTCCGTCGAAGCGACGCTCGACCGATGTCCCGACACGCAGATCGTCGTCAACCTTTCGATCGATGCCATCGGCGAGAAGCACGACTGGATCCGCGGCGTGCCGGGAAACTACGAGAAGGCAAAGGCGACCTACCGGAAGCTCGTCGCGCTTCGCGAGCGATTCGACAACCTCACCGTCAACGTGCATACGTGTTTGTGCACGTACAACGTCGATGATCTCGATGTGCTCTTTGCCGGGGTGCAGCGCGACTTTCCCGCGATTTCGTTTCACTCCTTCGAGATCCTTCGCGGCGATCAGCCGGACAAGTCGATTCAGCCGATCACGACGGAGCGGTATCGCGAGGTCCTGCCGAAGCTGGAGGCGTATTGGGAGTCGTACACGCACTACGACAGCTTCCTGCGATTCGTGAAGATGTACACGCGGCGGATGGAGCTCGCGGTGCTCGAGCAGGAGACGCAGGTGCGGCCGTGTCATGCCGGCACGGTGTCGGGCGTGGTCGATGCGCGTGGCGAGGTTCGCATGTGCGAGTTGCGCGAGGCCGTCGGCAACGTGCGCGACACGGGCTACGACTTCAACAAGCTATGGTTCTCGCCTGAGGCCGACCGGCAGCGCGCGTCGATCAAGGCGAAGGAGTGCCACTGCACGCACTCCTGCTTCATGTCGTCGTCGCTCGTGTTCGACTGGCGCACGTGGGGCGCGTACTTCGCCTCCACCGTCGTGAATTTTCTCTCCGCAGCGTGAGAGTCGCGATCGTCGGACCGGTCTATCCGTTTCGCGCAGGGATCGCGTACTGCACGACCCGTCTCGCCGAGGAGCTGCAGGCTGACGTCATCTCGTTCAAACGTCAGTATCCGAAACGCTTCTATCCCGGCGGTGACGACATCGATCCGACGTTGCCGCGTGCGGAGGCCGATTTCACCCTCGACATCCTCAATCCACTGACGTGGCTGCGCGCCCGCAGGAAGCTGCAGTCGTACGACGCCGTCATCTTCGTCTGGTGGATCTGGGTGTGGGCCACTCCGTATCGCGTGATGATGCTCGGCCTGCGGCGCGTGATCCTGCAGTGCCACAACATCGGCGAGAAGGAGCCGGGCTGGTTCAAGCGCGTGCTATCGAATCTCGTGTTGCGCCGCGCAAACGTCCTCGTGGTCCACGCGAACAGCGAGGCGGAAGAGGCGTGGAGACGCACGCACAGAGACGTCGTGACCGCGTTCCTGCCGGTGCATGAGATCGGGCTGTGTGGGGCCACCCTTCCGGCTGGCCGGCCAGCCAGAGGGCTGGCCCCACACTCCGCGCTTTTCTTCGGGCACATCCGTCCGTTCAAAGGACTCGATCTCGCGCTCGCTGCGTGGAAGAAATTGAAGACCGATGTCACGCTCGTCGTTGCGGGTGAGCCCTGGTTCGGATTCAAGTCCACGGCTCAGCCTAACGTCCGATTCGAACTGCGCTTCATTCCCGACGCGGAAGTTGCTCGGTACTTCGAGGAGGCCGACGTCGTCATCGCTCCGTATCGAGCCGAGGCGCAGAGCGGAG
>JBBRMQ010000064.1:0-18780 GCA_038230775.1 Thermoanaerobaculia bacterium
ATCGGCTACTTGCCGGAAGAGCGTGGTCTCTATCGGCAGATGAAGGTCGTCGAACTTCTCCTGTTCCTGGCCGAAATCAAGGGTCGTCGTGGCCCCCAAGTCCGCCGCGACATCGATCGCTGGCTCGAGCGCTTTGAGCTCACCGATAAGCGCGATTCGAAAGTCGAAGAGCTGTCCAAGGGCAATCAGCAGAAGATTCAGCTGGTTGGAACCCTTCTCCACGATCCTGAGCTCATCATCCTCGACGAGCCGCAATCGGGACTCGATCCCGTGAACATGGTTCTCGTTCGCAACCTGCTTCGCGACCTGAAAGAAGAGGGGCGAACGATTCTCCTCTCGACGCACATGATGGGCGAAGCGGAGCGGCTGGCTGACGAGATCATCCTCGTTCATCAAGGGAAGGTCGTGCTGGAAGGAACGCTGGAGGAAGTGAAGGCATCGGCCGGCAAGAACACTCTGCACATCGAGTACGACGGCGACGGCGCGTTTCTTCAGACTCTTCCAAACGTGAGACGCGCGAACATCGTGAACAACGGGGCCGAGATCAGCCTCGCCGAAGGAGCCGATCCGCAGAAGATCCTCGAAGCCACGATCGGAAAGCTGCGGGTTCGAAAATTCGAGATCGCGTCACCGTCGCTCGAGGAGATTTTCATCGAGAAGGTGGGAGCGCAAACGCTAGAAGTTGTTCGGTAGGCGTTACTCGTCGCCCAGCGGCACGAACCGCAGACTTGAGCGGTGGTCGGTTTCCGCGATGAATGACTTTACGTGACGAACGACTTCGCGCGCACGTGATGGTTTAGGTGAGAGATCCTGGAGATATGCGAGCGCCTCCAACACAATCTTGCCAACATTCGCGTCACGAAGTTCTTGAGTTACGAGTTCAGCCACTTGGCGGGCTTCGTCATCGCGACCCAATGCCAGCAATGCGTCAACTGCATCGAGGCCGACCAAGCCCGCGGCCACCGGCAACTGATGGGCGAGGAATCGTTGGCGAACATTGGAGAAGATCGAGAAAGCTTTGGCGAAGTCGCCTGCGGCTAGCCTTACCGTGCCGATGCCCCAATCCACGCGGTCCTCTTCGACGGGCATGGCTAGTTCGTGCCACACCGTGATCGCGTTGTTGAAGGCTTCTTCCGCCTCACCAAGCTTTCCTGCTCGTACAAGCACCTGACCAAGATTGTTGTACACAATACCGAGCGTGTGGAGATCGTCCATTTGTCGAATGCTTGGGATCAAAGCCTGATAGGTCCTCGCCGCGGCTCCTAGGTCGCCCTTTCGCATGAGCAGCGATGCCTTGACAGCTTCGCATCGGTTGATTCTTTTGACATCTCCGAAGGATTCGAACATGCGCTCGGCTCGATCGAGCCAAATGATGGCTTCATCGACTTCTCTCATGTAGCCAAGTGTGCTGGCCCGAAGGTAGTAAAGAATTGCAATGTCATGCTCCGACGTTACCTCGTCGCGTGCAATGTCTTCGGCTGACGTCAAGATACGCAGGGCTTGTTGATAGTCGCCTAGGTACATCTCCGCATAAACCAGCTCTTTCCAAAGGGTCACGGCGATCTGCGAGGTAGCTACGCGCGGGTAGGGCTCTGCGATCGGGAAAACCACGGCGGTCGCGTAGCGGAGGAGATCGGCGCACTTGTGCGGTTCGCGTTCCACGACTTTCGCGGCACCCTTCGTCAACTCCTCCACAAACCCCAGCGTCTTCCACGACTCTGGGATCTCCTCATCCCAAGGCAGCTCTTCCCGCGCCAGCAGCTCCGCCACCAGCGGCTTCGCTGCCTCGCGCTCGGCGGCGAACTGTCGCATCACCGCGAACAGTCCGTCGCGCGTCGTGATGTCGGCGCTCACTTCTCTTTTCCTTTCACGCCGCAGCGGTCGCGTGCCTGCTGCAGGCAGCGCGACACGAGGTTCTGCGCGTACTTTGGCGTCGTCTTGAGCTGTGTAGCGATCTCCGGAATCGTGTAGCCCTCGATGTAGCGGAGGCGCAGCGCCAGCTGGCAGCGCGCGGTGCAGCACGCGAACATCTCCCGCGCCGCGATCTGGTCGGGCCACATCTCCGGCCGCTGCCGCGGATCGGGAGTGTTTTCGATGTCGTCCGGCAGGGCAACTTCGCGCGCGATCTTCCGTAGAAATTGCCGGCTGGCGTTGCAGATCGCGCCGACGAGCCACGCGCGAACATCGCGCACATCTTCCGCTTTCAGAAAATAGGCGAGAAACACTTCATGGGCCAGCGTCTGCGCGTCGCACTCGTTGAGATGGAATCGATCCACGGCCAGCCCGATGAGCAGCGGCACGTGCTCGTCGTACACCGCATCGAAGTCGATGCCGCGATCGACGAAGCCGGCAACCGCACTGCGTTCCGCAAGTACGCTCACGTTTCAGCCTGATTGGATACCGAAACTCTAACACGCGTTAAGATCGGATCAAATGAACAAGATTCTGGCGGTTCTCAAGCGCGAATACCTCGCCACGGTGCGGAAGAAGATGTTCATCTTCATGACCCTCTTCTTTCCCGTCCTGATGTCCGGACTGCTGGTCCTCCCCGGCCTGATGATGGCCAAAGGCCTCGGCGAGAAACGGGTGGTCGTCGTGGACGGCACAGGCACGTTGAACGACGCGTTCACCAGCATCGCGCCCGTGACGAGCAAGGGCATGAGCCGCAGCAACCAGAACGCCCTCAACTCGAAACTGCACACGGAATATGTGAATGCGAGTGGCAAGGACGTCGCCGCGGTCGCGAAACCGTACCTGGCGCGCATCAGCACCGACGCCCGCTCGTCGGAAAAACTCGACGGCGTGCTGCTCATCCCGGCGAACGCGTTTGACAGTGCCGAAGCGAAGATGACGTACTACAGCCGGTCGTCGACGGACATGATCACGCAGGCCCGCCTCGACCGGTCGGCCAACCGCGCGATCCAGCGCCACCGCTTCAGCGCGCGCGGCATCGACCAGACAGCGGTCGATGCATTGACGCGCGACGTTCCCGTCGACGCCGTGCAGCTCTCGAAATCGGGCGAACAGAAGAAGGGCGGCGAGGCCAACTTCATCATCGGCTTCGTCTTCGCTGCCCTGCTGATCATGCCGTCATTCGTCTACGGCATGGAAACCATGCGCGGAATCATCCAGGAGAAGACCGATCGCGTCATCGAGGTGCTGATTTCCTCGATGACACCCGCGCAACTGCTCATCGGAAAAATCAGCGGGATCGCGCTCGTTGGCCTGACGCAGGTCACCGTGTGGCTCATCATCGCCTCCGCCGCCGCAACGTTCGGCGCCGCCAGCGCGGCGATGGCCGGCATCAATGTGATGCAGTGGATCCATCCGGCGACGTTCGTCTACTTCATCATCTTCTTCCTGCTGGCCTACTTCACCTACGTCTGCATCTACGCGATCGCCGGCGCGGTCTGCAACACCGACAAGGAAGCGCAGCAGATGATCGCGCCGATCTCGATGATCATGATGCTGCCGTGGTTCCTCATGGTGGGCATCATCACCAATCCCGACTCGCAGCTCGCCGTCGGACTCTCCCTTGCGCCCGTCTTCGGTCCCATCACGATGTTCGTCCGCACGCTCGTCTCGGAGCCGCCGATGTCGCACGTTGTGATGTCGATCGCGGTCTCGATGGCGACGATCGCGTTGTTCTACTGGGCGACGGCGAAGATCTTCCGCGTGGGCATCCTCTCGTACGGCAAGCGGCCGACGATTCCCGAGCTCTGGCGGTGGGTGAAAGTGGCTTAGGAAAGCTCTTCACAAGTAGGGGCGGGCCGCGTTGCGGCGGCGTGGTGTCATCCCGAGCGTAGCGAGGGAGCGGTGTGGGTAGGGCGGGTCGATGCAACGTCCTGCGCACCGCCCTACCCACACCGTTCCCTCGCTACGCTCGGGATGACATGTGTGCCTGCCGCGGCTCCGCTGCCGCAACCCGAAGGCTGGGGGACATATCGGATGCCACGAACTTCTGACTCAGGACACTGTCCCCCCGTTTGATACGATGACGCCTTCCAGGATTCGGGGGGCTTCATGGAGATCCGAACTCTCAACGATATTTTTGCCCTGACCGGCACGATCGAGCGGCCGGCTGCCTGCCGTTTCAAACGCGATGGCCGCTGGGTCGACACCTCCGTGGCCCAGTTCCGGGACACCGTCCGCGATTTTTCGACGGGCCTGCGCGTGTTAGGCGTGAAGCCTGGCGACCGCGTGGCGATCCTGGCCGAGAACCGGCCGGAGTGGGCGATGGGCGACTTCGCCATCCTTTGCGCCGCCGCCGTCACCGTCCCGATCTACCCCACGCTCCTCGGCTGGCAGATCGAGTACATCCTGAACGACTCCGGTGCGGTCGCCGTCATCTGCTCCACGGACGAGCAGTTGCAGAAGGCGATGGATGTGAAGTCGCACTGCCCGTCCATCCACAACATCATCGTGTGCGATCCGCCGAAGTCGCTTCCGGCCGGCGTGCTGACGTTCGAGCAGGTCGTCGAGAGCGGACGCAGCAACCGCGATGACGGACGCTTCGACGAGCTGCGCCAGCGCCCGCGCGCCGACGACCTCGCGACGCTCGTCTACACCTCGGGCACCACCGGCAACCCGAAGGGTGCGATGCTCACGCACGGCAATATCACGAGCAACGCCACCGCCTCGATGTCCGTGCTGCCACTCCAGAGCGGCTGGACCGCGATCTCGATCCTGCCGCTGTCGCACATCCTGGAGCGCACCGCGGACTACTGCTACTTCATCAAGGGAGTCGTCATCGCGTACGCCGAGAGCGTGACGAAGGTCAGCGAGAACCTGCAGGAGATCAAGCCCGACGTCTTCGCCGCCGTGCCGCGCCTGTTCGAGAAAATGCGCGAGAGGATCATGAACACCGTCGCCACCGGCTCGAAGGGAAAGCAGAAGATCTTCTCGTGGGCCCTGGGGGTCGCGCAGGAACGTCTGCCGTATCGCGTCGAACACAAGCCGATGCCGGCCGGACTCAAGATCAAGTCGGCCATCGCGGACAAACTCGTCTTCAAGAAAATCCTCGACCGTCTCGGCGGCAACGTGAAGTATGTCCTCTCGGGCGGCGCGCCGCTGTCGGCGGAGCTGGCTGCGTTCTTCATCGGCGCCGGGCTCGAGATTCTGGAAGGATACGGACTGACGGAGACGTCGCCCGTGCTCTCAATCAATGCACCCGACAAGCGGAAGATCGGCACCGTCGGTCCGATTCTGCCCGGCGTGCAGGTAAAGATCGCCGCCGACGGCGAGATCCTCGCACGCGGCCCGAACATCATGAAGGGCTACTGGAACAATCCCGAGTCGACGGCGCAGGCGATCGATGCCGACGGATGGTTCCACACCGGCGACATCGGCGAGATCGACTCCGAAGGCTTCCTCAAGATCACCGATCGCAAAAAGGACATCATCATCAACGCGTACGGCAAGAACATCGCGCCACAGCCGCTGGAGGCGCTCCTCAAGAGCTCACCGTATGTCGGGACGCCGGTGCTGATCGGCGATCGCCGCAAGTATCTCGCCGCGCTCATCGTCCCGAATTTCGAGAAGCTGGAACGCGACGCGACGGCGATGGGCGTGCGCTTCTCAACGAAGGAAGAGCTGGTCGGAGACCTTCAGGTGAAGGGGCTGTTCCAGAAAGAGATCGACCGGTTCAACCAGAACCTCGACCGCCAGGAGAAGATCCGCCGCTTCGCCTTGCTGCCGCGCGACTTCACCATCGACGCGGACGAGATCACGCCGTCGCTCAAGGTGAAACGAAAGGTGATCGATAAGAAATACAAGGCCGTCATCGACGAGCTGTACGTCGAAGATGGCGCCAGCGAATGACCGCCACCGCCGAAGCACCGCCGCAGACGCGCAACGCCTTCCGCATCGAGCGCCAGGGAGACCTGGCCATCATCTGGTTCGACCTTCCCGGTGAGAAAGTGAACAAGTTCTCGACGTGGGTGATCCAGGAGTTCGCGGCCATCGTCGACGAGATGGAGCGATCGAGGGACATCAACCGAATCATCCTCGCGTCCGGCAAGCCGTCGATTTTCATCGCCGGCGCTGACGTCAGCGAGTTCACCAAGGTCACCACGCCGGAGCAGGCGAAGGAGTACACGCGCTTCGGCCAGCAGCTCTTTCACCGATTCTCGAAGTTGCGGCAAATCAAGGTCGCAGCGATCAACGGCGCATGCCTCGGCGGCGGATGCGAGATCGCGATCAGCTGCGACTATCGCGTCATGTCCGACAGCCCCAGGGCCGTGATCGGGCTCCCGGAAACGAAGCTCGGGATTTATCCGGCGTGGGGCGGCACGACGAAGCTGCCGCGGCTGATCGGGCTTCCCGCTGCTCTCGACATCATCCTCAACGGCAAGACGCTCGATGGCCGCAGAGCGAAGAAGATCGGCCTCGTCGACGACGTCGTGCCGCAGGCCATCCTCATGGACGTCGCGAAGCGATACACGCAGAAATCGCGGCCGAAGAGCGATCGCACGAAGATCTACATCGAGGGAAACCCGCTGGCCCGACGCGTGATCTTCGGCAAGGCGCGAAAAGCAGTGCTCGCACAGACTCATGGTCACTATCCAGCACCGCTGAAGGCGATCGATGTGATGGAGCACGGATTCGCGCACGGCATCGAAGCCGGACTGCAGCGCGAAGTCGCCGATGTCGCCTCGCTGATTCAGGGTGACGTCGCGCAGAACCTCGTCCGCCTTTTCTTTCTGATGGAGGACTCAAAGAAAGATCGCGTCGCCGCGAAGCCGAAGGATGTCCAGACGGTAGGCGTGTTAGGCGCGGGTGTGATGGGTGGTGGCATCGCGCAGATCGTGGCCGACAAGACGGAAGCCGATGTCCGCATGCGCGACATCAACTGGAAGGCGCTCGCCGGCGGCATGAAGGCTGCCGCGCGCGTGTGGCGCAAGAAAGTGGAACGCCGTCGCATGACGCGCGGCGAGATGCAGCGCAAGCTCGCACGCATCACGACCACCACCGACTGGAGCGGTTTCCAGCATGCCGACGTCGTGATCGAGGCCGTGGTCGAGAACCTCGACGTGAAGCGCCAGGTGCTCGCGGACTTCGAAGGCGTCGAGAAGCCCACCGCGATCTTCGCGTCGAACACATCGACGCTTCCGATCACCGAGATCGCGGCCAACGCGAAGCATCCCGACCGCGTCGTCGGTATGCACTTCTTCAATCCCGTCGACCGCATGCCGCTGGTGGAAGTCATTCGCGGAGCGAAGACCTCGGACGAGACCGTGGTTACCATCGCCAATCTCTCGCGCAAGCTCGGCAAGACCGTCGTCATCTGCAACGACGGCCCCGGGTTCGTCGTCAACCGCATCCTTGGTCCCTACATGAACGAGTCGGGATTCCTGCTCGAAGAGGGCAACACGATCGAATCGATCGACAAGGCGATGATCGACTTCGGCATGCCGATGGGACCGATGGCGCTGCTGGACGAAGTCGGCATCGACGTCGCCGCGAAAGTGGCCGGCATCCTCCGCGGGCATTTCGGCGATCGTATCCAGCCGTCGCGTACCGTCGATGTGCTCTACGCCGATCACAGGCTCGGCAAGAAAGGCGGCAAGGGCCTCTATCGCTACAAGGACGGCAAGCGTCAGGGTCCGGATGCCGACGTGTACAAGCGGTTAGGCGTGGCGTCGCCGCATGCCGTCGATGCCAAGACCGCCGTCGAGCGAATGATCTATGCGATGGTGAATGAGGCCGCCGTGATCCTCGAAGAGAAGATCGTCGGCACACCCGCGGAGCTCGATCTGGCAATGATCATGGGCACCGGCTTCCCGCCGTTCCGCGGCGGCTTACTGCGTTACGCCGACTCGATCGGCATCGCGAAGATCGTCGCCTGTCTGGAGGAGTTCGCGAAACAGTACGGGCCACGCTTCAAGCCGACCGAGGCGCTGAGGCGGATCGCGGCGCGCGGCGCGAAGTTCTACGACGCGTGAGGTCGTCCGAGCGAACCATTTTCTGGGGAGTCGCGTTTCTATGCGCGCTCTCACGTTTCGCCGCGCGCGCCCGCTCGCTCTGGGACTGGGACGAAGCCCTCTTCTGCCTCGGCATGCGCTCGTACGACGTGGCGCAGCATCATCCGCACCCTCCCGGTTTTCCCGCATACATTGCACTCGGCCGCCTCGTCCGTCTCTTCGTTCGCGATGACTTCCGCTCGCTGCAGGCCATCAACCTCGCTGCCGGCATGCTGCTGTTTCCCGCCGTCTACATGCTCGCGCGCGCGATGGGAGTCCGTTTCTCGACGTCGATCATCGCCGGCGCGTTGTGCGCTTTCTTTCCGAACGTGTGGTTCTACGGAGGAACGGCGTTCAGCGACGTTCCTTCGATCACGCTCGTGGTCTTTGCGGCGGCGTTGCTCTTCCGAGGCGAGCGCGATGCCGAGGAGTATCTCGGAGGCGTGTTTCTGCTGGCGATCGCGATGGCCATCCGGCCGCAGAACGCACTCGTCGGAGCTTTTCCGTTTTTTCTTGCGACGCGCAAACGATCGCCGCGTGATGTTGCGTTCGCAGCGCTGATCGGCGTCATCGTCGTCGGGCTCGCGTTCGGCGGAGCCGCCGCCGCCACGGGCATCGACAACTACCGCAGCGCGGTGAAGGCGCACAGCGAGTACATCTCGGCTGTCGACTCGTTCCACAGTCCGCTGCGCCCCGCGTTGTGGCGTCTGATCGCGCTCTTCTTCGTCAAGCAGTACTCGTCGCCGGCGCTGAGCATGATCACGACGATCTTCGTCGTGATCTCGTTGATCAAGCGCGAGCGGCCGATCCTTTACAACGCACTGACGTTCGGCCCGGTCGCGGTTGCGGCGTGGCTCTTTCTCGACCGCTACAGCGTGAACCGTTTCTCGATCGGCTATTGCCCCATGTTCGCGATCTTCGCCGCCGACGGCATCTACCACGCCGCAGCTGGTGTGAGGGCCGGCTTGAGCCGGCCTGACCGGCTGAAGCCGGTCCGCACACCGCAGATCGAGGTACTTCTCGGCCTGCTCCTCATCGCCGGCTTCATCGCCTACACGCTGCCCGCACTCACTCCCGTCCGCGAAGAAATCGCCCCATCCGTTCTGGCTGTCCAGACCGCGAAGACGCACTTCAATCCGGCCTCCGACGAGCTCTTCGTCGCCGCGGACATGCGGCCCTTCGTCGATTACTTCATGCCCGGAGTGAAGAACATTCGCGTCCTCGACGAGCGCACGTTGATCCTTTCGAGAACCGCGAAGACGCCGCGTCTCATCGCCGAGGTCATTCCGACGACGCCCGCGGGGGATGTGTTCCGGCGGCAGAAGGGGAGGCTGTGGAACATCTCGCGCCGCCACTATTTCGGCGCCGCCTACGCCACGATCACGCGCTTTGCCGGCTTTTCGACAGGTTGGTATCCGCCGGAGCGGCGTGACGGTGACGAATGGCGCTGGATGGAGCAGCGATCGACGACGGTGCTTCCTTCTTCAAAGGGCGAGTCTCTGCTGCGTCTCGGCTTCACGGCCGATGGCCCGACGAAAGTGACGATCACGCTCAACGGGCAAGCGATCGACAGCTTCGATGCCGGCGGTGTGGTGCAGCGCGATTGGCACATCGCGCGGCCGAACGATGGCCCGAACACTCTGGAGATCGTCACGGACCGCGATCGAGCGATTCACGTGCGCTTTCTTTCGTGGGCCACGTACTAGAATCGCGCGCGATGCGAAACGCCGCGCTCTTCCTGATCGCTCTTTCCGCCGCCGCTCAGACTGCTACACCGCCTCCTCCGCCCACGCCGCAGCCAGCAACCATCGAATCGAAAACGGCGAAGCTGCAGAAGCTCGACGGTTTCATCCCGCTCTACTGGGACGTGGAGAACGGCAAGCTGCTGATGCAAATCAGCCGATTCGGGGACGAGCTCATCTACTACACGTCGCTGCCCGCGGGATTGGGATCGAATCCGATCGGACTCGATCGCGGCCAGACCGGCGAGTCGATCATCGTCGAGTTCGAGCGCATCGGACCGAGGGTGCTGATGGTCGCGCCGAATTATCGCTTCCGTGCGCTCACGCAGGACGCGAACGA
Organism: Thermoanaerobaculia bacterium; assembly: GCA_038230775.1. Taxonomy (GTDB): domain Bacteria; phylum Acidobacteriota; class Thermoanaerobaculia; order Gp7-AA8; family Gp7-AA8; genus JBBRMQ01. The sequence goes on from JBBRMQ010000064.1 coordinate 10,044, forward strand.
ACAGCGCGCCGTCAGCGAGAGTTTCGCGCGCTCGGTAATCGCGTCGTTCAAGGTCGACGGGACCGACGGCAACTCCGTTCTCGTCGATGCCACGGATTTCTTCCTGAGCGATGTTCACCGGGTCGCGCAACGCATCAAGGCCGCGCAGCAGGGCTCGTACACGCTCGATCGCAATCGAAGCGCGATCTATCTGCCGCGCACGAAGTCTTTTCCTCGCAACACGGAAATCGAGACGATCCTCACCTTCGCCACGACGGAGCGTCCGGGCAACTTCGTCTCCGGCGTCACGCCGGTCGCAGACTCGGTCACCGTGCGCGAGCATCACTCTCTCGTGGCGCTGCCGGAGCCGGGCTACACACCGCGCCGTACCGATCCGCGCGTCGGCGTCTTCGGCGTCGACTTCTTTGACTACGCGTCGCCGTTCACCGACCCGATCGACAAGCACTGGGTCGTGCGTCATCGTCTGCAGAAGAAAGATCCTGGCGCCGCGGTCTCCGATCCGGTGAAGCCGATCGTCTACTACGTCGACAACGCGGCGCCCGAGCCGATCCGCAGCGCGCTCATCGAGGGCGCGTCGTGGTGGAGCCAGGCCTTCGAGGCCGCCGGCTTTCGCAACGCGTTCCAGGTGAAGGTGCTCCCCGCCGACGCCGATCCGATGGACGCCCGCTACAACATGATCAACTGGGTTCACCGCGCGCAACGCGGATGGTCGTACGGCGGCGCGGTCATCGATCCGCGCACCGGCGAGATCATCAAAGGAAACGTGACCCTCGGATCGTTGCGCATCCGTCAGGACGTGATGATCGCGCGGGGCCTCACGCAGTATTCGAATCCGCCGAGCGAGGCCGACGAGATGGCGCTCGCGCGCATCCGTCAGCTCTCGGCGCACGAGACCGGTCACACGCTCGGCCTCGGCCACAACATGGCGGCATCGAGTTATGGACGCGCGTCGGTGATGGATTATCCGTCGCCCTACGTCACGATCGGCGTGGACGGCAAGCTCTCGCTCGCCGACGCGTACACCAAAGGCATCGGGTCGTACGACAAATGGGCGATCCGTTATGCCTACGCCCAATTCGCGCCGGGAGCGAACGAAGATCAGGAGCTCAACAAGATCATTCGGCAGGCGCCGCTGTACATCACCGATCCCGAGTCGCGGCCGGTGAGTGCGGCGCATCCGCAGGCATCCGTGTGGGACATCCCGGGCAATCCGGGGGCGATGCTGAAGCACGAGATGGAAGTGCGCAGGATCGCACTGTCGAAGTTCGGCCTGAACAACATCGCTGTCGGAACGCCGCTCGCGAATCTGGAAGAGATGCTTGTCCCGCTGTTCCTCCATCATCGCTACCAGCTCGAAGCGGCGGCGAAGTCGATCGGCGGTCTGGATTACACGTATTCGGTGAAGGAAAGCGACGGCGTCGTTCCGCAGCCCACGCGCAGGATTTTGCCGGCCGCGCAACAACGCGAGGCGCTGATGACCGTCCTGTCGACGCTTGACGCGTCTTTCCTCGAGGTGCCGCAGCGCATCGTCGATCTCATCCCGCCGCGCGGCGACGTCGACATCACCAGCAACACCGAGATCTTCGAACATCACACCACGCCGGCTTTCGATCCGCTCGACGCTGCGCGCGCATCGGCAGACATCACCCTTCTGGCGCTTCTCGATCCGCGGCGCGCGGCGCGCATGGATCGTTTTCACGCCGAAACCGCCGCGAATCCGGCGTTTAACGACGTGCTCAACGGAATCATCATTGTTGCGACGCGCCCGGAAACGGGCGTCCACGCGGCGATCACGCGTGCCACGGCGCGTCTCTTTGTGACCCGCACGATGGAGCTCGCCAACAATCGCGACGCCGACGCGCAGGTGCGAGCCGAGGCGAGCGAGGGTTTGCGCAGACTCTCGGGCAAACTTGCCGTTGCCGCGACCGATCCCGCCGAGGTCGCTCATCGCCACGCGCTGCGCGATGACATCGAACGTTTCCTCGCCCGGCCGGATCAGCCGAGAACGCCGGCGAAGACACCCGAGGTATCGCCGGGGCCGCCAATCGGGGACTAGCGAGATGGGAGTGTGGCCTCGAGTGTTGCATCTGAGTGTTGCATCTGAGTGTTGCCTGTCTGAGTTGCTTCTGTGTGTTGCTTCTGTGTGAGGACCGGCTTCAGCCGGTCAGGCTGTGACCGGCTGAAGCCGGTCCTCACACAGAACCCTGACCCTCCACAAGCTCTAAGCCGGTCCACACGAAGAACCCCCGCCCAGACGACGACCACGTGAGGCGACACTCCCGTTGATAGAATCCACGCCCGCAAGATGACGCTCTCAGCAGAAGATCGAAAAGCAGACCTCGTCAACCGGCTCGCCGCTGAAGCGCGTAATCGTGCCGGCGAAAGTGGCGAGCAGTTCGTCCGCCGCTACTTCGCGCTCGTTGCGCCGGACGACATCATCTACACCTCGTTCGACACTCTCCTCGGCGGCGCGCTGTCGCTGTGGGAGTTCGGTGCGGAGCGAAAACCGGGCGCGCCCAGGATTCGCGTATTCAATCCGACGTCGTGGGCGATCGAGCACACGGTGATCGAAGTGGTCAACGACGACATGCCGTTCCTCGTCGATTCGGTCAGCGCCGAGATCAACCGCCGCGATCGCAAGATCCATCTCCTGTTGCATCCCGTGGTTCGCGTGCGGCGCGACGACACGGGGCGCCGCACGGATCTCGACTCCACGAAAGGCGCGCAGTCCGACGCAATCACCGAGTCGTACATGCACATCGAAGTCGATCAGGAGACCGAGGAGAGCGAGCTTGTCGCACTGCAAAAGGCCATTCGCGACGTCCTCGATCAGGTCCGCCTCTCGGTCGCCGACTGGCGTGCGATGCGCGCGCGGCTGACGGACAACATCGCCGAGCTGGAAGGGAAGAAGCTGCCGATGCCACCCGAGGAGGTCGAGGAGGCGAAGGCATTTCTTCGCTGGCTCGATGACGGGAACTACATCTTCCTCGGCTACCGTCGCTACGGATTCGAGAGCCGCGGCGGAAGAGACTACCTGCCGGCAACCGCGGGGACCGGCCTCGGCATTCTGCGGGAGATGCGGCCGGAGTCCGTCGATCGCAGCAGTGAGCCGCTGAGCAAGGAGTTCAGCGAGTACGCCCGCACCAAAGACCTGCTGATCATCACCAAGGCGAACAATCGCAGCGCGATTCATCGCGCCGTTCCGATGGACCGCGTCGGCATCAAACGCTACGACGACAAGGGCGACCTCATCGGCGAGGATCGTTTCCTCGGCCTCTTCACCTCGGCGGCGTACAACCGCAGCGTGCTCGAGATCCCGATGCTGCGCCTGAAGGCGCGGCGGACGATCGAGAAGGCCGGCTTCGATCCGCGCAGCCACAACGGGAAGGCGCTCGTCGAGATCCTGGAAACGTTTCCGCGGGACGAGTTTTTCCAGATCACGGATGCCGATCTATTCGAGATCGCGCGCGGCATTCTCTTCCTGCAGGAGCGGCATCGCGTCGCGCTGTTCGTGCGGAAGGATGTGTTCGAGCGCTTCGTGTCGTGCTTCGTCTTCGTCCCGCGCGATCGCTACACTCTGGATTTCAAGGAGCGCGCGCGACAGATTCTCGAAGAAGCGTTCGAGGGCCGCGATACGGCGATCTACGACCATGTGACCGATTCACCGCTGGCGCGCGGACTGTTCATCGTCCGCACGGTCCCCGGCAAGATTCCCGACGTCGACGTCAAGCGCGTCGAGGCTTATCTCGCGGAGGCGGCGCGAACCTGGGGCGATCGGCTTCTCGATGCCGTGATCCAGCAGAAGGGCGAAGAGGGCGGCATCGATCTGCACCGCCGCTACAAGAAAGCCTTCCCGATGGCGTACGCCGAGCGGTTCACAGCCGAAGCCGCGTTGTACGACGTCGAGCACGTCGAAGAAGTGCTTCGCACGGGCGACATCGTCGTCGATCTCTATCGCCATCGCGGCCAGGATCAGCGGCAGTTTCACTTCAAGATCATTCACGGCGGAGCGCCGGTGCCGTTGTCGGACATCATGCCGCGCCTGGAGAACATGGGCGTGAAGGTGCAGTCCGAGGTGCCGTACGAGGTGCAGCCGCACGGCAGCGCGCAGGCGGTGCGCATCCGCGACTTCAGCCTCTCGGGTCAGGGCATGCAGGACGACCTGATGCCCGTGAAGCAGAAGTTTCAGGAGACGTTCATCCGCGTCTGGAATCACGAGGCGGAGAACGACGGCTTCAACCGGCTGGTGTTAGGCGCGGAGCTCGACTGGCATCAGGTCGTCGTGCTGCGCGCGTACTGCAAGTACATCCGGCAGATCGGCGTGGCGCTCAGCGAGTCCTACATCCAGCAGACGCTCGCCAATCATCCGGCGATCACGCGCATGCTCACGCAGTTGTTCGAGAACAACTTCGACCCGTCGCTCGGTTCCGCGACGCGCATGAGCGGGCGACATGCGGCCGGCCTCGGCATCCGGTCGCAGATCGAGGACGCGCTCAACTCCGTCACGAATCCGGACGAGGATCGCATCCTGCGTCTCTACGTCACGCTCATCGAGGCTACGTTACGCACGAATTACTACCAAAGCGAGCAGCGAGCAGCGAGCAGCGAGCAGGAGCCAGCCGCTCGCCACAACTATCTTTCGTTCAAATTGGATTCGCAGCAGATCGCGGAGCTGCCGTTGCCGCGTCCGTCGTACGAGATCTTCGTCTACTCGCCGACGATGGAAGGCATTCACCTGCGCGTCGGAAAGGTCGCGCGCGGCGGCATTCGCTGGTCCGATCGCCGTGAGGACTTCCGCACCGAGATTCTCGGCCTCATGAAAGCGCAGAACGTGAAGAACGTCGTCATCGTGCCGATGGGCTCGAAGGGCGGCTTCGTGGTGAAGAATCCGTCGGCCGACCGCGCGACGTTCCAGAAGGAAGGCGTCGAGGCGTACAAGACACTGCTGCGCGGAATGCTCGACATCACCGACAACCTGCGCGGGCCGGAGGTCGTGCCGCCGCGCGAGGTGGCGCGGCGCGACGTCGATGACCCGTATCTCGTCGTCGCGGCGGACAAGGGTACGGCGACGTTCTCCGATATCGCCAACGGCATCAGCATGAATTACGGGTTCTGGCTCGGCGATGCGTTCGCATCCGGCGGCAGCGCGGGATACGACCACAAGGCCATGGGCATCACGGCGAAGGGTGGATGGGAGGCCGTCAAGCGGCATTTCCGCGAGCTCGGTGTCGACATCCAGCGCGCGGACTTCACGGTCGTCGGGTGCGGCGACATGTCGGGCGACGTCTTCGGCAACGCGATGCTGCTCTCGCCGCACATCAAGCTGGTGGCGGCGTTCAATCACTCGCACATCTTCATCGACCCCGATCCGGACCCGGCCACGACGCTTCCCGAGCGGCAGCGGATGTTCGATCAGCGCCTGAACTGGAACGCCTACAACAAAGAATTGCTCTCGCCGGGTGGCGCGATCTTCGAGCGCAGCGCGAAGACGCTGACGGTCTCCGAAGAGATCATGAAGCGCCTCGACATTCGGGTGAAGATCGTCACGCCCGCGGATCTCATCAAATCGATTCTCCGCGCGCGCGCCGATCTCCTGTGGCTCGGCGGTATCGGCACGTCCGTCAAGGCGAGCGACGAGGATCACTCCGCCGCCCGCGACCGGACCAACGAAGCGTTGCGCATCGATGCCGTCGATCTTCGCGTCCGCGTGGTGGGTGAAGGCGCAAACCTCGGCTTCACGCAGAAGGGTCGCATCGAGTACGCGCTGACCGGCGGCAAGATCAACACCGACGCCATCGACAACTCCGCCGGCGTCGATACCTCGGATCATGAGGTCAACATCAAGATTCTGCTGTACGACGCGATCGAGCAGGGTGAGCTGCTGGCCGAGGACCGCAACAAGCTGCTGGCTGAGATGACGGATGAAGTCGGCCACCTCGTGCTGCGCGACAATTACGAGCAGACGCAGGCGATCTCGATCACGCACTCGCTCGGCGAATCGGTTCTCGACGAGCAGGCGCGGTACATGCGCTCGCTGGAGAAAACCGGCAAGCTCGATCGCGCATTGGAAGGCCTGCCCGATGACGAGACCATCGTGCAGCGGCACACCGCGCACATCGGGCTGACCCGGCCCGAGCTCGCGGTGCTCATGGCGTACAGCAAGATCGTGCTCTATCAGGATCTGCTGGCGTCGGATCTGCCGGACGCGCTGCTGCTGGTCGAGGATCTGGTTCTTTATTTTCCCGAGCCGCTGCGGGTGCGATTCCGTCCGGCGATCGAGCGTCATCGCCTGCGCCGCGAGATCATCGCGACGAACATCACGAACAACATGATCAATCGGGTGCGCCCGACCTTCGTCATGCAGATGTGCGAAGACACGGGCAAGCCGGCGAGCGACGTCGCGCGCGCGTTCACGATCGTGCGCGAGTCCTTCGATCTGCGCACGATGTGGGCGGACATCGAAGCGCTGGACGCGATGCTCATCGCCAGCACGCAGGTGGACATGATGCTCGAGGTGGGCCGGCTGCTCGAGCGCGCGGTGCAGTGGCTGCTGCGCGGATCGTACGAGAAGCTGGAGATCGCGACGAATGTGTCGGAGTTCCGCGCGAAGATCGCGACGCTCTGGGAGAAGCTCGATCAGGTTCTTCCGCCGGCGCTGCTGGCGACGTTCAAATCGCGCCAGAGCGAGCTGGAGACCGCGGGCATTCCGCAGCGGCTGGCGTATCGCGTCGCGAGCCTCACCGTGATGAGTGCCGCGCTGGACATCGTGCGCCTGACGCGCGGCGGGCGGAATGTCGAAGATGTCGCCCGCGTGTATTTCGGTCTCGGCGCCCGCTTCGGTCTCGATCGCCTGCGCGCGGCCGGATCGACGATCGTCGCGGACACTCCGTGGCAGAAAGCGGCCGTGGCCGCGGTGGTCGATGATCTGTTCAACTACCAGAGCACGCTCGCCTCGCGCGTGATCGGCGAAACGAACGGCGCGCGAGAGCCGGTCGATTCGTGGCTCGCAACGCGCGCACGAGCGGTGGAGCGGATCGACCAGACGATGACCGATTTCCGCGCCGCGGCGACGATCGACCTCGCGATGCTCACGGTCGCGTCGCGGCAGTTGCGCGCGCTGGTCGAGAGTTAGCGAACGCCAGATGGCGTTGACTCTGGACTGCGCGCAGCCGGAAGAAAAACGGCGAAGCCGAGGTGTGGGGCCAGCCCTTCGGCTGGCCGGCCAGCCAGAGGGCTGGCCCCACACCTCACTTCGTGGACTGCCACTCGCGAAGCGCAGTGTGGGGCCAGTCCTCCTGACTGGCCATCGGCAACGCGAGCCCGACTCAATCGCCGCTCGCGCCGCGATCATTCCTTAGGGAAACACAGGTAGGGCGGGCCGCGTTGCGATGTAGGCAGTGCGACACGGGGCCAAGCCCTGTCAGCGCGCTGAGATGTCGCCGCCGAACGCCGATCGTGCGTCGGCCGTGAACGCCAGACGATCTGCCCGGGCTGATGCAAGGCGGTGACGAGAGGCACGAGTGCGATGAGGACCTGGAGCGAATTCACTTGAGTACAGACGCGAGCGGTCTCGAAGTTATCGAATGCCTCCGCCGCAACGCTGGTAGACTTTTCCGCACCATCGTCCAAAGAGGAGTCTCCATGAAACGCGCAGCCATCGGCCTCGCTTTGCTAGCCGTAACGCCGTTCGCTTTCGCCCAGAAGCAGGACGCCGTGTTTTTCCGGGACGCATGGAACGTGAAGGCCTACCCGGCTGCGCCGCGACTGGCGCAATACTCGTCGATGGTGCCCGCTGTCGCGCTGCCGGCAGCGGAGGTCAGCGTGCCGGAGAGGCTCGACGAGATCCGCCAATGGAACGCGAACGGCGGCGAGCCGATGCGCAACGGATTCCGCCGCACGCTGCCCGATGCAATCGATCTTCATCTGACAGGCGCCGTGGCCTCGAAAACCGGCGCGGCGGCGTACGCGCGGGGCATGGTGGCGGCGAGTGATCGCGGCACGATCGTGTGGAGCACCGTCGTCGAAGTTGAGAAGGCCGACCGTCTTCGTCTACACCTGGAGAACGTCAAGCTGCCCGAGGGCGCGGTGTTGTGGGTGTACGGAGCGGGGGAGGCGCCTCACGCGTTTGGAACGGAGCTGCTCGATCCCGCGGGTTCGATCTGGGCGCCGAGCATCAACGGACCGCTCGCGTTTCTCGACGTCGAAGTTCCGGCGGCGACGCAGGCGTCCTTCACGATCCGCGAGGTGATGCAGCTCGTCCGCGCTCCGAAGCCGGAAGATCAGCCGACGTGTCTCATCGACGCGTCGTGCGTGACGACCTCGACGTTCAACAAGATCACCAGCGCCGAGGCGGCGATCGCGCACCTCGAGTTCGTGGTACCGGGCGGCAATGCGGTGTGCTCGGGCGGACTGCTGACCGATCGCGCGCAGGACGGGACGCCGTATCTGCTGACCGCGAATCATTGTTTCTCGGATCAGACGGCGGCGAGCTCGCTCGAGGCCTACTTCGACTATCGGACCACGTCCTGCAACGGCAGCGCGCCCGCGGGATCGTCGCTGCCGCGCGTCGACGGGGCGACGTGGCTCGCGTCATCGGCGACCTCGGACTTCACCTTCATCAAACTCAACAACCGTCCTGCCGGCCGCACGCTTCTGGGATGGGACGCGCGCGCCGAGCAGGTCGCCAGCACCGGCATCCGGCTGCATCGCGTCTCGCATCCCTTTCCCGATGCCGCGA
>JBBRMQ010000065.1:0-18710 GCA_038230775.1 Thermoanaerobaculia bacterium
CGAGATCCAGAACATCATGGCGACGGATCTGCCGTACATCTCGCTCTACATGCAGGACAACGTCGCGGTCCTGCGCGGGAACATCGACGGCTATGTGCAGTACCCGGCGGGATTCTGGCTGTCGGTTCCGTTCATGAGCATGAAGTGATTTTCACGGGCGCGCAGCGCCAGGTGTGGGGCCAGCCCTCCGCCTGGCTGGCCAGTCAGAGGACTGGCCCCGCACGACTGCGCTGCGCGCAGAATCTCTGGTCATGAATCGAACCGCGCAGCACTCGTGTAGACGTCAAGTGTCGGCACGTAGAACGGCTCGGAGACCGCCTGCACGCGGGACATCGCGACGAACAGAATCGCCATGGCGAACGTCACCGCGATCGCGGACGTCGAGGGTTCGCGCGTCCGAGTTGAAGTCGTCCGTGATCGAGATGATCGGGAACAGGAGCGCGACCGCGCGCATTCAGTGCAAATTCGACCATCGACGCATCCACTATGCGACGCTTAGCCGCGCCGCCCTAGCAGTTTGCGCTTCTGCTGGCTTCGGCAGAGGCGGACGTCCCCACGCCTGAACCTGGTTCCTGCCGTTCCGTTTCGCGCGATAGAGCGCGCGGTCGGCGTAGTCCAGCAGATGGCGTGCGGATGCAATGCGTCGATGCGGAAGCGCGGCCAGACCGATGCTGACCGAGACGCGCGCCACGCCCTCGCCGGTCTCCACGCGTATGTCGCGCGCCGCCTCGCCGATCCGGTTCGCAAAGAGCAGCGCGGCTTCGATGCGCGTCTCGCGGAGAATCATGGCGAACTCGTCGCCTCCGTAGCGCGCAGCGATATCGGTGGACCGCGTCTCGGCGGTGAGCGCCGCGGAGATCAGCTCCAGAACGCGATCGCCGACCGCGTGGCCGTGCGTGTCATTCACCCGTTTGAACGAGTCGATGTCGATCATCGCAACCGAGAGCGGACGTTGGTAGCGAACGGCGGCCTCGAACTCGAACGCGAGCTTTTCCTGAAAATACTTGTGATTGAAGAGCTGCGTCAGCCCGTCGACATTCGATGACCGTGATAGCGCCTCGTTCGCCGCACGCAGTCTGGTCTGCATGTCGACAAGCCGTGCGCCGGGCTCGGACGCGCGCCATGAGCTCGGCCGGATGGAACGGCTTGGTGACGTAATCGTCGGCGCCGAGATCCAGCAGGGCGACCTTCTGCAGAGGATTGGCGTCGGCCGACAGAATGATGATGTGGCGCGCCACGAACCGGTCGTCGCTCCGCACCGCGTGGCAGAGCGCGCGGCCGTCGATCGCGTCGCCTAACTGCAGATCGAGAATGGCGATGTCCCACGGCTGCTCGAAGAGGCACTTCAGCCCCTCCTCGCCGGTCGAACAATCGACGACCTGGAAGCCCTCCGCCTCGAGAATCTTTCGCGTCAGGCGATGAATCGCGGGGTCATCGTCGATGACCATGACAATCATGCGCTGGCAGTCGTGCGCGTTGCGTTCCAACGGGCTCTACCCTCGTGAGCGGGGTCACCGGGTTGATTTCCGTCAATTTTCGGCGGCTGGTATGACGAAAAGTGTAGGCAGAAGGGAGCGCCGGCGGCCTCGCCGGCTGGACCGCCAACGGCTCGCTGGCCGTTTCTCCCGTGCCGCCGAGCCGGCGGCCGTCCCGCCGGCGGGCCGGCGGCGTTACGTCACGGACCGCAGACCGTCTCGATGATCGCGGCGCAGACCTGATACGGGTCCATGTTCGCGGCGGGGCGGCGATCCTCGAAGTAGCCCTTGCCTGCCTGAACGGTAACCATCGGGATGCGCACTGATGCGCCGCGATCGAACTGGCCGTGCCGGAACGATGTGATCGGCGACGTCTCGTGAAGCCCCGTCAGGCGCTCTTCGTTGTGTGCGCCGTACACCGCGATGTGCTCGTTGTGTTTCTTCTCGAGCTTGCGCATCGCCTCTTCGATGACTTTCAGTCCGCCGTCCGCGCGCGTCGCCTTCGTCGAGAAGTTCGTGTGCGCGCCGGCGCCGTTCCAATCGCCTTTGACCGGCTTCGGATAGAGCGTCGCGCTGATCCCGAATTCCTCACCGATGCGGTACAGCAGCCAGCGCGCGAGCCAGAGCTCGTCCGCAATCTCGGGGGCTCCGATCGCTCCCACCTGAAACTCCCACTGCCCCGGCATCACCTCGGCATTGGTCCCGACGATGTGCAGGCCGGCGCGCATGCAGGCATCCGCGTGCGCCTCGACGACGTCGCGGCCGAAGACTTCATCCGCACCAACGCCGCAGTAGTAACCGCCTTGCGGCGCCGGGAATCCGTTGTCGGGCCAGCCGAGGGGACGCGCGCCCTGGAAGAAGGTGTACTCCTGCTCGATGCCGAACCACGGCTCCTGATCCTTGTACTTCTCCGCGACGACGCGCAGCTGCGCGCGGTTGTTGCTCCAGTGCACGCTGCCGTCCGGATTGAGGACCTCGCACATCACGAGGATGTCGTTGTCGCGATGAAGAGGATCTGGAACGTAGCGCACCGGCTTGAGCTGCAGATCGCTGAAATGGCCGCTGGCCTGCATCGTACTCGAGCCGTCGAATCCCCAGTCGGGAATGTCGGCAAGCGACTTCACGGTGTCGATGATCTTGGTTTTCGAACGAAGCTTCGCCGTCGGTTTCTGTCCGTCAATCCAAATGTATTCCGCCGTGATTTTGGCCAATGCAGCAGCCCTCCTGTTGAATGAGTTGCGCGAGGATAACATTTGTTCGCGGCTTGGAGATCGCGAGTCGGAGGTCGGAAAAGCGAACCGAAGTTGAAGACCCGCGACTCGCAACCCGCTGTCTTACGCAGCGCGGCTGACGACGACCTGATTCTTGCCGCGCGACTTCGCGCGGTACATCGCGGCGTCGGCGCGGCGGAGGAGCTCGCTCTTCTCCTGCTCGATCGCAACGGTGCTGTTGCGATCGGGCATGTGCTGCGCGATTCCGATCGAGGCGGAGATCACGCCGTTCAACTGCAACGGAGGGTTACCGAGTCCCCATTCGCGTTCGAGAAACGTCGTGCTCTCGATCGTCTTGCGGATCTCCTCGCACATCTCCATGCCGTGCTCGAGCTTCGTGTCGGGAAGGATCATGACGAACTCGTCGCCGCCGTAACGAGCCACGGTGGCTTTCTCCTGCGAGATGACGCGCTTCAGCAGGAATCCAACTTCGCGCAGCACCTGGCTGCCGGCGAGGTGTCCGTGGCAATCGTTCACGCCCTTGAACTGATCGAGATCCATGAAGATGAGCGTGAGCTCCTGCCCGCCCTCCCTCGCCTCGGTCAGTGCTTCAGTCAACCGCACATTGAACCAGCGATCGTTGAAGAGCCCCGTGAGGTCGTCCTTCTTCGCCAGCTCGTTCGCGCGCTTCGCGTCGAGCGCATTCTGGATCGTGAACGATGTGTATCCTGCGAAGATCTCCAGCAGCGTCTTGTCACGCTCGGTGAAGATTGTGCCTTCGATTCGATTGACGAGCTCGAGCACTCCACAGACGTGCTTGCCGAGGTAGATCGGAACGCAGACGATCGAATGCGTGGTGTGTCCCAGCCTGGCGTCGATCTCCGGATAGAAGTTCTCGTCGGTGTCGACGTCGGTCGAAAGATACGGTGTGCCCGACTGATAGACGCGCCCGACAATGCCGAACTTGGCCGAAAGGCGCTGCCCGACGAGATCGCGCCCCGCTTCGCCGAACGTCGCGATGAAGACGAGCTCGTTCTCCCGCCGCGAGGCCACTTTGCGAAACGGATCGTCGAGCAGGATGGAACCCGACTCCGACGGCACGAACTCGTTCGCCTTCTGCAGAATCTGCCGCAGGACGAGATCGAGGTCGATCTCCGTCTTGAGGGACATATCCCGCTTCTGCCGCTGCAGAAATCGCTCGATCTGCGGGTTTTCCAGCGAATGGAACTGGATGCTCATTGGTCGTGCGCGCTGCGCGCGCGTTGTCAGTTGTCAGTGGTCGGTTGTCAAAAGCCTCTGACAACCGAGCACCGACAACCGACAACGCCGCCGCAACTGCGGCGGCCGGATTATATGTTTTCTTCGGCAAATGCTTCTTCTTCGAAGGAGATACGCCGATAGGCCTCATCGGACGACATCCCCTTGCGGCGATTCGAAACGTACTCGGCGATCCATTTCCAATAGAACGAGAAGAAGCCCGTTCGTGCGATCTGGCGTACGTGGACCAGCTCGTGCCGCAGCGATCGCGCCAGCTCGGCCCCCTCGGCAAGATAGATGCGGCGGCCGAGGGTGATGCCGGCGACACCGGGGAGAACGACAGCGCGCAGCCACCACGGATAGCGGTAGCGCACGAGCGCGCGTGTCTCGCGGATCGCCAGCCGCAAATCGTCCGGCAAATTGTCCGGCAGGTTCATCTACAATCCGCGCTCATGCGAAAGATGATCATCTGCGCCGCCTTTCTCGCCGCTTCGACTGCGCTCGCGCAGCAGGACTTCAGCAAGGTGGAGATCACGGTGACGAAAGTCGCCGGCACTGTGTACATGCTTCAGGGGCAAGGCGGCAACATCGGCGTTTCGGTGGGCGAAGACGGCATCGTCATCGTCGATGACGAGTACGCTGCCCTCGCGCCGAAGATCATCCAGGCGCTCAATGGCATCACCGACAAGCCGATCAAGTTCATCATCAATACGCATTACCACGGAGACCACACCGGCGGAAACGAGGTGTTCGCGCGCAGCGGAACCATCATCGCGCAGGAGAACGTCCGCAAGCGCATGCAGAGCGGAACAAAGTTCGGAACGCGCACGACGCCGCCGGCACCGAAGATCGCGCTGCCGGTCATCACGTTCAACGACCGCGCCGCGGTCCACGTGAACGGTGAAGACATCCGCGCGGTGCACTACCCGAACGGACATACCGACGGCGACGCCGTCATCGAGTTCACGCAATCGAACGTCATCCACATGGGCGACGACTTCTTCAACGGCCTCTTCCCCGTCATCGACATCGAGAACGGCGGCAGCACGCGCGGGATGCTGGCGAACGTCGAGTCGGTGCTCAAGACGATGCGCGACGATGCGAAAGTCATCCCCGGTCACGGTCCGCTTGGTGACAAAGCGTCCCTGCGGGTGTTCGCCGACATGCTGCGCGCCACGACGGACATCGTGGCCGGCGCCATCAAGTCGGGGAAAACACTCGATCAGATGAAGCAGGAAAAGATCCTCGCCGCGTGGGACAAGTGGGCCTGGCAATTCATCCCGACCGATCGCTACACGGAAGTCCTTTACAACGATCTGATCCGCGCGAAGTGACGCGTCGCGATCGCGGGATCCTCGATCTGGCGATCGTGGCGTACGCGACGGCGCTGCTCACGTTTCACATCAACGATCACTGGCGGCTGGTCCACGAGGACAACGGCGCGATGCAGACGAGCTTCGCCCTCAGCCATCAGCATTGTGGCCTCGGTGTCACGCGCGCGTTCAACGTCTACATCGATGCGCACACCGGGTCGCGCCTGTTCTATGCCCACCATCCGGCAGCGGTGCCGCTCGTTCTCGCGGCGGCGTTCGCGGCCGCGGGAGATGATTCGCCGCGCGTCGCACGAGCGGTGATGATCGCCTTCAGCCTGGCGACCTTGCTCCTCATGATGGCGTTGCTCCGGGATCTCTTCGTGGACGATCGTCTCGCGGCGATCGGCGGGCTGGCGATGGCCACGTTTCCGATGGAGTCATTCTTCGGGCGGATGGTGAATTACGAAGCGCCGGTCCTTTTCTTCGCGGTCGCGCAACTGGCGGCGTATCTTCGACACCGCCGCACTGAAAGCTCCGCTTCTCTATTCGCGCTCGCCTCCGCGATCGTCCTTGGTGGGTTCTTCGACTGGTCCTCGCTCTTCTTCACAGCGGCGATCACCATCGCGGCGTTCGTCGAGGGAGTCTCGAAGCGGCGATGGAAGCCGCTTGCCGTGACGACGGCCGCAGCGGTAGCGATCACCGTTCTCAATCTCGGTCATGCCATCTATGCCACAGGCTCGCTCGCGGACTTCGTGAAGGCGCTGACGATGGACGCGAGCCCGGGCCACGATCCGCTGACCTTCGCGGGATTCATGACGACCGAGATCGAAAACTACCGCGGGTACTTCACGATGAGCGGGATGGCGGCCGCGATTCTCACCGCGATTGCGCTTCTTCTGCCACGGTCGCGCGTGGGGGCGGCGTTGATGAACGGGGTCGATCCCGACGTCCGCCGTATCCTCTGGATCACACTCGGAGCCGCCGCCGCCTACCAGCTGGCGTCACCGACTCGTGCGCGCATTCATCACTACTGGCAGTTCTTCTTTCTCCCGTTCGCGGTGGTTGCGTTCGTCCTGATGATTCGTTGTCTTCAGAACGGCGGCCGTCGATGGTCGATGGCCGTGATGGTTCTCATCGCGATCGAAATCATGACGTCGTCGGCGTACAAGCTCTACCGACGGCACACGCGCCCGGGAGAGTGGGCCGTAGAGAACACGCGGATCATCGAGCGGGACTTCCTGGCGCCGGGATCCTTCGCCGCGGCGCCGTGCCCGCCGCGTTAGTCGCGGCGCTTCAACGACAGCGTCAGCGCGAAGCGCGCGACGGGCTCGGTCAGTTTCGACGGCACAGTCGCAACGACATTGACCGTCGACTCCTGACGCTCGCCACTCTCGACCGTGTGCCGGATCAGCTCGGCGATCTTCTCCCCTTCCTCGCACACGAAGTGCACGTCGCCCTCCGCGCGCTTGAGAAAATCGGCCTTGAGATCCTTGAAGATGAATGAGACGCGCTGCTTCGAACGGCCGACGATGCTGAACGCGATCAATCCGCCGGCGATGTCGGCACCCATGCAGAGGGTGCCAAGGTACATGGCGTGAATGTCGTGGCGCTTGGTACGCCAGTTGAGCGGCACGACGACCTCGCATCGACGGTCGTTCAACTCCACGATCGACGGTTTGATGAAGAAGAGCAGGAAGACGTTGCGCAGCGCCCACAGGCGTACCCAGAGCGTTTCCTTCCAGAGCCTCTTCATCGGCGAACCTGCGAGACATCGATGCGCCGGCGGGCGAAGCGGCGACCGACGCGATCGTAGAGCGAGTTCGGCACCAGGCGAACGGTGCGCATCAGCAACGACATCGGCAGCGGAAACTCGATCTCGCTCTTTCCCTGCTGCAGGCCGTTCGCGATGATGCGCGCGGCGCGCTCGACCGGAACGAGGAAGGGCAGCTTGAACTTGTACTTCGCGATGATCGGCGTGTCCACGAACCCCGGATTCACCGTGGTCACGCCGACTCCGTGCTCCGCAAGCTCGCCGCGGCTGGCTTCGAGAAAGGCCTGCATCGCGGCTTTCGATGCGGAGTAGACCGACGATGAGGGAAGACCGCGGAGACCGGCGATGGAGGCAATGCCGGCGAACCTTCCGCTGCGGCGCTCCAGCATCGAGGGAATCACGGCGTCGAACAGGTAGAACATCCCGAACACATTGACCCGCATGATCGCCTCGGCATCCGCGAGCTTGAACGACGTCGCGTACGTGGGAACCGAAATGCCGGCATTCGCGATAGCCAGATCGTACGGAGCGTGCGCATCCGCCGCGCGTTTCACGGCGGTGGCATCGGTGACATCGCACTGCACGGCGATGGCATTCGGCTTCAGCTCACTGGCGAGGTCGTCGAGAAGCTCGAGACGCCGCGCGAGAAGAACGACAACGTAGCCGCGCCGGACGAGCTCACGCGCGAGCGCGGCGCCGATGCCCGAGGAGGCGCCGGTGATGATTGCGCGGTTCATATGGCGAATCGACGATAAACCAGGAACGGGGTTCTGTGTGCGGACCGGCTTCAGCCGGTCATGGCCGGCTGAAGCCGGCCCGCGCACTATTCACTGCTCCACTCGAGCGGCAGATCCTTCTTCACGACGAGCGTGTACGGGTTGCCTTCGACTTTCACGTGCACGACCGCGGTGGGCGGCGTCGCACCCTTGATCTCTTTGGCGTCGAGGACCTCGAACTCTCCGATCTTCCGGTACATGTCTTTCTGCATGCTCCACTTGGTGAAGCCATCGGAGGCGATGTTCATCTCGGTCTGGTCGAGGATTTTCTTGTTCTTGAACCAGAAAGTCACGGCAAACTGGGAGCCCTTCATCTCGTGCATCTCACTGAGGACGCGTTTCACGCGCGATGCAGCCACCTTGTCGTAGCTCGGGCCCTGCAGCATCCACATCATTCCAGCGACGGCGAGAACGATCGCGATCCAGCCGAAGCTGGGCAACCGCGAAAAGAATTTGTCCTTTTCGATCGCCACTGGCGCCTTGCTCTTGGCGAGAATGCCGAGCGCGGTGACGTGCGACTCGCGTTGCTGAACCTCACGAGCGAGAGCAACGGGGCTTGCGGCTGCCGGTACGTCGTCGACGTCGAATTCGTAGGCGTTGGGGTTGATGCGCTTCAGTGTGTACGGCGATCCGCCGACGGTGATCGGGCGAGTGTCTTCATCGGCGTTGATCGGTTTGGCCGCGACACGGCCATTGATGCGGACCATGTCCTTGCCGTTCTCCGCGCGCTCGACGCTGACGACATAGTTCTGCCCATTGACGTCGACATCCCACTTGCCGAGCTGCATGGAAACCCCCATTTGGTGTTTCCATTATTTTACTTCAGGACAGGTAGCTTTACGGCCTTCTTGAACATCTCACTGAAGAGATCTCCAACCTTGGCGAGGCGATCGGGCATCGTCCGCAGGTTGAACTTCCTTGGATCCAGCTTCTTCGTGATTTCCTCCCACTTCAGCGGCGCTGAGACCGGCGCCCCATCGATGGCGCGCAGCGAATACGGCGCCACGACCGTCTTGCCGTAGCCGTTCTGCAGACAGTCGAGATACAGACGACCGCGCCGGCTGGCGATCGAGCGCTCGACGGTCATGGTCGGCACTTCCTTCGCTACGGCAGCCGCGATTCCGCTAGCGAACTCCATCACTTCCTCGTGGGTGTAGCCGCGCTCGAGCGGGATCATCACGTGAATGCCGCGCTTGCCCGACGTTTTCGGGACGCTCGGGAGACTCAGGTTCTCGAGCAGGGCGCGGATCACACCGGCCGCTTCGATCGCCTGTTCGATGCCCCTTCCCTTCGCCGGATCGAGATCGAAAAGCATCCAGTCGGCGTCTTCCAGCGACTCGCCGCGCGAGGCCCACATATGCAGGGTCAGTGCTGACATCTGCGCGATCCACCGAAGCGCGTCGCGGCTGTCGATTACGAGATGCCTCACCGTCTTGCGGCTGCTCGCGCGGGTTGGCGTCTCGATCGTCGTCAGCCAGTCCGGCGCTTCTTTGCCGAGGTGCTGGTGGAACCAGGAGGGTTTGTCGATGCCCTGGTTCCAGTGCTCCAGCGAAAGCGGGCGGTCGCGCAACGCGCGGATCATCGGCTCGGCAACCGCGTCGTAGTAATTCGCGACGTCCTGCTTCGTGATCTTGTCCCGCGGATAGAGGATGCGGTCGGGGTTGGTCAGGATTACACGGCTGGTCGCGGGTCGCGGGTTGCGGGTCGGTTGCTTTTCCGACTTGCGACCTGCGACCTGCGACTTGCTCTTCGCCACCGGCTTCTCCCTCACCACGTCTCCGGCGCTCTTGTCTTCGCGCAATCCCAGAAAGGACGGGTGGCGCAAACGGTTGTCGCTTGTCCATTCCGTGAATGCGACCTGCGCCACGAGGCGCGGCTTCGTCCACGTCGCGACACGGATCTTCGGCGCGTCTTTCGCCGGCGACGCGGGGATCACGTCCTTCGCCAGCTCGTCGCGCAGCCAGACGCGCATCTTCGCCGAGAATCCTGTCCCGACTTTTCCGGCGTAGCGCAGCTCGCCGTTGTCGTTTACGGCGAGATGCAGCGACCCGACCTCGCGTGTCGAATGCGTGCTCGGGTTCCAACCGATGATGACGAGCTCCTGTTCATTGATCGCCTTGATCTTCAGCCATTCCTTCGACCGGCGCGGCTCGTAGCCGGAAGTGTTCCTTTTGGCGATGATCCCTTCCCACCCATCGGCGGCAGCCTTCTCGAGCGCCGCGTCGCCCGGCGGATCGATCGTCGCAGCCAGGCGCACTCCCGCCGGCGGGCGCTTGAGAACCTTCTCGAGAATCGCGCGCCGCTCGATGTACTTCATCTTGCGAAGGTCTTTGCCGTCGAGCCACAGAATGTCGAAGAAGAAAATCAGTTCCCGGTTCTCGCCCTGTTGCAGGAGCTGAAAACGCGGAGCACCGCTCTCGTCGAGCGCGACGATCTCGCCATCGAGCACGGCCTGCCTCACCTTGATCTTCGCAACGATGGCCGCGATGTGCGGGAAGCGATCGGCGAGATCGAGCTCGTTGCGGCTCAGGAGCGCGACCTCGCCGTCGACGATCCCCGCCACCGCCCGGAAGCCGTCGTACTTCAGCTCATAGGACCAATTCTTTTCATCCGGCGGCGGCCCATCGGTGAGCGTCGCGAGCATGGGAGGGAACAGCTTGCGAAGAAGCGCTTCCGGTTTCATTCGCACGCGATCCAATAGTAGGCGATGACCCGCGCATCATGATCGGCCTCAGCCGCTTCGGCCGCAGGTTGCGCGCAACGAGACTGTAACGGCGTTGTTTCTTTTCGGATGCTACGATCCTTCGACCAGCAAACCGACTGATTCTGACGCATGTTCGAGACCGTCGCGCCCGACCAGTTCCACACACGCAGCCGCCGACTCGCGTACGAGACGCTGCCGGTGTCGATCGCCATTCACGCTCTGGCGATCGGAGGCGGCGTGGTTGTAGCGCTGTGGAATGTGGGATTTCCTGAAGCCTCACCGCGAGTGAGTGTGGCCTACAGCCTCATCCACGTTCCCGACCCGCCCCCGCCTCCCCCACCGCCCAAGCCCGCCCCGAAAGCTGAGCCCGTTAAACAGTCTGCGCCGCCTCCTCCGCCCATCATGAAGCTCGGGCAGATCGTGGCGCCGACCGTGATCCCCGACAAGATTCCGGACGTTGTCGAGCCGCCGCCTCCCGATCCCGCGCCGCAACCTGCCGTCACCGACACCGCGCCCGGCGACCCCCTCGGCAAGCCCGAAGGCATCCTTGGCGGTGACATCGCTGGAAAAGTCCACGGCAAAGCGGGCGGAATCGCCTTTCCCGACGACGGGCGCGTGCACATCGATCGCGAGCAGAAACTGCCGATGGAGACCGTCGAGCAGGAGTACCCGCACTACCCTCCCGATGCGCAGAAGAAGCATCTCGAGGATCAGGTCGTCGTGCGCTACATCATCGGCACGAACGGACGGGTGAAGAACGTCGAGATTCTCGATCACGCGAAAGAAAAGATGTTCGACGAAGCCGCGCTCGAAGCCGTCCGCCGCTGGAGATTCCGTCCCATGATCAAGGACGGAAAAGCGGTGGAAGTGGTGCACGACCTCGCGATCAACTTCGAGATCGTAATTCGCTGACACTCCTGGGGCGGCGGGCTCTCAGCCCGCCGTCTGCAGCCTGAGAGGTGCCAGATCACGAGGTGTCGAAGGCGCGCCACCGCCAGCGATCTCGCCGCGTTTGCAATGCGCAGGAGTTCATGAAAGATCTGTCATCCCGAGCGTAGCGAGGGACCGGTGTGGGAGGACGGCTCGTCGAACCCGGCCCACACCGGTCCCTCGCTACGCTCGGGATGACATGGTGTCGAGCACGGTGTTGATCGTCTCGTAGGCCTTCGCCATCTTCGCCTGAACTCGATCAGCCTGAGGGGGCCCACCGCAATTTTTTACTCAGGCGCTCGAGGGTCATCGCGTCGACCCTCGCGGACGTCGAACGTCTGCCACGTTCCGAGTGCGATCACGGGAAGCTCCTCGCCAGTTTCCGGAATGATTCGTACGTGCATGTCAATTTCGAGCACAGGGCGGGCCGAAGCCCCACATGCCGCGCGGAGCACACGGAAACGCGGCTGGTCCGTCGCTTGCTCCCTTCATGCCGCGTGCTCTTTCCCTATACCTCAGAGCTCGAGATGCCGGTGATCGGACTCGAGTCGGAATTCAAAGTCTTCATCGATGACAAGGAAGTGGTCCCCGAGGAGGTCTGGCGGACGCCGTCAGGGCTTGTGGACCGGCCTCTCGTCAAGCGAACCAACAAGGCGTTTCAGCTACCGACGGGCGGCGCGCTCTATTTCGATGGCGGCGTCATCGAGGTGGTAACGCCGGTGATCGAGATTGCGCCGCAGTGTACGGCGCGCGTGGTGCGCAGCCTGTGGGAGCAGATCGGCTTCGTGCGGGACCAGCTCGACAAGTGGGAAAAACGGTCGGGAAAACGCGTGCGCCTGCAGGCATTCAGCTGCCACTTCAACATCTCGTTCGAGCTCGAGCGCGGCGAACGGAGCCGGGATCGCACCATTCAGAAACTCGCTCTGCTGCTCGCGACCCTGCTGCCGGTGCCGCTGATCATGACCGGTGCGAACAAGAAGTCGACGGGCATCGGCGTCCGGCCGCGGAGGGAGCGCATCGAGATGACGCTCGACTTCGCACCCGATCCGGGCCTGATGGCCGCGACCACCGCGCTCATCGTCGGGATCGTGCGCGAGGTAATCTCGTGGCCGTCGTATCGCCTCACCGAGCTCGACGAGCGGCAGATTCCAGCGATCGCCGGCGTCGAGCCGGGCAAGCACGTGTCGCGCAAAGGATGGCTGTCGCAGGCGAAGCACTTCCCGAGAAACCCGTTCAAGACCGACCCGAATGCGAAGGTGTGGAAGACCACGACGGGCCAGACGATGTCCCTTCGCGAGATCTCGCTCGCCGTCGCGATGCAGTTCCGCGACTCGATCCGCCGCTACTCCGACCCGTTCAGCTATCGAGTGCTGATGGCGGTGCTGCACGGCCAGATGCCGGCGCTGCTCGACCTCGAGAAGCGCCCGCCGGCCTATGACGATGTCGGACGCAGCACGCGGTGGGGCGCTGTGCTGCCCGAGCTCGAGAACTTTGCCGCACTGATGCACGACGAAGAGGACTCATCGGCCCCCAGCCGCCGCCGTGCGGACGTGGACGAGAAGCTTGCTCCGCCATGGTCGGGCGAGTCGACCGAGCGCCGGTTGCGCTCGCGCAAGTACGGCGAGCGGCGCACGACCGCGTCGCCGTCACCCTCACGCACCCTCACTCGCTCCGCCTACGAGAAAGTCTTCCTGAAACTCGGCGCCGGCACCAGCCTCAAAATCGACAACGAAGTTCTGACGCCGGTGAAAGTGAAGGGCTGGTACCACTCGATTTTCCGGGCGCCGAACGGGGAAGAGCGGATGCTCTCCATTGATCAACTTCTTCGTCATATGGGGTCGTGGATGTAGGTGAGGGAGAGACGAGGAATGTTGAATGTTGAATGTTGAATGTTGAATGTTGAATGAAAACCACGGTTACACATTCAACATTGAACATTCAACATTCAACATTCCTCGTGCTTCTCCCTTTTCTGGCACGCGACGAGCGATCCACGCCCCCCGAGCTAGCGGTAATCAGGGCGCGCCGATAATCCCAAGCGGGTCGGCGCGCTTTCTTTTTGGTGTTGTATCCTCCGCCGCGTGAAGGACCGACTCGCCGAACTCTACGCCTCACATCTGAAAACCGTCATGGAGCGCCACGACCGCGCGCTCGCCGCGACGAAGTACGACTCCGTCGTCATCGCAGCCGGCGCGCTCATCTACGCGTTTCTCGATGACAACAGCTATCCCTTCCGGCCCAACCCGCACTTCAAGTCGTGGGTTCCCCTCATCTCCAACCCTCACTGCTTCATCATCTACACGCCGGGCTCGAAGCCGGTGCTCGTCTACTACCAGCCCGTCGACTACTGGTACAAGCCGGCCGATGCGCCGGCGGGTTACTGGGTCGATCATTTCGAGATCCGCGTCATCGGAACTGACTCCGATGCCTTGCAACACTTTCCCCGTCGCGGCCGCACGGCGTTCATCGGCGAGCCGCTCACCGGATCGGTCGGCGTCGCAAACCCCGACGATCTCGTCGAGCGCCTTCACTTCGATCGCTCATGGAAGACCGACTACGAGATCGAGTGCATGCGGCTGGCGAATGAGCGTGGTGCGCGCGGCCATCGCGCGGCGGAGAAGGCCTTTCGCGCCGGACTCTCGGAGTATGCGATTCATCTCGAGTTCCTCCGCGCGTCTGATCAGACCGAAGAGGAGATTCCGTACTTCAACATCATCGCGTTGAACGACCACGCGTCCGTCCTGCACTACATCCTTCACGAGCGCGAGACCGCCGGGCGGCACTCGTTCCTCATCGACGCCGGCGCCGCCGTCAACGGCTACGCCTCGGACATCACCCGCACGTACTCGCAAAAGGACGACGAGTTCGCGCGCCTGATCGTGGCAATGGACTCTGCGCAGCAGGAGATGTGCGCTGCCGTGAGGCCGGGCGCGAACTACCCTGACCTTCACATGCTGGCCCATCGCAAAGTGGCAGACATCCTGGTCGACTTCGCGTTCGTGAAGGGCATCGATGCCGGCGGCATCGTCGAGAAGCGGATCAGCAGCACGTTCTTCCCGCACGGAGTCGGCCACTTCATCGGTCTGCAGGTTCACGACGTCGCCGGATTTCACGCCGATGAAACCGGTCGACACATTCCGAAGCCGGAAGGACATCCGTATCTTCGCCTGACCCGCAAGGTCGACCCGCGGATGTCGTTCACCGTCGAGCCGGGGTTCTACTTCATCGAGCCGTTGCTGTCCGAATTGAAGAAGAGCGAGAACGCGAAATTCATCAACTGGGCGAAGGTCGATGACTTCCGGAAATTCGGCGGCGTGCGCATCGAGGACGACGTCGTGGTGACCGAGAGCGGCCACGAGAATCTGACGCGTGAGGCATTCGCGAAGGTCAACGCGGCAGCGTGAGCCGGTCGTTCGCGATCAGCCAGCCGTACGTCCGAAGATAGATCGACGCCGCGCGCCGGCAGGCAATCGCAACGCCCGGCAATCGCGACGTGAGATCCTCCGCGCCCTCGCGCTCCACGAGCAGTTCGTCGGTCAGCGACGTCGTTCCCGGCGGCACGACCGCGTGATAGCTGTAGCGTCCGCGATTGACCGTCACTGTGTGGCCTTCGAGATCCCAACTGATGATCGGGCGTTCATCGTCCGCGTGCGCGCCGTCGAGCAGATCGCGGCCGGTCGTAGCGAGCGGGGTTCTGATCCCAGCAAGAGCGACGATCGTGGGCAGGATGTCCGCCTGTGAAGCGGGCCCCTTCACGACGATGCCGCCGCGCAGCCGCGGCGAATAGATGATCAGCGGAATGCGGTGCCGAAGCTCATAAAACACATGCCGCGTCATCGGACGCGCGGTCGCCGGCACCGAGATGCCGTGATCGCCGCACAACACGAAGATCGTATTCGCGAACCACGGCTTGCGCCGTGCGTTGGCGAAGAACTCGCCGACGGCGGCATCGGTGTAATGCACGGTCTCGAGCATCGCCGCGGTATGGCGGCCGGCCATCTGCCGGATCGTCGCGCTCATGCTTCCCTTGGACGCAGCGTCCGACGGTAATTGAAAGGGATGGTGGTTCGTGATCGTGAGGACGAACGTGGCGAAAGGCTGCGGCTGATGATCGAGCGTCTCGATCGCGTGCCGCATCAGCGCGCGATCGGAGAATCCCCAGCTCGTCGTGACGTCCGTCGCCGGAAAGTCGCGGCCATCGATCGTCGGGATGCCGTGTGCGCGATAGAAGCGGCCGCCGAGATAGACGGTGGCGTCGCTGCTGTGGATCCAGAGAAGGGACTTCCAACCCGCCGCCGTGAGGATCTCGGGAAAACCGTACAACTTCACGGACGGGTGTGATCGGATGACGATCTCCCACGGACTGGCGAGCGCGCCGTACAACACGCCTAACTCCCCTTCCGGCGTGTATCCGCCGGTGCTGTAGGCGGGATCGACGCGGATCCCGTCGCGCGCCAGTGCATCGAGATTCGGCGTCACTCCTGGCGGATCGTTCCCATACACGCCAACCTCCTCGGCGCGGAGGCTCTCCATCACGATGAAGACGACGTTCGGCTTCGGTCCCGGTGTCAGGACGGGAGCGTGCGGATCGCGGGGCGGCGGAACGTGCGCAAGCGGATCGACGTCGGAGAGAAACGTGCCCGCGCCGCGTCCGATCAGTTCTCTTGCCGCGCGAAGATCGATGTCCGGACGCGGGATCGTGGCGGGCGGACGCTCGACCCGCGCGTTGCGCAGCATCGACGGCAGGCCGATCAAGGCATTCTGCGCGACCTCCGCGCGATCGATCGGCCACTCCATCCACGAAATGAACGCCAGTGCCAACGCAGCGATCCCAACGTGCGTCAGGCGCACGCGGGTCGTGTCGATGCGGCGACCGGCCCAGACCGCGAAACAGAAGAACAAGCCGATGACGATCGAGAAGAACGCGATGACGCCGCCCGCCGCCGAACCCGTCAACAGAAGCGGGTGAATGCCGGTCTCGAGATCATCGCCCCGTACTGCATGGCCGAGGAAGACGACGGCTTCAGAGAAGGCGAATTGCAGAATGAGATCGACCGCGAACAATGCGGTAAGCACCGCGAAGCCGGCGCGCGGTGCCCGCGCAAAGAGCAGCGCACAGATCGCCGCGATCGCACCGCATACGATGAGATCGCCCGCCACGCCGTACGCGAGCCACGGAACCGGATTGCGGGGCGGAAGCGGCGTGCCGATCACGATTCGGGCCCTGACCAGCAGGGCGAGCACCGCGACGATGATCGTCAGCAGCGCGCCGAATCGCGCGACGCGCTTCACGCGAAGGTCCGCTTCCACGCCGCGTGTCGCGTGATCAGCCGCAACGATTTCGCCAGCAGCGCGCCGTTCTCAGGCTTGTTGAGCCATGTCGAACGTCCGGACGGATGCGGAAGCACGATGACATCGAACGACTTGCCGGCGCGCGATGCGCGATGACGCCGCCCGACGATGTCTTTCAGCGACGACGCCCCGATCAACTGCTGCGCGGCAAGCGTTCCGACCGCGATGACGAGCTCCGGTTCGAGGAGTCGGATCTCGCGATCGAGATGCGCGCCGCAATTCGCAATCTCGTCTTCGTCAGGAACACGATCGCCGCCGCCTTTCGCGTCCTTGCCCGGAAAACAGCGAATGACCGCGCAGATGTGAACGCCTCTGCGGAAGCCGGCTTCGTCGACCGGGAACCAGCTGAAGAGCCGCTTGCCGGCGGTGTAGGCGAACGGACGGCGGTCCTCGACTTCATGCGGGCCCGGCGCCTGACCGACGAGCATCACCTTCGCGCCCCACACCGGTCCGGTGACCGGCGCGCCGAAAACATTTGCGCACGCACGGCACGCGTCGAGAATCGCGAGATGTTCGGCAAACGCAGCGTGTTGTACCATCGCTGCCGGTGAAACCACTCGCACTGACCATCCTGTTCCTGCTCCCCACAACGACTCTCGCATGGACCCGCGGCGCCGACGAGCGCATCGCGATGAAAAGCGCCGAGCTCGCACCGCCCGACCTGCGACTGGTGCTGAAGAAGTACGCGAAGCAGTACGCGAAAGGCGTCGATCGCGCGGTCGAGGAAGAAGGCACGGACATTCACCGCGAGCATCTGCGCGAACGGATCGAGCAGGAGGCGAACGGCATCGTGTCGATGCTCCGTTCTAACCAAACCATGTCCGCCGTCGCCGAACGCCTCGGCTTCCTCGCCCACCTCGTCGGCGACGCGAACAATCCGTTTCACATGGACCGCGACGCGGCAGCGGATCCGGCGCACGAAGACTTCGAGCGCTATTTCGAGCGCCGCATGAAGATCTTCCCGACCGTGTCGTACGGAATTCAGCGCAATGTGCAGCTCGCTCCGTATCTCGATCGCGTGTTCACCCGCACCGCGAAACTGCTGCCTCTGATGAATGAGGAGTATTCGCGTGGCGGCGAGCGCCGTACGTCGGCGGAGTTCGACGATCGATCGACGGCGTTCGGCGTGGCGTCGATCTGCTACTCGCATGCGGTCACCGATACCGCAAACGTCTACTACTACATCTGGAGGCAGGCTGGTGGCGCGACCCGTTGAGCGCGCGATTCTCTCAGTCTCTGACAAGACAGGACTCATCGAGCTCGCGAAAGCGCTGCGAGCGAAGAACGTCGAGATTCTCTCGACCGGCGGCACCGCAGATCACCTGAAGTCCGCGGGCGTCGACGTCACGCCGATCTCCTCCTGGTCGGGCGCACCGGAGATTCTCGGCGGACGCGTGAAGACGCTCACGCCGAAGGTCTTCGGCGCCATCCTGCACGACCGAAGCAACGCGAGCCACATGGCCGACGTTGAACGGCTCGCCATTCCCCCGATCGACCTCGTGGTCGTGAATCTCTATCCATTCGAGCAGACCATCGCGCGCGACGGCGTGACGGTGGCCGAAGCGATCGAGCAGATCGATGTGGGCGGTCCGTCGATGCTTCGTGCCGCGGCGAAGAACCACCGCTTCGTGCTTCCGTTGTGCGACCCGTCGCTCTATGCGGACTTTATGCACGAGTTTGAACGCGGCGAGATCAGCGATGCGTTTCGTATGCGATGCGCCGTCGCGGTGTTCGAAAAGACAGCGCGATATGACGCCACGATTGCTGCCTTTCTCGATGCGCGCGACCCCTCATCCGCGCTTCGCGCACCTTCGCCCCGCCTGCGGGGAGAAGGGCTACATGGTGGCACGACTGCGCGAGACCCGGAGTTCATCGACCCTCGCCCCGCGCAGCGGGGAGAAGGTGGCCAACGGCCGGGTGA
>JBBRMQ010000066.1:0-18615 GCA_038230775.1 Thermoanaerobaculia bacterium
GCGAGCCCTGGGTGAAAATGATCCGCGGCGCATTCGAGATGCCGCTCTGGCTGTAGTTGCGATAAAAGCGGCCACCGCGGCCGGAAAAGAACCACTCCGGACTGGCGACGTAATCTGCATAACCCGACGCGGTCCAGTTTTCGAAGCGATCGTCAGGTGCGTAGAGAGATACCTTCGGGTTGGCGCGACCGGTCACGCCCGGCAGGAGATTCCCCGTGGTGTATCCGCTGTTGTTGTACGCGGCACGGTAGAGCAGCTTCGATGAGACGTTGCCCGACAGGCTGCCGATGTAGTTGTTGCGGCGGAAACTCTGGTCATACGTATTCGTCACCCCGCCCTGCGACGGAACGAACGTGATCGTACGCTTGGTGCTCTGGATCCACGGCTCGTAGCCGGCGTAGAACCAGAGGCGATCCTGCATGATCGGACCGCCGAGTGTGAAGCCCGGTTCCAGCGTCTTGGTGTTGTCTCTCCTCGGAGTGAACTGCTCGAAACCATTGCCAGCGAGATTCAGTTGGAGGATGGGTCCACGAATCGTGTCCTGGCCGCTGAGATAGGCGTTCTGACCGTTCCAGGAGTTCTTGTTGTAGCTGGTGCTCACGGAACCTTTGAAGCCGTTGGTTCCGGTCTTGGTCACGACGTTGATGACTCCACCCGTCGCACCACCGTACTCCGCCGCGTAGCCGGCAGACTTCACCTGCACCTCTTCCACGAAGTCGGTGACCAGCACCTTGCCCTGCACGCCGGTCTGAGGATTGGTGGTGTCGACGCCATCCATGATGTAGCGGTTCTCAGCGCCCGACGCACCGTCGATCGAAATGCCGCCGGTCTTGTTGTTCTGGTTCGCCGAGGCGGCCTGCACGACGACGGACGCGAAATCGCGGCCGTGCGGAAGCTTCTCGATCGTTTCCGAGCGGATCGATGTCGCCGCCGCGCTCGATGTGATGTCGACCAGCGGCGCCTCTGCCGTCACGGTAACGCTGGCGGTGACAGCCGCCATGCCGAGCTTGAGATCCACCCTCGGCGAGCTGCCGAGTGTGACATTCACGCCTTTGACCACGGCGTTCTGCATCCCGGAAAGGGTTCCCGTCACGGTGTAGACGCCGGAAGGGATGGCCGGAAAAATATAGTGGCCGGACCGGTCCGTGGCGACGCTGAAACGCTGCCCCTTGTTGCTGACCGCGTCGACCGTCACGCCCGGCAGCGCCGCGCCGCTGGCATCGATGGCAGCACCCTGAATGGAAGCGGTCTGCTCCTGACCAAAAAGCAAAGTGGTCCCAGCCAAGAATAGGACCAGACATGCGACGACTCCCCTGGTTAGCCTCATCTCAATCTCCTTCTCTTCGCTCGGATTCTATTGCTGTGAAGGCAAAATGCAAACAAATCGTCACGGATGTAAATCTTTGCAGCGAGAGCGATTTCACGCCACGACGCAAATCAGGAGTGGCGAACGTGGCAGAAAAAGTGGATGGGACTGCAACCGAACGGACTCCGCCTTGTAACAGCGGCGGCGCGCTCGATCGCTAGAGCGGGATGTTGCCGTGCTTCTTGGGCGGGTTCTTGTCGCGCTTGTTGCGCAGCATGGCGAAGGTGGTGATCAGCTTCCGGCGCGTGAAGCGCGGCTCGATGATCTCGTCGACGTATCCGCGCTCCGCCGCGATGTAGGGATTGGCGAACTTCTCTTTGTACTCGGCGATCTGTCCACTGCGATCGCCGGCGCCCTTGTAGAGAATGTTGACGGCGCCTTCCGCGCCCATCACCGCGATCTCCGCGGTCGGATAGGCGAAGTTCATGTCGGCACGAATGTGCTTGGAGTTCATGACGCAGTACGCCCCGCCGTACGCCTTTCGCGTAATCACCGTCACCTTCGGCACCGTCGCCTCGGCCAGCGCGAAGAGCAGCTTCGCGCCGTGGACGATGATGCCGCCGTACTCCTGATCAGTTCCCGGAAGGAAACCGGGGACGTCCTCGAGCACGAGCAGCGGGACGTTGAACGCATCACAGAAGCGGACGAAGCGCGCGCCCTTGCGCGAGGCGTTGATGTCCAGCACTCCAGCGAGATATGCCGGCTGGTTGGCGACCACCCCGATCGACTGCCCGTTGAGGCGCACGAAGCCGACGACCAGGTTGCGCGCGAAGTGTTGATGCACCTCGAGAAAGTGTCCCTGGTCCGCGATGGTCTTGATGAGATCGCGCATCTCGTACGGTTGATTCGGATTGTCGGGGATGAACGAGTCGAGAGCGGCATCGACGCGGTTGACGTCGTCGTTCGGCTCCACGCGCGGCGGATCTTCGAGGTTGTTCGAAGGGATGTACGACAGAAGCTCGCGGATCGTGGCCAGGCAGTCCTCGTCGGAGCTGGCTGCGAAATGTGCGACGCCGGAGATCTGATTGTGGGTCTCCGCGCCGCCTAACTTTTCCTTCGTGACCTCTTCGTGCGTCACGGTCTTGATGACGTCGGGGCCGGTGACGAACATGTAGCTCGTGCCCTTGACCATCAGGATGAAGTCGGTGATCGCCGGCGAGTAGACCGCGCCGCCGGCGCACGGGCCCATGATCGCGGAGATCTGCGGGATCACGCCGCTGGCCAGGGTGTTGCGCAGAAAAATGTCGGCATAGCCGCCGAGGGAAACGACGCCTTCCTGGATGCGGGCGCCGCCGGAGTCGTTGAGGCCGATGATCGGCGCGCCGTTCTTCATCGCCAGATCCATGATCTTCACGATCTTCGCGGCGTGCGTCTCGGACAGCGATCCGCCGAAGACGGTGAAGTCCTGCGCGAATGCGTAGACCAGCCGTCCCTGCACGGTGCCGTAGCCCGTGACCACACCGTCGCCCGGCACGCGCTGTTTCTCCATGCCGAAGTCCGTGCTGCGATGGACGACCAGCTGGTCGAGCTCCTGGAAGGAACCGGGATCGAACAGCAGCGCGATGCGCTCGCGGGCGATCAACTTCCCGTCGTTGTGCTGGCGCTGGATGCGCGCTTCGCCGCCGCCTAACTCACTCTCGCGTTTGCGGCGTTCCAGCTCTTCGAGGTTCACGCGTGGAGCTTACAACGGTTGACAGTTGACGGTTCACGGCTGACGGGATCGAAGCGCGAAGCGCTGTCAACCGTCAACCGTCAACCGTTCTCAGAGAATGAAGTTCTTCTCCAGCGCGACGGCCTTCATCTCGTCCTCGATCTCCTCCATCGAGGGCTCGCGCGATCCGATCGTCTTCGCCAGACGCACGCGCGCCTCCTGCTCGATGGTGTCGTAAGCGACGAAGTTGTCTTCGAGCGTCTTGGCGACGATCTGGATGCCGATCTCCGCGTCTCCGAATTCAACGAGACCGCGATCCTCCAGACGATTCACGATCGCTCGGGCCAGAAACTCAATCTGGCGAATGCCCGTTGACATGCTGTGGGTCATGCGATTCTACACTCCAAGTTCATCGCCGCTCCGAAACATCCTGCGGCGTACGGAAACCAATCGGCGGAAGCCTTTGCCGCGATGACGCGGTCCACGTTGATCTCCGAGACGAAAGCGCGATCCCGATCCTCGCAGAGGACGCGCAACGTCCGGTCGTGAATCGGAGCGAGGAGTGCGATCGCTTCCGGCAGCTCGCGATCGATCTCAGCCAAGTCGTCAACGTGCAGATGAAACCACGCGCGGACCGGCCGCGCGCGATAACTGGGACGGAACCAGTTCGGCGGAACGCCGTCGCGCACCGGCATGTTGGCGATCCACTCCCCTTTTCCATCCACTGGTGCCGCCCACTGTTGCATCGGAACCGATCCGAGCAGATGCGGCAGCAGCGCCGCGCCGACGGCCGGCGACAGCCGGATTCGATGCACCGGCTCCTCGCTGCGAGCCTTCGCGAACGCCACCACGATCCGCTCCACCCGATCGAGCGAGAAGTCCGCGAGATCGATCAGCACGCGATGCGGTGCACGCGCGATGGAGAGGTGCACGCGGCGCGCGCGATCGCTCCAGCGCCGATCGCCGAGCTCGTGAACCGCAGCACCTTCGCTCACCAGCATGCGCTCCAGCGAGAGGGGAGCCTTGATGATTCGCGTGATGCCATCCGCCGCGGCCATGACGTCAGCCGCATCCACCACGGGCAGCTCGCCGATGGAATCGATCGGCGCCGCCGAGAAGAGCCCGCCGTCTTCGATGGCCTCGCCAGCTTCGTCGACGCGAACGAGCGTGGCGTTCTCGCGCCGGACCACGCGTCCAAACTTGCGATAGACCTCTTTCACCCCAGTCCCTCGGTGACGATCACCGGCGCGTGCGAACCGACGAAAAGCTCCTGCCCTTCACGCGAGCAGATGACGCCGGGATAGCGGATCGGATCGCCCGATGCGCCGATCAGCGACGCGGCGACCTGGTCACGCGACGCGCGAATCGTCATGGGTGGAACCGCAACATCGATCGTCACCATCTCCGTGAGTGGCTCATACGACCCTCCTTTGATGAGAAGGATTTCGATCGCCTCGGGTGGTTCGGCGAACGGCCCATTCCGCTGCTCGACGACCACGTTCGTCATGCGACGCATCGGCACATCGCGAAACGACTCGCGACGAAGCGCGTGCGGCGACACTCCGGCGAGCAGGTCGGCCGCACCGTCGTGCACGCGAAGCCAGGCGGGCCATCGGAGAGGCGCGTGGCCGTGTTCCGACGCATGGCCCGCGGCTTCGTGCAGGAGAATCGCAGCCGTTCCGTTCCGCCAGACGAGGTTCCTCTGGTGCGGCCCCTCACCCCGCCTTCGGCCACCCTCTCCCCGCGTTGCGGGGAGAGGGGCTACGAATCTCTCTTTCCGCGTTGAATTTCGTAGCCCCTCGCCCCGCTTGCGGGGAGAGGGTGGCCGAAGGCCGGGTGAGGGGCCGTCCTCCCAGAAATGTCTGAGCATCGCCGCATCCCCCAGCGCGAACTGCGGCGTCGTCACGATGGACAGGTCGCCGAACATGATCCCCACGGTCGAGAGCAGCGGCTCGTCGCTCGTCGCCCGAATCACGATGCGGACGCGCGCGTCATGAATCTCCCGAACGATCTCGCGCACGCGCACCGCCTCGGCGTCGCAGAGCTCGCGCAGCGAGGGGTCGCTGAGCCGATCCGTGGCGACGATCTGGCCGCGCACGTGATGCGCTTCGCCCAGACTCAGGCGCGACTCGACGAGGCTTCCACCGATCCAGATCTCGTCACGAACGGCGGCGGCGTAGATGTCCGCGGTCAATTCAACTGGTAAGTGAACTGCTTGGTCCTGGCGTCGAGATTGACGACGAGACGGTGCGCGGAACCGGGCGCAAAGTTGCCACGAATCTTCGAATGCTCGTTGATCTGCTGGGACGGGATCACGACCCAGATCTCGACGTCGGTGTTCTTCGGCGCGATGGTTACCGACGTATTGACGATCCGATTCACGTGCCGGTGAAACAGGCGCCGCTCTTCGTAGAGATTCTCGTGGGCGACGACATCCACGCCGACCTTCACCATGACGTAGCCGTCAGCGATCGGGCTGTTGAAGTACGTCGTGAACTGCACCAGGCCTGCGGGCTGCTGACCCGTAGCAACAGGGCCGGGAACGATCCGCTTGCCCGGCGCCGGGGTTTGCGTCGTCTGGGTTTGCGTCGCCTGCGTTCCGGTCTTCGGTAGTGTCTTGGTGCGCAGCGCCTCGACTTTCGCCTGCCGGACCGCTTCGTCCCCCTGCTGCGCGAGCTTCAGAAACTTCGCCGTTTCTTCCGAATTCGGATCGAGGTGAAACGACTGCTGAAAGGCCTCGATGGCAGGCCCGTACTGTTTGCTGTTATACAGGCTCATTCCCTGATCGAAGAATTGTTTCGCCTGCGCGGCCTGCTGGCGCGTGATTTCGTCCTGCTGGCGGATTCGAGACAACTTCTCCATCACGGTGTTCACGAACGCGGAGCTGGGCGCGAGCTTGTTCAGTTCCGCATATTTCGCATAGGCATCGGTGACGCGACCTTCGCGCAGGGCTTTCTCCGCCTCGAGGCGAAGCTTTCGCTCCTTCGCCACGCGCGCCTCCTGGAAGGTATCGACCTTCGGCACATCAGGCACTTTCTTGCGAATCGAATAGACGGAGAGCACGAGCAGAAGCCCGGCAACGGCGATGATGCTGAAGAACACCGCGGGCAGGATCGGGAGCCGCCAGAGCGGATACGCGCGCACGCCGTCCAGAGTGCGGCGCATGAAGTCGGGCGTCGCCGGTCGCGTCTTCCGCTGGGTTCCCGACGCCGGCATTGGGCCGGCGGCTTCCGCATTCGCTTCCGCCGCCGCAACCGCAGCCGCGGTCGTCGCTGAGTAGGCGTCGGTGCCGACCGAAGCCGCTTCGGGGAACGGGATCTCGAGCGTCGGAACCGGAGGCCTCTCGCGACTGTTCGTGATGATCGTGGCTTCTTCGAGCGCGGGGTCAGGTGGACGGAGGGGTATTTCACCCCGGATCAAAGCGCGAATCGCCGCTGCGACATCCTTCCCGCGCTGATAGCGCTTCGCCGGCTCTTTCTGCAGGCAGAGGGCCACGATGTCCTGATAGCCGTCAGGAATCCGAGGATTGATCTCGTGCAGCGGAGGAAAGGACTCGTGCACGATCTTGTACGAGATCGACGTCAGCGAATCGCCGCCAAACGGCTTCTGGCGCGTGAGGCACTCGTACAGACAGATTCCGAGCGAGAAAATATCGGTGCGGCCGTCAACCGGTGTGCCCTTGATCTGCTCGGGCGCCATGTAGTTCGGCGTGCCGAGGAACTGGCCGGTGCTCGTGAGGTTGCTGACGCCTGAGGCAATCTTCGCGATGCCGAAGTCGGTGATCTTCGCGCGATAACTGTCGAGAAGAATGATGTTCGCGGGTTTGACGTCTCGGTGAACGATCCCCTTCGAATGCGCGAAATCCAGCGCCTCGGCAATCTGCGCCACGATGTCGCCGATCTGATCGAAGTTGAGCGGCCTCCCCTGGGAGAGCACTTCCTTGAGGTTCTGTCCCTCGACGTACTCCATCGCGATGAAGGAGACGCCGCTCACCTCGTCCTGACCGATGTCGAACACGGTGACGATCGACGGGTGATTCAGGATGCCGGCCGCCTGCGCCTCACGGACGAAGCGCTGCTGAAACTCTTTGGTGTCGTCGTCGTCGGAGTGCGCTGCGGGGCGGATGGTCTTCAGCGCCACGAGGCGTCCGATGAGCGGGTCTTTGGCCAGGTAGACGATTCCCATCGCCCCCTTGCCCAGTTCCCGTACCACCTCGTAACGGCCGAGCTTCAACTGTGGCCGCTCCGAAGACGGCACGATGGGACTCCCATAAGGAACACCAATGATAACTCCCTGCTGAAGACGGCGCTTCGGGCGTTGACGCTTGACGGTGAACGGTTGGCCCGGGCGGGCGTGGTCAACCGTCAACGGTCAACCGTCAAACGGTTGCTAGCGCGGCACCGTCGATTTTACTTATGATTCCGGTCCCGGTTTCGATTTCCGCATGCGAAGGGGATCCTCATGAAGGTTTACTCCGGTTCCGAGATTCGGAACGTCGCGGTCGCCGGCCACAACGACACCGGCAAGACGACCATCGTTTCGCAACTGCTTTTCAACAGCGGCGCGACTACACGAATGGGCCGCGTCGAAGACGGCACGACCACGACCGACTTCGATCAGGACGAGATCGAGCGGAAGCATTCGATCTCCGGCGCCATCGCCCACGTCGAGTGGAAGAACACGAAGATCAATCTCCTCGACACGCCCGGCTTCGGCATTTTCCTCATGGAAGCGAAGAGCGCGATGCACGTCGCGGACTCCGCGATCATCGCGGTCAGCGCCGTGACCGGCGTAGAGGTCACCACCGAGAAAGTCTGGAAGTTCGCCGAGGAGTACGAACTTCCGCGAATGATGGTGGTGAACAAGATGGATCGCGAGCGCGCGTCGTACACCCGCACGCTCGAGTCCCTGCAGAAGAAGTTCGGAAAGAACGTGGTGCCGATCCAGTTGCCGATGGGCGAAGAGAAGGACTTCATGGGCACGATCGATCTCGTCGCCATGAAGGCCTACAAGTATCCCGGCGACGGATCGGGCAAAGTGGAGATCACCGACATTCCGATCGAGTACAAAGCCGACGCCGATCAGATGCGCGCGCAGCTCATCGAGAAAGTGGCCGAGGGCGACGACACGCTGATGGAGCGCTTCTTCGAGCAGGGCGGCCTCTCGCAGGAGGAGCTGATCGACGGCCTGAGGCGCGAGATCTCCCATCATGAGATCTATCCCGTGCTTCTCGCGTCCGCGTCGCACAACATCGGCGGGCACGCCATCCTCGATGCCATCGTGCAGCTGCTTCCCTCGCCGGAAGAGATCAAGACGATTGGCGGTAAGAATCCGAAAGGCGAGCCGATCACCTTCGACCGCCGCCCCGAGGCGTTCACCTCCGCTCTGGTATTCAAGACCTTCTCCGATCCGTTCTCCGGCCGCGTCTCGGTGTTCCGCGTCTACTCCGGCGTGCTGAAGTCGGACTCGACGTACTGCAACACGACGAAAGATCACGAAGAGCGCATCGGCAAGCTGCAGCTTCTGCAGGGCAAGCAGCAGGTTCCGGTGCAGGAGTTGCGCGCCGGCGACATCGGCGCCGTCGCCAAATTGAAGGATGTGCACACCGGCGACACGCTGGCGTCGAAGGAACATCCGATCGTCCTCGACCACATCAAGTATCCGGAAGCGGCGATCTCGTTTGCGATCGAGCCGAAGGCGCGTGGAGATGAGGACAAGATCAACGTCGCGCTGCATCGCATCATCGAGGAAGATCCGACGATCGCCTTCGGTCGCGACGAGCGGACGAAGGAAGTGCTCATCGGCGGACAGGGACAACTGCACGTCGAGATCGTCGTTTCCAAACTGAAGAAGAAGTACGGAGTCGACGTAATCCTCCATCCGCCAAAAGTCCCGTACCGCGAGACGATCACGAGGTCAGCCGAGGCTCATGGGCGTCACAAGAAGCAGTCGGGCGGCCACGGGCAGTTCGCGGACTGCAAGATCACGATCGAGCCGCTGCCTCGCGGCAGCGAGTTCGAGTTCGTCGACGAGATCTTCGGCGGATCGATTCCGCGGCAGTACATCCCCGCCGTGGAGAAAGGCATTCAAGACGCGCGGCTGAAGGGCTTTCTGGCAGGCTATCCCGTCGTCGACTTTCGCGTCCGCCTCAAAGACGGGCAGTATCACGATGTCGACTCTTCGGAAATGGCCTTCAAGATCGCGGGCTCGCTCGCGTTTCAGCAGGGCATGGAACAGGCGCGCGCGACGCTGCTCGAGCCCATCATGCACGTGGACATCGACGCACCGACCGAATACGTCGGCGACCTGATGGGTGATCTCAACTCACGCCGGGGGCGCATGGAAGGCGTCGACGCCGAGGGAGAAGCGCAGACGCTTCACGCGCGCGTGCCTCTGGCCGAGATGCTCACGTACGGCTCCACCCTGCGATCGATCACGCAGGGCCGCGGCAGCTTCCACATGGAGTTCTCGCATTACGAGGAAGTGCCGCGCAATCTGCAGGAGAAGATCATCGCGGAGCAGAAGAAGCTGCACGAAGCGCACGCCGCGCATCAGGCAGCGCATCACTAAAACGCTTCTGTGTGAGGGCCGGCTTCAGCCGGCCTGAAAGGCGACCGGCTGAAGCCGGTCCACACACCGAGGCCGTGCTGGTTCACGTGGCTTTTCCGACCTCCGATCCGCGACCTCAGACTTATTGCGGATCTAACTTCACATCGAGCCGCGCGATCTCGTTCTTCGCACCGTCTTCCGCGGTCACGATGAACTGCCGCTCGCGGTAGCCCGGCGCCACGATTCGGATCGTGTAGGCGCCCGGGGCGGGAAAGTCGTACACCTCGTCCATCGTGTTGAACTGCTTGGCCTGTCCGATCGCGAGGTTGTTGACGTAGATCATCGCGTCGTCGGGCATCACGTTCGTGATGAGTCCACGCCGCGCGCTCATACGGACGATGGATGTGACGCCTGCTTTGCCGCCACCGATCTCCACCCGGGGCGCGTTCGGTGTGGGCGGGTTTGCGTCCGCGTTCGCGCCGGGGACGACGAGAGAGCCACCGGGCTCCAGCTCGCCGGGTG
The DNA here is from genome assembly GCA_038230775.1 of Thermoanaerobaculia bacterium. Lineage (GTDB taxonomy): Bacteria > Acidobacteriota > Thermoanaerobaculia > Gp7-AA8 > Gp7-AA8 > JBBRMQ01. The sequence goes on from JBBRMQ010000066.1 coordinate 10,089, forward strand.
CGCCGCCGTTCGCCAGCGCGCGAGGGACCGTGCGGCGCCGGATGATGCTGTTCGCCAGCGACGGATTGCGATAGCGGATGCCGGTATACACGGCGAGCGCCGCCATGGCCACCAGCACGGCTCCGATCACGGTCGGCACCCACGACGGCAAATCCATCGGAGGCGGCTCGTGCTTATGGCGCGGAGGTTCTTCGGTCATTCCTTTTCGGTCACCAGCGTGTCGTCGTCATCGGCAAGCTTGTCCCATTCCCTGTTGCGCTCGCGCAGCAGATCCATCGCGCGCGTCTCGTCCTGCGCAGAAACGTAGAGGCGGATGTCGCCCATCTTGCCGAAGTTGATCGGCTCCATGTTGAACTTTACGTTCTCGATCTGCGCGGGGATGCCTTCGGCCTCGAGGAATCCGCGAATGAGGTTCGCTTCGTCTTCCGCTCCGGTGCTCGCGATCTCGACCCACGTGGCGTTGCCGGTTGCAATGGCCTGAAACGGCAACTCATCGACGAGCTTCGCTCCGCACTCGGGGCATTCGGTTCCTTCACTCACAGCCTCTTTGCAAGTCGGGCAATACGGCATTATTGACTTCTCCTCAGTGGACGAGCGTCACGATTCCTGTGCGCTCCGTAATCCGTCCAACCTTTGCATAGAACAGGCCGCCTTGACGCAGGCGCTCCTCGAGAATGGCAACTTTCTCGGGCGATACCGAGATGAGGAGTCCGCCACTCGTCTGGGCGTCGCACAGCAACGTGAATTCGGATTCCTCGACGTGCAACTCCACCCGCGAACGGAAGCCCTTCACATTGCGCATCGTTCCAGCGGGCCGATAGCCTTTTTTCAGGTAGTCACGCGCACCCGGCATCACCGGCACCGCGTCGACGTGAATCTCCGCCCCGACGCTTCCGCACATCTCCAGAAGGTGTCCCACGAATCCATAACCGGTGATATCCGTCGCGGCGCTCACGCCGACCTCGGTCATGACGCGCGCGGCGTCGCGATTGAGCATCGTCATCCAGAACACCGCTTCGTCGAGCGAGGGCGCCTGTCGAAAACGCTTGCCGCTCAACGCGCGATACGCGCTGATCAGGATGCCGTTGCCGATCGGCTTCGTCAGAATCAGCTCGTCGCCCGGCTTCGCGGTTGAGTTGCGGACGATGTTGTTCACCGGAACGATTCCGGTAACGGCCAGCCCGTACTTCGGCACATCGTCGATGATCGTGTGTCCACCAGCGACCGGGAACCCCGCCTCCGCCGCCTTCTCGGCGCCGCCGCGAAGAATCTCGTGCAGCATTTCGAGCGGCAGGACGTCCGTCGGAAACGCGGCGATCGCCAGTCCGAGAATCGGAGTGGCGCCCATGGCGTAGATGTCGGAGATCGAGTTGGCCGCGGCGATCGCGCCGAACAGGTACGGATCGTCGACGATCGGTGTGAAGAAATCGACGGTCTGCGCGATGGCCTGGTCGCCGCTGATGCGCAGCACGGCCGCGTCGTCGTTGGTCGAGTTTCCGACCAGAAGATCCCCCAGCCCTTCGGTGGAAGGGAGTTTGGCGAGGACGGAACGCAGGTCATCCTGACCGAGCTTGCACGCTCAACCGCCGGTGCTGGCGAACGACGAGAGCGGCGGATGGCGCTTAATTGCCCGCTTCACCCTGCGATCTTACTTCGCCCAACACGGTCGCGCGCGCCGACTCCACCGCGGAGAGGATTTCCTGGTAGAGGTTGTAGGCCAGATCGGCGTCGAGAGGCGCGGCGGCGCCGCGATTCACGATGTCCGCGATCTGCGAGGCGTAGTGCGATGCCGTAGGGAGCCGCTCCCCCGTCGCGGCAATCTGGCGGAAGCCGCGCAACAGCTCTTCGGCGAGCGACTCGCGGAAGAGTCCGGAGATGAGATCGCGCTCCAGATTGTCGTAGTCGATGTTCATGGCTGTGTGGGGCCAGTCCTCTGACTGGCCAGGCCAGCCGGAGGGCTGGCCCCACACAGATAGAGAACATCAACGAACGATTCCTGCGTCTTCACGCCTGGCTCGATGCCGCGGTCTCGAAGAAACGAGACGTATGCATTGCGGAAGGCGGCGGCACGATCGGGATTCTCCCACCACGTCTGAACGTGGACCGTGCCGTCGCAGAGAATCGTCACGCGGTCGTTGATCCAGCCGGTTGCGGCGTCGCCGACCAGGAACCGCCAGTGAAATTCACCGAGGTGTTCGGTGGAGAGGATGTCGGCGGTTGCGGGTCGCAGATCGGGGATCGGCGTGCGTTTCTCGCCTCGATCGAGACGGGCGAAGTACTCGCTCAGATGCAGGATCTCGCGCGTCGACTGCGGCGGATTCTCGTGCAGCCTGTTCACGGCGGCCCAACCCCCGCGCTTGTACGCGGCAACGACGAGCTTGAGGCCTTCGAGATAGGGAAACTTCAGCGACTCGACGAAGTACGCGGGTGTCGACGGATCGATGCTCTTCTCGGCCGCGGCGGCGGAAGACATGAGCCCGAGCATCATGTCGTTCTTCACGGCGGCGTCGAGCGACTGACCACTCTTTTCGAGCAGCCACGAGACCATGACGAGCGAGGCTTCACCTTCCAGGAGCGCGTGATAGGCCAGTTGACCATCGGCGTCGTGCTGCAGGGCGAGGTCGCGCTTCGATGCCTCGAAGCGCTGATCCTGCATCGCATGCGTCAGCTCGTGCACCACCACCGACTGCCGCAACGCCTCGGCGCCGGCCACACCTTCCAGAGCGGCGGGCAACTGGCGGATGGCGAAATAGGTATGGCTCAGCGGGTCGTAGAACGCCAGTACCTGCGACTCGTAAAGATCGAGCATCTTGTCCATGAGCGCCGGCTGCCGGTTGTCGACCAGCTGCAGAGCCTGCAGGACGCGAACATAATCCTCGGCGGGGTACGGCAGCGATTTCGCGATCTCCCGCCGGAGCACCTGCCGGAGGTCCTTGCGCTCGATGTCCCGCTGCGTAACGTCGTGAAGGAAGGTGAGGTCGCGGAGCCGTTCGACATCCGCCATCGGCTTCCGAAGATCCGCCGCGTGCAGAGGGACGGCAACGAGCAGAGCGATCAGGGTTCGCTTGAGCACGGCTCGTTCGAACCTGTGGTTTGCGCAAGCCATTCCGCTCCCGTAGAATGCGCGCGGTTCAGCAGCTGAATGGAACGGGACGGCGAGCTTATCGAGATCACCATCAGCAGCCGGTTCGAGAACATCGAGCTCGTACAGGTGATCGCGGAGCACCTCTGTGAGAACGCCGGGCTCGATGAAGACGGCTCGCATTGGATCGGGATGGCCGTTCGGGAGGCGGTGGCGAATGCCATCAAACACGGCAACAAACTCGACGTTCGTAAAAAAGTGAATGCGACCTTCGAGCTGCACGACAGTGAGCTCGAGATCACCATCTCGGATGAAGGAGAAGGATTCGACCCGGCTAAGGTCAGCGACCCGCTCAATCCCCAGAACCTGTTGAAAACGAGCGGCCGCGGCATCTTCTACATGCGGACCTTCATGGATCGGGTGCAGTACGAGTTTCATCCCGGCGGCGGGACCTCACTCGTGATGTCGAAGAACCTCGCAACGGGACCCGGAGTGGCAACCCGTAGCTCTTAGCCGTTGGCTGTTGACGTCGGACCGAGTCCGCAGCCAACAGCGAACAGCCAACAGCTCTTAAGGAGAAAGAATGAAAGCCACCTCTCGCAGCGTAGAAGGAGTCGAAATCATCAAGCTCGACGGGAAGATCACGATTGGCGCCGGTGACCAGCAACTGCGCGAGATCATCACGAACTCATTGAACGCCGGCAAGATGAAGGTCCTGCTGGACATGAGCGGCGTCACCACGATCGATTCTTCCGGAATCGGCGAGCTCGTCGGCTCCTACACCACGGTCACGAACCGCGGCGGAAAACTGAAGCTCCTCCACCTGCCTGCCAAACTCAACGAGCTGCTGCACGTCACGCAGCTCATCACCGTGTTCGAGGTGTATGAGAATGAGCCGGAGGCGATCAAGAGCTTTTGATGTGCGCCGCTCAGGCGGCGCGTTGTCGGTTGTCGGTGGTCGGTTGTCATTGGAACGGGTGGGCGTGGACAACCGAGAACTGACAACCGACAACGCGGCGCGGAACGCGTCGCAGTTTAAGTTCCGCCCCTTCGCCCGCGCCGCTGCGGTCCCGCGGCCGGAGTCGCGTCCTCGGCGGACCCAGCGCTCCAGCGCATCGGCAATGAGTTCGTCGTGACCGTCTCGTTCCGCTCCACCCATTTCGCGAACAACTGATCCGCAAGCTGCGGATCGTGGACGGCTCTCTCCGGAATGGAGATCAGCTTCTCGAACGGCTGCGTGTCGCCGAGGAAGTTGATCTTGAGGCGGAGGGCGTTTGGGCGCGGTTGCCACGGCGACGTCGGATTCGTGACGATGACGACGCGCACACCGGTCGCGAAACTCTTCTTCTCGCCGGACTGAATCGGGATCAGGCGCGGGAGGAACTGCTCGCCCGGAATCTCGGTGCCGATGTCCACGGTCACCATGTGGGTCTCCGAATCATAGGAGGCTTGCGGAAGGATATCGGCGATGAGGATCGAGGTGCCGCGCTGGTTGGTGACGTCGTACTTCAGCGCCAGAGACATGTTCGGTGTGAGGCGATCGCCAAAGACTTCCGCGTCGACACGCACGCCGTTCTCGGTGCCAACGACGCGCCGCGACTCCTTCATGTCGACGGGCTTCGTGGACGTGCAACCAATCGCAAGGAGCAGAAAAAGAACGGCGGAGCGTTTCACAGGGGGGCCTCCTGGGTGGCTCTCCCAATACTACCTTCTCCTTGTCAAAACGTTCCGCCAGCGGTGGTCCATCCGCGGCGGGACAGCGGCGGCACGGACAGCGATCGGCCTTCGACGCCGGTGCAGGGCCACGCAAGAAGGGGATCAGTCAATCTTCAGCACTGCTAGAAAAGCCTCCTGCGGAATCTCCACCTTGCCCACGCGCTTCATCCGCTTCTTTCCCTCTTTCTGTTTCTCGAGCAGCTTGCGCTTGCGGGAGATGTCGCCGCCGTAACACTTGGCGATGACGTTCTTGCGGAGGGCCTTGACGGTTTCGCGGGCAACGACGCGATTCCCAATGGTGGCCTGGAGAGCCACCTCGAACATCTGCCGGGGAATGAACTCTTTCATCTTCTCGACCAGCAGCTTGCCACGCGCATAGGCCTTCTCTTTGTGCACGATCAGAGAGAGCGCGTCGAGCGGTTCACCGTTGATCAGAATGTCCATCTTGACGAGGTCACTTTCGCGGTAACCCAGGAGCTGGTAATCGAGTGAGGCGTATCCGCGTGAGATCGATTTCAGCTTGTCGAAGAAATCGAGGATCACCTCATTCAACGGCATTTCGTACACCAACATGACTCGGTTGCTGCTGACGTACTCCAGCTTCTTCTGCTGGCCACGCCGGTCCATCGCCAGGGCCAGAATCGGGCCCACGAATTCGTCGGTGCTGAGGATCGTCACTTCGAGGAATGGTTCTTCGATCGCCTTGATGTAAGACGGGTCAGGCATTTTCTGGGGATTCTCGATCTCGACGACGTCCCCGTCGGTTTTGATTACTCGATACCGGACGCCGGGAGCCGAGGTAAGCAGTTCGAGGTTGAACTCGCGTTCGAGGCGCTCCTGGATGATCTCCATGTGCAACAGGCCGAGGAAACCGCAACGGAATCCGAATCCGAGGGCCAGGGAGCTTTCGGGCTCGAAGCTGAACGAGGCATCGTTGAGCTTCAACTTGCCCACCGCGTCGCGGAGATTCTCGTAATCCTCGGTATTGATCGGAAAGATGCCGGCGAAGACCATCGGCTTCACTTCCTGGAATCCGGGAAGGGGCTCGACCTTCGACTTCTCGTCGATGACGGTGTCGCCGATCTTGGCCTGCACGATGTCCTTGATGTTCGCGGAGAAGAATCCGACTTCGCCGACGCCTAACCCGTCGACGGCTTTCGTCTTCGGCGTGAAGACGCCGAGCTCCGTCACTTCGTACGAGCGGCCGGTGGAGAAGAATTGCACCTTCATGCCGCGATGCAGCTCGCCATCGACGATCTTCACGAGACACACGACGCCGCGGTACGAGTCGTACCAGGAGTCGAACAGCAATGCGCGCAAGGGAGCGTCCGCGTTGCCTTTCGGCGCTGGAATGCGCGCCACGATCGATTCGAGGATCTCCTCGATGCCGATGCCGGACTTCGCGCTGGCCAGAATCGCATCGTGGGCGTCGAGGCCGATGACGTTCTCGATCTGCTCGCGGACGCGCTCCGGCTCGGCGGAGGGGAGATCGACCTTGTTGATCACGGGGATGATCGACAGATTGTTGTTGATGGCCAGGTAGCCGTTCGCCAGCGTCTGCGCTTCGACGCCCTGGGTGGCGTCGACGACCAGGATCGCGCCTTCACAGGCGGCGAGGCTGCGCGACACCTCGTACGAGAAGTCGACGTGGCCGGGCGTGTCGATCAGGTTGAACGTGTACTCGTGACCGTCCTTCGCCTGGTAATGCAGCATGACGGCGCGGGCCTTGATCGTGATGCCGCGCTCGCGCTCGAGATCCATGTCATCGAGCATCTGCTCATGCATCTCGCGCATCTCGACCGCACCCGTACTCTGCAGCAGACGATCAGAGAGCGTCGTCTTGCCGTGGTCGATGTGGGCGATGATGGAGAAGTTACGAATGTACTGAGGTTCCGGCATTCAGCGAGTGGCTGTAACACCGCGACGGGGCATTGTCATCCCAGCAGTTTCTCAACGATCACCACGTCCCGCCAGACGCCGTCCAGCTGCGCGTGCCGCTCGTAGACCCCGACCTCGCGGAATCCGACCCTTTTCAGCAGGCTGCGGCTGGCGCCGTTCTCCACAAAAACGCGTGAAACGAGCTTCCACAGGCCCGCCTTTCGCGCCTCGCCGAAGAGTGCCTCCATGGCCATTCGCCCCGCTCCCCGTCCACGCGCCTTCCGATCGGCATACACCGAGAACTCACCGATTCCCGCATAGCACTCGCGAGGGCGATAGGTCGACGTCGATGCAAAGGCGATCACCTCGGCTGCGTCTTCGACGACGACGACCGGATGCACTCCGTCGAACCACGTCCCCACTTCGGCGGCCGTTCGATGCCGCGTCTCGAAGGTCGCGACGCGGTCGTCGATGCCCGCGTTGTAGATGCGGGCGATGGCCGGGGCGTCTGATGGTCTTGCCAGTCTCGCAAACACCCCTCACCCCCGCTTCGCGGACCGTGGGCCCTCGCCGCGCGAAGCGGGGAGAGGGTGGCCGAAGGCCGGGTGAGGGGCAGTCAATTTTTCATCAACGCCGTCACCACGTTGTCCGCGTGATAGATGTGCCGCAGAGCCTCGAGGATCGCGGCCGAATCGACCGAGAGCGCGCGACCGACGCGGTCGTCGAACTGGTAGTCCCACGGCAGCGATGAGAGATTGCCGTCGAAGACGATGCCGACGAACTCATTCGCACGATTCACGACCGGGCTTCCCGAGTTGCCGCCGATGATGTCCGCCGTGCTCACGAAGTTGTACGGAGTCGACAACTTGATCTCCGCCTTGTGCGCGAACCAGCTCTTCGGCAGGTCAAACGGCGGCTTGTTGTTGTGCTCTCCCGATCGCGTGAATGCGCCCGCCATGGTGGTGAACGCCGGTACCTGGCTGCCGTTCTCCTCGTAGCCTTTGACCGTTCCGTACGACAGGCGCAGCGTGAACGTCGCATCGGGATACGTGTCGCCACTCGTCTTGAAGACTGCATTGGCGATCTTGGCGTACGACTGCCGCAGCGGCTCGTCGACGTTGTCCTCATACTGCTTCCGCACCTCGCGCGATCGCGCGTCGACCAGGCGTACAACGGCGATCATCGGATCGTCGGCCGACACCAACTTACGCGCGGCGACACTTTTCAGCTTCGTCCCGCGAATGAGCTCGGACGCGCGTTGATTCGGCGACTTGCCGGCAAGCACCTGCTGCAGCAGCGGATCGTCCGGTGACGTCTCCATCCATTGCGACAGCGAATCGCCAAGCTCCAGGATTTCCAGATCGTCATAGATTGGCGCCTCGGAGTAGAGCTCCTGTTTCAGCGAATCGAGATTCGATTCGCGATACTCGCGCAGGCGATCGGCGTTCGGTTTCTTCGACTCCTCGTCGAGGCGCACGATCTCCCGCGCGATGCCGAAGAGCTTGCTGTTGAATGCCAGCCCGCCTTCCAGAAAACGGTACGGAACATAAATGCTGCGATAGGTCTCGATCGCCTTGTCCACGGTCTGATATGCATCGCCGTATGCGCTCTGCATCTGCGGATCTGCGGCGATCTTCTGCTGCAGCGCCGCCTGCGCGTCGGCCTTACTCTTCATCACCGCCGGATCCTGCAGCCCGGCGATGCGTCCGACGTAGACCTTGCGCGAGTTCTTGATGCTGAACAGATCGTCGTGCGCGCGGCGGTCGTTCTCCGTGCTTCGCTCGGCGTAGTTGCCGAGGAGGACTTCGCGGCGGCGCAGGAGGTCGAGGGTGAACGGATAGGAGACATCGC
>JBBRMQ010000067.1:0-17987 GCA_038230775.1 Thermoanaerobaculia bacterium
CGTCTTCGTGATCATCACGTTGCCGGGCTTCAGATCGCGGTGCACCACGCCGGCCTTGTGCGCCTTCTCCAGCGCCTCGGCGATCTCGATCCCGTAACGAACGACCTGTTCGATCGGCAGCGGCCCCTTCGCGATGCGATCAGCAAGCGACTCCCCTTCGAGCAGCTCCATCACGAGATAGCCGTCGCCGACGTCGTAGAGCGCGCAGATGTTCGGATGACTGAGTTGGGAGATGGTCTTCGCCTCGCGCTCGAAGCGCTGTTTCAACTGCGCGTTGTCCGCAAAGTCCGCCGGGAGCACTTTGATGGCAACGGAGCGATCGAGACGAGTGTCGCGCGCCTTCCAGACCTCGCCCATGCCGCCCGCTCCGAGCGGCGACACGACTTCGTAGGGCCCGAGACGCGAACCGGCAGCGACTGGCATGCGATGAGACGGCTAGTTTACCGTCTCACGGCAGCGGCGCGGCGACGCTTTCCATGCGCCGGGACGAATTGCTGTGAATCGTCACGCGCGTCGCACGTCCGTCTGGTCCCATCTCGAAGACAGCTTCCTCGCCGAGCGTGTTGTCTTTGCGGATGCGCCGGAACGTATTCGCGCCGGTTTTTCGGTAACGCTCCATGTCCTTGATCGGCGTCATCGTCGGCAGGCTGACCGACGCAAGCTCGCCACCCCAGGAGAAGAAGATGCTCTCGCCGTTCCACGGAGACTCGTCGTAGGAGCCGAGGAATGGAGTCAGTGACGAGTCGGCGGCCGTGTCGGAGTGCGCGTTGATTGCCGGAGCGACGATGTCGTAGAGCGTGCGTGCATAACGGCCGGTGTTGATGCCCGACGCATTGGCCAGCACGGCGACGCCGATCTTCTCGTCCGGCTTCAACAGAAGCTGCGAACGAAATCCCGGACATGACCCACCGTGGCCGACGAACACCTTGTCATCCTGCTTGATCACCGCGAAGCCGAGCCCCCAGTAGGTCTCGAAGTCGGGATCGACGAAATGGACGCGGTACATCTCACGCAACGTGCGGGCCTTCAATACTGCATCGTCACCTTTGTCCAGGACATGAAACTGCCACTCGGCGAACTTCGCCAGATCGTTCGCGGTGGAGGCGTATCCCGCGGCCGGCGCCACGCCCCGCGCCTGAAAGATCGGCACCACGGCCCGCGTTCCGTCGCGGCGCTTCGCGCTGTAGCCGACGGCGAGACGCTTGCCTTGTTCGGCGAGCGGAATCTCCGGCGTCGTGGAGTCTAGATGCAGCGGTCCGAGAACGTGACCGCGGACGTAGTCGGCGTAAGGCTGACCCGACGTTGCGGCAACGACTTCGCCCGCGAGGGTGAGGCCGAGGTTCGAATACTGAAAATAGGTGTCGGAGGGATACAGCGGCTTCTGCGCCGGCAGGCGCTTCACGATCTGATCGTGTGTCGGAAAGTCGAACGAGCCGCTCCAGTACGGGTAATCGGACTCGCGCGGCAGACCGGAAGAGTGCGTGAGCACGCCGGCGATGGTGACCGGTCCGCCGTCGGGCGCGGGCTGCATCGTGAACCACGGCAAGTACTTCGAAAGCGGATCCTCGAGCGCGAGCTTTCCCGCATCGCGGAGCTGCATCACCGAGACGCTGGTGAAGAGCTTCGAGATGGAGCAGATGCTGTAGATGGTGTCCGCGCTCGCCGCGCGTTTCGTCGCCGGGTCGGCCATTCCCGTTCCGCCGCTCCACAACAGCTCCTGATCGTGGACGATCGCGGCGGACATGCCGGGGATTTCGTCATACGAGCGTTGCCCATCCAGCCACGCACGCGCGAACGCCACCGCCTCGGCGCGCGAAGGTGTCTTCTTCGGCGCCTCCTGGGCCACTGCGGGAAGAGAAACCAGAATCAGAACAATGCTGAGAACTCGTCGCAAGGAACTACCTCCCTCGATAGATGTTTCGTACCCACGCGGCATCGGCGTCATCGAGTGCCGAGCCGCCGGCTGCCGCGGCAGCGGCGACCTGTTTCGGATTCCGCTGGCCTAACAGAACGGTTGCGGTTGGATTGCCCGCCAGCAGCGCGCCCGTGAGGACGTACAGCACCGGCTCGGGCTGTGACGCGAATCTCGCCGTCACTTGATCGCGGGCCTCTTTCATGCGCGCGACGAAGGCGGCATTCTTGAAATCGGCGATCCCGCTCCGGAAATCACCTTCCGGAAAATTCTGCGGTCCGTCGTACTTGCCCAGGAGCAGCCCGTGCTTCAGCGGCGAGAAGAATGCGACACCGAGATCGTGCGCGTCGACCCATTTCTTCAGACCGCTCGGTTCGTAGTCGTCGTGGATGAGGTTGCGATACGGCTGCACGACGTCGGGATCGACGCGCTCGATGAATCGCATGATCTTCGACGCGTTCCAGTCGGACAATCCCACGAACCTGATCTTGCCCTCAGCCTGCAGCGCGTGCATCGTTGCCAGCGCATCGTCGAAATACTGATCGCCATCGCCGAAGTCGCAGTGGTGAAAGTAGTAGAGGTCGATGACGTCGGTCCGCATGTTGCGGAGCGACTGCTCGCATTGCGCGCGCATGAACTTCGCGTCATAGAAGTGACCCGGCGGTCCTTTGACCCAGCCGAACTTCGTGGCCAGGAAGACGTCGCGGCGCGGCACGACGTCGAAGACCTCGCCGATCAAAGTCTCGGCGTGGCCGGCGCCGTACGCATCCGCGGTATCCCAATGCGTGATGCCACGCCGGTGCGCTTCGATCAGCGCGTCCTTCGCCAGGCGATCGTCGTGACCGCTCCAGCCTACGGAGTTCCCCTCGCTGACGTTCGGACCGCCGTGACCCCAGGTGCCGAGGCTGATGGCGGGAACCTGCGCGTTGGTGCGGCCGAAGCGAATGGTCCGCACTATCGTTGGCCGCCGGGGACCACCGGCTTCTGTGTGTCAAATAGGTTCTGTGTGTGGACCGGCTTCAGCCGGTCATGGCCGGCTGAAGCCGGCCCACACACAGAAGCCCATTGAGGCTCCAGGCCAGTCATAGGTCAGCCACGCTCAGCGCACCCCCGCGCCACACCCGCTTGAAGGCCTCCGCGGTCTTCACCCATGGTTTCTTCTGCGCCTCGAGGGCTTTCCTCAGCCCGAACAGCGATCGCGGATTCTCGGGATTGCGCTCCAGATCTTCGCGGAAGACTTTCTCGGCCACCGCCGGCTGACCGGAACGAAGGAGCGCACCGCCTAACGTCTCCCGTGTCGGATAGAACCAGTCGGCCGGCTCGTCGTAATCGAGCTTGTCCTCGGCATCGACGGCAGCGCGATACGCGCGAAGCGCCTTCTCGCGATCGCCTTTCGCTTCGGCGATCCGACCCTCGACGACGGCGCTGGCGACCACGGCGAGGTTCTTCGGCGAATTCTGCATGATGCCGGGATCGTCCGTGAGCGTTTTGCGCGCATCCCCGAGAGCGGCGTGTTCGCGATCAGCCGATGCCAGATCGCCGAGACGGGCGTAGGCGACGGCGCGCGCGAAGTGACCGAGCAGCGTGGACAGCGGTCCGGCATTTGCGAGGGGCATCTTCACGACGTCGTGATATCTGCAGAAGCGCAGCCGAAGCAGAGCGGGCGCGGCCGCCGCGCTCTCAAGCATCGGCATCTCCTTGACCATCTTCACCGCGGTGCCGCCGAATTCGTCGGCCATCTTCCTCGCGTCGTCGTAACGGCCGATCATCGCGTAGGAGGCCGACCCGAACTGGAGATTGTGGTTGTAGTACATCAGCGGATAGATGCCGTTCGGTCCGTTCTTCGCGATGTAGCCGCGATCGACCGCCGCGGCTCTGGCATTGGCGTCCGCAGCGCCGGCGTAGTTGCCCGCGCGCTGATAGATGTGCGCCGGCATGTGGACGAGATGTCCGGACGAGGGCGCGAGCGTGGAAAAACGTTTCGCGCTCGTCAGCGCGCGTTCGGGATTCGGCGAAGCCTCGATAACGTGAATGTAGTAATGGTTGGCGCCAAGGTGGTTTGGGTTGCGCTTCAACACCGACTCGAGGACGGCGGCGATCTCCTCGGTACGCGGCGCGGGTTTGCCATCGTGCGACCAGAACTTCCACGGATTCAGATCCATCATGCTCTCGGCATACAGCGTCGCGATGTCGTCGTCGGCCGGATACTTCTTCTGCAGCACACCCATCGCGTTGCTGTAATCGAGTGCAAGCTTCTTGAGATCCGCTTTGGGATCGTTTGAGTACCGTTTCGCGAGCGCGTCGATGAGCGTGCGTTCCTTCGGCGACGCAGCCTTCCTGCGCGCTAGCTGCACGGCGTCGAACGCCTGCTTCTCGCGATCGGGATCGACATCGAGATTGATATTCGGTCCCAGCGCGTAGGCCACTCCCCAGTGCGCCATCGCGAGGTTCGAATCAAGCTCGGAGGCCTGCTGGAAGGAGCGGATGGCAGCTTCGTGATTGAAGCCGTACATGTAGGCCATCCCCTGATCGAAGAAGCTCTGCGCGGCCGCGCTTTTCGTCGATACCGGGTAATGAACGAATCCGATGCCCTTGTCGAGCACCGCCGCAGCGATAATGAGCACCAATGGAAGCATGTTCATTGTGCGCGCATTCTAGCGCGCTCGAGGTGTTGTTCGAAGACGACCGTGCCGCCGTGATTCTGCACCAGGACTGGGCCGTCCGCGGGCACGTCATGGTGCTGTGGAAGGCACACGTCGAGAACGTCGCCGACCTCGATGAGGACGAGTGGCTGCACTTCGCGCGCATGTACCGGCGCAGCGAGCGGGCGATCCTCGACGTCACCCAGGCCGACCGCGCGATCATCATGAAGCTCGGCATTGCCACGCCGCACCTGCATCTCCACATCTATCCGGTGAGCGCCGCGATGAGCCGCGCGGACGTCATGGAGGTGATCGACGCCGGCAGAAAGGAACCATTCGACGCCAGCCTCGTGGCCGCGCTGCGAAGCCGCCTTGACATGGCGCTCTCCGCTGAATGAGGATTCATTCAGCGATGGCCAAGACTCTTCCGCAGCCCCAGCAGCCCGCATCAACCAAACGGCAGCGCATTCTCCGCGCTGCGACCGATGTCTTTGCCCAGAGCGGCTACTTCAACGCCAAAGTCTCCGACATCGCGAAATCGGCGGCCGTAGCCGACGGCACGATCTACCTCTACTTCGACGGCAAAGAAGATCTCCTCATTAACATTTTCCGCGAGCACACGCGCGGCTACCTGCTCTCACTGGAACGCGATCTCACCCAGGCGCGCCGCGCGGAGGAGCGCATCCGGGTGGCGATCCGGCATCATCTGGAGACGTTAGGCCGCGACCGCGCGCTGGCGATCGTCGCGCAGGTCGAGCTTCGCCACAGCCTGAAGTTCATGGCGCTCTTGTCGCACCAGGAAGTCGCGGACTACCTCAACATCCTGCGCAAGATCGTGGAGCAGGGACAGAACGAAGGCGTGTTCCGCAAGACGCTCAACCCGCAGCTGGCGGCGAAGTCGATTTTCGGGATTCTCGACGAGATGGTGACGTCGTGGGTGCTCTCGGAGAAAGAGTACGCGCTCGCCGATCAGGCGGAGCCGGTCGCAGACTTCGTGCTCAACGGGTTGCTGTAAGGCGTTTTCCGGCCTCTGTGTGTGGGCCGGCTTCAGCCGGCCTTCGTGACCGGCTGAAGCCGGTCCTCACACAGAATCAGAGGTCGGCGGGCTAAGAGCCTGCCGCTCTGGTAACGATGGGCACTGCGTTCGCTGTGTTCCCTTCCCAATTCGAGTGCGGCTTGCGATTCATGACCAGCCAGTTCCAGATCAGCTCCGGATAGCTGTGCGCCGCGACTCCGCGCTTCTCGTAGAACGGCATCAGCAGCTTCTGCAGGCGGCGCAGGTTGTAGAACGGCACGCCCGGAAAGTAGTGATGCTCGAGGTGATAGTCCGAGAAGAGGAAGATCGCGTCCCAGAAAATCGATCCCTTCACCAGCGTCGACCACTTCGCCGGATCCTCGGGATCGATGTCGTAGTGCTGTCCCAGACGATTCAGCGCGAACGCAACGGGAAACACGAAGAACACCGGAACCATGTAGAGCTTCCACGCGATGTACGGCCCGCCGATCCAGGCGATCGCCGCCAGCACGCCGAGCTGGAACACGATCGTCGCCAGGCGCTCCCGCTTGATCCGCGCCTGCAGCTCCGGCTCGTACGTCATCGTCTCCTGCGCGGCGGCGCGGAAGTAGATCGGGAAGAGCGCCGGCGTGAAGTAGAGCGCCTTCAACCAGCGCGCATTGCGCTTCGGCGAGAGCCAATGGCGCTTGGGATCCTCTTCGAAGGAGCCGAGGCCTGCGTGATGATCGAGATGCCAGCGGGTGAACTGCGATGCGGAGATCCCGCTCGGAATCGCGTACAGCAACCCGAACACGCGATAGGCGCGATCGCTCGACTGCGCGAGTACCGCGCGGTGCACGACCTCGTGCAGCAGCACCGTAAAGTCGAACACGGCGAAACCGGCGATGACCGCGAACGGCAGCCAGAAGTACCAGTGGTCGAAATGAACGATCGCGACCCCGGCGCCCACCAGCGCCGCGATGTTGGCAAGCGCGATGAGCGCGTGCAGCCAGGGCCGCTTCTGATGCAGCCTCCGCAGCTCCTCGGTCGGCACTTCGGCCGCGAGGTCCCGCTTCAATTGCTGCGCGTGTTCCGCGTAATAGGACGCCATGGACTCGATCCAAAACCGGCCGGCCCCACCAATTATTCAGCGATGAGCACTAGCTCAGCGCCGGGGTAATCGAGGAACTCGACCGTATCGAGTCTCGCATACTTCCGCCCGTCGAACCGCTCCTGCAAGGGCGGTGGGAACGGCGTAGGAGCCGCCCGATACCCCTGAAAGAGCTCCTCCTGGAGGCTGGCCGTCCACAGCGTTGGATCAGGATTCATGACGGTGACGATGAATCCGCCAGACCGGCCGAGGCCGAACACGGTGTGGATGGCCTCGTCGGCATGACGGTCGAGCTCGTACGAAAGGTGGGAATGCCCGTCATGCTCCGAGATCCGGTACTCACCACCGCCGATCTCTTCCGCGCTCTTCGCAAGTTTTTCCGTGACCAGCGCCCAGAAGCGCTGGCCGATGTGCTTGCGACCGATGGCGAGGACGCGTTCGCCACCGTTCCACGGCCGGAGCGTGAAGTACAGGCGCTGCGATTCCGTGTAGAACGCGATGTCGCCGGATTCGAGCTCAGTCATCAAGAGTCAGAAGGGGAAAGAGAATGCGGAAGGGGAAGACCGAAATGCAGAATGCAGAATGGAGAATGGAGAAGACCACGGCCTCCGATCCATTCTGCATTCTGCATTCTGCATTCTGCATTCTGCATTCTGCATTCTGCATTCTGCATTCTGTGTTCCTAATTCTGCATTCTGCATTCTGCATGTGACTCCCACCCTCCTACATCCGCATTCTGACGTCGGTCATGAACCCGCTGATACACTCGCAACCCCGTGATCGTTCTTCACGACCCGCTGCGCCAGACCGATCTTCCGCGGGGTTGCATCGCGACGATCGGCAACTTCGACGGCATGCACATCGGTCACCAGGCGATCGTGCGTGCGGTCGTCGATCGGGCGCGCGAGGCGCAGCGGCCGTCGGCTCTGATTACGTTTCACCCGCATCCGGTCTCGGTCGTCGCGCCGGACCGGGTGCCGAAGCAGATCCTCACGCTGGCGCAGAAGCAGGAAATCCTGAGCGCAATGGGGCTCGACGCGCTGCTCATCGTGCCGTTCACTCCCGAGTTCTCGCGCTGGACTGCCGATCGGTTCATCGCGGAGTTTCTCGTGGCTGCCCTGCAGGTGCACGAGATGCGGATCGGCCGCGACTTCTGTTTCGGGGCCGGACGTGAGGGCAACCTCGCGAAGCTGACGGCCTCCGGCGCGCAGTACGGATTCGAAGTGCAGGGCGTCGACGAGGTGCGTATCCGTGGCATCCGCGTCTCGAGCTCGAACGTGCGCGACGCGCTCCGCAAAGGCGCCGTGCGCGCCGCCGCCCTGGCCCTCGGCCGCACCTACTTCATCGACGGCCGCGTTGCCACCGGCCGCCGGCTCGGGCGCAAGATCGGATTCCCGACCGTGAACGTCGATCCGGCGAACGAGCTTTTTCCCGGCGGCGGCGTCTACGTCACCACGTCGCGCTTCGCGAGTTTCGCGCGATGTTTCCAGAGTGTGACCAACATCGGCGTGCGGCCGACGCTGTATGAGAATTACGCCACGACGATCGAGAGCCACATCCTCGACTTCGACTCGAACGTCTACGACGATACGGTGCGCGTCTATTTTCATCAGCTCCTGCGGCGTGAACAGCAGTTCCGGTCGGCGCTCGAGCTGACCAATCAGATCCGGCATGACATCGAGCGGTCGCGGCGGTACTTCGCACGGCATCCGATTCGCTTCGATGAGTCCCCGCCACAATGACCGACCCCGTCACCGCGCTCCTGATCATCCTCTGCTTCCTGATCGCGCTCGCCACCGTGCGCTTCTTCAAGACGCTCGACACCGATCTCGTCGAGTCCTGGCAAACGCCGCTGGTGGCAGGAGTGGTGAGCGGCGTGGTGCTGCGGCTGATGAACACCGCGCATCCGATCGCTGTCGGGGTGACGCTCACTGCGGCGGCTCTGTATGTGCGTCTCACCGGCGACGAGAGCGAGCCCGTCGACGGCATGATCCTCGGCGCCTGCTCCGGCGCCGCAGCGGCGGTGCCGCTGATCATCCGCAGCGAAGTGCCGTGCGCTGCGGTCTCGGAATGCATTCTCGCCGGCGCGCTGGCCGGCTACGGCATCACCTTCGCGGCGCTGCACGTCGCCAATCGCATGCGACAGTACCTCGTCGACGTCGTCACCGCTGCGCTCGCGGTCGGCGCCGCGTACATCCCCTTCGGCGTCGCGACGGCCGGAGTCACCGATTGCACCGCCGCGATGGGCGTCGCAGTGCTCGTCCCGCTCATCATCATCGTGGTCGTGTTCCAGCAGTGGCCCGATGTCCGCGCGGAGCTCAGCCATGAGGCGTCTCTCGGGTTCATGGCAGACGCTGACGTTCGCCGCACCGCGCATCCGCTGCTTCGGCTGGGCACCGGCGGCTGGAGCGATACGCAAGCGCATCGGGAGTTCGTGCGTCTGGCCAACAAGATTGCGCTGCGCAAACGGCAGCAGCGCGACCGGACCGAAGAGATCGCGCGCCTCTATCAACTGGAGATCATCAAGCTCCGGATGCAGATCGAAACGATGACGCGCTTCAATCGCGAAGCAACCAAAGCCGCTCAACTGGCGTCAGATACAATGGCGCACAGCAAATGAAGCGGCGTTTCCTCCCTACCCTCCTCGCCGTACTCGCTGCACCGATTCTCCTCGCTCAGGGAAAAAACATGGGCCAGGCGGGGCAGTACTACAAGCAAAACACGAAGTTCAAACTCGTGCCGGGACAGAAGCGCGCGCAGGGCGGCGACATCAAATATTCGGCCGCGCCCGGCGGCAAGATCGAAGTCGTCCAGGGCGAGTACGCCATCCTGCAGCCCGACGTGACCGTCGAATACCAGGACGTGAAGATGCACGCCGACAAGGCGACGGTGAACCTGCGGACGAAAGATGTCACGGCCGAGGGACACGTGATCATCGATCAGGGCCCGACGCGGCTCACCGGCAGTCAGGTCGTCTACAACCTCGACACGAAGACCGGAACCTTCTTCAACGCGACCGGCAGCATGGATCCCGCGCTCTACTTCACGGGCGAGAAACTGGAAAAGCTCTCCGAGACGACCTACCGGCTGACGAACGGCGTCTTCACCTCCTGCGACATCGACAATCCTTCGTGGTCCTTTCACGTGATGCAGATGGACCTCACGATCGACGACTATGCGTATCTCAAGAACTTCACCTTCCGCGCGCATCGGCTTCCCATCTTCTGGGCGCCGCGCCTGGTGTGGCCCACCAAGCACGATCGCGCGCGCGGCTTCCTCATGCCGCGCATTCTGCTCAGCGAGTTTCCCGGCCGTGCGCATCCCGCGCAGAACAGCCTCGGCAACCGTCTCGAGCTCGGCTACTTCATTCCGATCGGCAACTCGATGGACACCACCGTCTACGCCGATCTCAACACGCGCGGCTACAACGGCCTCGGCGTCAACTTCCGCTACCGGCCGACGCCCAACGTCAAGCTCGGCGATCTGAACGCGTGGGCCATCCACGACTCGCTGACCAAGCGCGAACAGTGGCGCTACGACTACAAACACTCGCAGGAAAACCTGCCAGGCGGATTCCGTGGGGTGGTGGACGTCGAGGATTTTTCGGATCTCGAATTTTTCCGCCGCTATGAGCGCGACCAGCGATTCCACACGCTGTCGCAGGTGTACTCGTCCGCGTATCTGACGAAGAACACAAACCTCTACTCGCTCAACCTTCTCAGCGACCGCCGCGACATCATCCTCGGTCACCTCGACCCCAAGGACCTTCTGTCGCCCATCACCAAGCAGCGCTACGAGCAGTTGCCGACGGCGCAGTTCCGCCTCTACCCGAAACGCCTGGCGAATACGCCGTTCTATCTCGCGCTCGAATCGTCGACATCGCATCTCGTGACGCAGGGCCTGTCGTTCGGAGCGGATGCGAACTATGGACGCGCCGATCTTTTCCCCACGCTGTCGATGCAGATCCGCACGCCGGCATGGTTCTCGATCCGGCCGCAGATCTCCGCGCGCGAGACCTACTACACGTCGAGACTGTCCGATGCCAGCGTCGCGAATCCGGCACTGAAGCCGGCTGCAGTCGATGATTCGATCAGTCGTTCGTACGTTCAAGGACAGGTCGAAGTCGTCGGACCCTCGTTCTCGAGAGTCTTCGACGAGTCGATCGGCGGATTCAGCCGGTTCAAGCACGTCATCGAGCCCCGCTTCCGCTATCTCTACACAAGCGACGTGCAGGACCAGAAGGTGCTTCGCTTCGACACCGTCGATTCGCCGTTCCTTCCGATCGGCGAGTCGATCGAATACTCGCTGACCAACCGCCTCATCGGCAAGGCCACCGGTCCGAACGCAAGCTCTCGCGAGGTCATGTCCTTCTCGCTGTCACAGACCGCGACGATCTCGAAGCCACAGACGACGACCCCCGCGTCGACGCTGGCCGACCGCAAGCTGTCATCGCTCGTCGCCAGCCTTCACGTCAATCCGTATCAGTCGATCACGCTCGATACCACGACGACGATCGGCAACCTCTCCCACAAGATCGATCAGACGAGCATTTCCGGCAATCTGATTGGAACCGGCAGCAGCCAGGACAAGTATCTGAGCTTCACCTGGTTCGCGTCGTTCCAGCATCCGGTGGACAACACCCCCACCGCTTTCACGACCAGCAGTTCCAGTCAGATCCGGATCAACACCGGCTCCTCCCTTCTGCACGAGCGCATCCGCGCCGACATCCAGCTCAACTTCGACGCGAAGCAAGGCACGTTTCTCGAGCAGCGGTATCTCATCGGCGCGAACGCTTCCTGCTACGGCCTGGCGTTCGAGTACCGCCGGTACCTGGTTTATGATCCGATCCAGAGACCGGCGTCGAGCTTCGGCATCGCCGTATCCCTCAAGAACGTCGGCACCATCGCAACGCACTAGAGCGAGGACTGAGGACTGAGGACTGAGGACTGGGAAAAGCTGAGTTCGTGGAGTCCTCAGTCCTCAGTCCTCAGCCCTCAGTCCTTTCACTATGAATCGTCATCAACGAATGAAAGGCCTGATTCTGTCCGGCGGCAAGGGCACGCGCATGCGTCCGCTCACGTACACGTCCGCAAAGCAGCTGATCCCGGTCGCGAACAAGCCCGTTCTGGCCTACGGCATCGAGGCGATCGTCGGCGCCGGCATCGAGGACATCGCCATCATCGTGTCGCCGGAAACCGGCAGCGAGATCCGGCAGTTCATCGGCGACGGCTCGCGTTACGGCGCGAACATCAGCTACCTGGAGCAGGACGCGCCGCGAGGACTCGCGCATGCGGTGCTGACCGCCGAGGCCTTCCTCGGCGATTCCCCGTTCGTCATGTACCTCGGCGATAACCTGTTGCAGCACGGCATCACGCCGCTGGTCAAGGAGTACCAGTCGATCGATTGCAACAGCGAGATTCTGCTGACGAAAGTTCCGAACCCTTCGGCCTTCGGCGTCGCGGAGCTCTCGAGCGACGGGCGCGTGTTGAAGCTGACCGAGAAGCCGCCGCATCCGAAGTCCGACCTGGCACTGGTCGGCGTCTACATGTTCGATCAGCACATCTTCGAGGCGGCGAAGGCGATCAAGCCTTCGAAGCGCGGGGAGCTCGAGATCACCGACGCCATCCAGTGGCTCCTCGATCACGGCTACAGCGTTCATCCGCACATCGTCAAAGGATGGTGGAAGGACACGGGAAAGATCGAGGACATGCTGGAAGCGAATCGCACGGTGCTCGACACATTCGAGCAGGACGTGCGCGGCAAGATTTCCGGCACCAGCTCCATCGAAGGGAAGGTCGTCATCGAGGATGGCGCCCAGATCATCGACTCCGTGGTGCGCGGGCCGGCGATCATCGGCCGCGACGCGAAGATCACGCACGCCTACGTCGGTCCGTACACATCGATCGGCAACGGATGCGGCCTCGAGTACTGCGAGATCGAGAACTCGATCGTCCTGGAAAACTCCACGATCGCGCACGTGGACGGCCGCATCGAGGCAAGCCTCATCGGAAAGAACGTGAAGATCGGCCGCACCGCCCGCAAGCCCGCCGCCTATCGGTTCATGGTCGGCGACAACAGCGAGGTGGGGATCACGTAGTAAGACGGTAAGGAAGTAAGAACCG
The DNA here is from genome assembly GCA_038230775.1 of Thermoanaerobaculia bacterium. GTDB lineage: Bacteria > Acidobacteriota > Thermoanaerobaculia > Gp7-AA8 > Gp7-AA8 > JBBRMQ01. The sequence continues at coordinate 12,782 of JBBRMQ010000067.1, forward strand.
TAGCGCGCCGCGGTTCTACGGCCTTACAACCTTACGGCCTTACTCGACAATGCCCAACGTTTACACGTTCAAAGACTTCGAGGGGAGCAGCCACCGCATCCTCATCGATCTCGTACGCCGGCACTCGCCGCGCGGCGGCACCCTGCTCGACCTCGGCGCCGCCGGTGGGGAGCTCGGGTTCGCGCTGCGCGATCAGTTCAAGCGCCGCATCGGTTTCGAGCTGAGCTCCGACCGCATGGCCGACCTCAAGGGCCGCCTCGACCAGATCGTCATCGCCGACCTCGAGAACGCGACGCGCCTTCCCGCGGACGTGGACGCGATCGTGCTCGCCGACATCATCGAGCACCTCCGCGAGCCGCAGGCACTCCTCGGCCTCGTCCGCGAGTCGCTCGCCGGCGAAGGACGTGCGTTCATCTCGGTGCCCAACATCGCGAACATCACCGTACGAATTGGACTGCTCCTGGGGATCTTTGAGTACCGCGAGCGCGGCATCCTCGACGAGACGCATCTTCGCTTCTACACGATGCGAACGATCAAGCGGGACGTGGAACGCGCGGGCTTTCGCATCATCGCGATTCACGGCTCGTCGATTCCCGTGCGCCTGATCGTGCCGTGGATGCCGGACGTCCTGTTGCGGATCGGCGAGCGCATTCTCGCGTCGGTCACCCAGCTCTGGCGCGGACTGTTCGCGTATCAGATCATCGTGGTCGCACGACGTCGATGACCGAGAACACCATCGCGAAAAGCGCCGCCGCAATCGACCAGCCCCACCACCCGCGTGCGATCCTTCGCGAGAACATCACGACGTGCTTTCCCGGCGGAACGCGAACCCCGGCGAACAGCAGGTTGATCTCCATCGGGTTCACGCGGCGCCGGTCGATCGTCACCTCCAGCTCCGGCGTGAGCTTCTCCGACGAAGCCAGGAACGTTCCCGCCGGCGCGTCGACCTCGATCTCCTGACGCGCCTCCTCGTAACGCCGGACCGTCACCGCCGCGTCGGCGGTGGCGACCGGAGCATCGCCGCCGGTGAGAATCGCTTCGTCACGAAAGTCAACGGTCAACGTCTTCGTCAGAAAGTCGTCGTGCGTCATGCTCGAAACGCGACGCACGCTGTGAAAGCGAGGGACCTCGCCGGCGTTGCGGAAGATCCGGCCGTCCGGCAACTCGCGGTCGAACATCAGAGGGATCTTGACGCGGTCGTAGTAGAGCGGCTGATCCGCGCCGCGGACAATCTCCGCGCGCATCCCGTCCGAGCGCACTTCGAGCGATGCTTCATCACCCGGCCGCAGGTTCGTATAGATCGGCACGTAGATCTTGTTCATCACGCTGATATCTGACGGCGTGAACGCCCGCTGAAAGAGAACCGCGGAGCCTCGCGACAGCGTGACGACGAGCCTCGATGACGCGGCTCCCGCCCGGAACGTTACCGGCATCTCGAGCGCATAAAACGGACGATCGTCGACCACGATGGTTCTGGTCAGCACCATCCCATGCTGCATGGTCAGGATTCCATTCGATACCACACCGGGCTCGCTGTTCTGAAAAATGGTCCAGCGCACGATGTCGATCTCTTTGTGCTCGACGTAATAGCGGACGCCGAGCATTGCGGTGAACGGATCGCTGAAATTGAACTTCAGGCTGTTGAACGAGATCACCGTGTGTTGATCGGAGGATGACGTCGGATCGATCCGCTGCAGCAGCAGCCGGTAATCCGCTTCCGAGGAGAAATGGCTGCGCACGTCTTCGAGGCGGTAGAGCTCCGACGTATTCGGCCAGAGATAGTTCATGAACGGGGCGATGCGGAACGGCTTCGGCTGCTGCTGCAGAAACGCGATCGTCGGCGTGACCGGCGGCATCGCCACGTCGCTCGTGATGTACGGATAGAAGCGCCCTGCAAACACGCCGAGGTCTGCGGCGATGAGCGCAGCGAGAAGGCCGATGGTTGCGCGGTGACGGCTCAGCATCGACGAAGCCGCTGCGCCGAGGTAGCCCGCGGCAACGGGCAGGATCAACACCATCTGCGTCAACGGCGAATAGCGCGTCAACGGCAGGCGTGAGACGAGGACCGTCACCGGGCTCGCGCCGAACATGCAGAGCAGGATGAAGGCAAGTGTCGCGATCCAGAACCATCGCGTGTTTGCGCGGCGGTTGAACAACGCGAACGCGATCAGCACGATCGGGATGAGGCCGAGATAGACGGTGGCGGCGACGTAGTTGTTTGCCGCACCTAGCGTGCCGTCGCCGCTCCAGTCATGTCGCGCGTTGTTGCCGAGATGGTCGGGAAGAACGAACAGCGCGAAGTGTCGAAGCGGAAACGACTGCAATGCCGCACCGGCGCGAGCAGCGAGATAGCCGCTTCGCCGCAGCAACTGCACGAACGGCACGATCGCCGGCATCGCGATCAACGCGCCCGCCAACAGCGCGATGACCGGCCGCACGACGGGCAGACGGCGGTCGCGAATGGCGAGCGTCACCGCGTAGGCCACCGCGAGATACGCGCCGTACGCCATCGCCGCCGGAGATCCGGCCAGCGCGTATACCGCGACGACCATCGTCGCGAGCCAGAACGGCACGCGCCTGCCGCGCATCGCGCGCCGCACGATCCACAACAACGCGGGATAGAGCGTGGTGGCGTTGGTCGCCTGCCACCACCAACGCACCGCGTACGCGCCGGACGCCGCCAGAATGATCGCCCCAACCGCCGCGCCGCCACGGCCGAGTCGTTCTTCGCGAAGCCAGAGGTAGGCGAAGAGGAACGCTGCCGTGAGCTTCAGAAAAATCAACGCCGCATAGACCCACGTTAACGGAAGCGCGAGCGTCGGCAACAGAACGAACGGCGAGAGCACCGCCGCCGCTGAAGATCCGAACCCCGGCACCCCCGACCCGATGAACGGATTCCAGTGAAACGCCTGCCAATCGCTTTTCACCAGCGACATCAACGTGAAGTACGACGTCGGCGGGTCGTTGATGAGCGAGTTCTGCACCTCGACGGTGCGCGAGTGGCTCCACGGCGAATAGTTGAAGAAGACGTCGTTCGGGGACGGCAGGCGTCCCATGAACAGCGTCGGGAAGAAGAAGACGAAGTGATAAACCGCCAGGGCGATGAGCGCCGTTCGGTGTTTGCGGAGAAAGCGCAACGCGTTCAGTTTATCCTGAGCGTGATGGCGAAGAAGCTGCTGATCGCCGCCGACGTCGATGCCTCGCTGCGCGAGCGCGCCGCGCAGGACGGCCGGTTCGACATCGTCGATCATCCCGTGCGCACCGAAGAGGAGCTGGCCGCGATCGTCGGCCAGTGCGAGATCCTCGTCACGCGGTCGTACAACCGCGTCACGAAACGAGTCCTCGACAACGCACCGCATCTCGAGCTGATCGCGCAGGGAACGAGCGGAACGGACAACATCGACGCTGATACGGCGCGCGAGCGCGGAATCGCGATCGTCAGTCTCCCCGGCGAGAACGCCAACGCCGTGGCGGAGCTCGTGATCGGGTTCATGATCGCCATCACGCGCACGGTGAGCGCATCAACCGCCGAATTGAAAAACGGCGTATGGAACCGCTACGACTGCTCCTCGCGGCACGAGCTTCGCCACTTTCTCCTCGGCATTGTCGGGCTGGGGCAGGTCGGCTCGCGCGTCGCGCGCCTGGCGGGTGCGTTCGGGATGCTGACGCAGGCGTACGACCCGTACCTGACCGACGTCGACTTCGAGGATCGCGGGACGAGCCGGGCCGAATCGCTCGATCGACTCCTGCGCAAGAGCGACATCGTGACGCTGCACGTGCCTTTGACGTCCGAGACGCGCGGAATGGTTGGAGTCGAACAGATCCGGCAGATGCGACCGGGCACGATGGTCATCAACGCGTCGCGCGGCGAGGTGCTCGATCAGCAGGCCGCCCTCGACGCGCTCGCCGCCAACCACCTCGGCGGACTGGCCCTCGACGTGTTCGATCCCGAGCCGCCCGGGCGGACGTTCCCCGACGACCCGCGGCTCATTCTCACGCCGCACATCGGCGGCTGCACTCACGAGGCAAAGGCGGCAATCGGCGCGAAGTTGTATGAGAAAATCCGGGCCTTCTACGAGGGTTGAGATCCCCCTCATCCGCGCTTCACGCACCTTCTCCCCGCACCGCGGGGAGAAGGGCTACGAACTCACTCTTGCGAGCATGCGACCTTCCGTTGCCCTCGCCCGGCGTGAGCGGGGAGAGGGTGGCCGAAGGCCGGGTGAGGGGCGCGCGCCGAAGCCGATGGCTGATGAAACTGTGTGAGAAAATCAACGCTGCATGTTCTGCCCCGAGTGCGAGAGCGAGTATCGCGAGGGCATCATCCGCTGCTCGGACTGCGACGTCCCGCTCGTCGCTGAACTGACTGACGAGCCGCGGATGGAAGGCCTCTTCCTGCTGGCCAGCGAGACGTCGTCCGAATTGCTTGCTCATCTGCTCGACAAGATCGAGAAAGCGGGCGTGCCGTACGTCATCGAGGCCGGAACGGCGCTGTCGATGCTGAACCACGAGGCATCCCCCATCGAAGAGCCGGACCCGTGGGAAGCGCGCGTCTGGGTCGCCGCGGCCTTTGCGGACCGCGCGAGGCGAGTCCTGCGCGAGGTGGACGCGGAGTTCGGCAGGATGCGTCCGGCGCGACCAAGCTTCGACTGAACTCCATTTGCGAAGCTTGTCATTCCGAGCGTAGCGAGGAACCGGTGTGGGCGGGAGGCACGTTTGTCGCCCCGCCCAACCCACACCGGTTCCTCGCTACGCTCGGAATGACAAAGCACTCAGCCGATGAACTCACCGTCGCGATGCGACGCGAGATCCAGTGTCATCCTGAGCCGCGAAGACGGCGAAGGATCACCCTCGTTCTGCGTAGGGGATCCTTCGCGGCGCTCAGGATGACATCGGGATGAACTGACCGTCGCGCATCACCACACGGACGAGGTTTACGCCGAAGTGGTAGACGAGGTGGAGATAATTCGGTGCGTCGAGCAGCACGAGATCGGCGCGCTTGCCGGGCTCGATCGATCCGATCTCGTGCGCCATCCGCAGAGACGCCGCGCCGTTGAGCGTGGCCGCGGTGATCGACTCCTCGACGGTCATCTTCATCTGCAGCGTCGCCAGCTGCATCGCCATCGGCATCGATTCCGTCATCGACGACCCCGGGTTGCAGTCGGTCGATAGCGAGACCATCGCGCCGGCGTCGATGAACTTCCGCGCC